>JBNJEM010000666.1:0-4339 GCA_051745935.1 Planctomycetota bacterium
CGCGGATGACGGCGGGCTATTGAGACAACGCGTTTGCTTTTTACTTCGGATGGCTAAAGAGATACGATTCTTGCGGTTGGAAAGGTGCCCGGCGCGGTCCGTCCTCCCGTTGGTCGGGTTCGCGGTGGACCATTCCTTGTGCGAATAGATGGAAACGAGCATTGCGAGACAGGTTTTGAATCATGGTACGTGTTGGTATTCTGGGCGCGACGGGTTATACGGCTCTTGAGTTGATCAAGATTCTGCTGCATCACGACGAGGTCGAGATTGTCGCGTTAACGAGTCGGCAGGAAGGGCATCCGCACGTGGCGGCCATTCATCCGCAATTGGCCGGTCGCGTCAACATGCAACTGGAAAATTTGGAGCCGAGTCAGATTGCGGCTCGCTGTGACTGTGTGTTCAGTTGTCTTCCCCACGGTGCCTCGGCCAACGTGGTTCGCCAGTTGCTGGACGCCGGGAATCGCGTGGTCGACTTCAGCGCCGATTATCGCTTGACGGACATCGACGTCTATGCTCGATGGTACGGTCAAAAACACGTGGATCCCGAGCGGGTGGGGACGGCCATCTATGGCTTGCCCGAACTATTCGGGGCCCAAATTCCAGAGGCCACGCTCGTCGCGAATCCCGGCTGTTATCCGACCGCCGCCATTTTGGCGATTGCCCCGCTGTTGCACGCGAAGCTCATCAAGAGCGAAGCGATCGTCGTGGATTCGAAAAGTGGGGTGAGCGGCGCGGGCCGCACGCCCAAATTAACCACTCACTACCCGGAATGTAATGAGAGCACGGTGGCCTACAATGTGGGGCGGCATCGGCATACTCCGGAGATCGATCAGGTCCTTTCCTCATTGGGCGGCCAGGATGTCCGGGTCGTTTTCACGCCCCACCTCGTGCCCATGGATCGGGGGATCTTGACGACCGCTTACGCGGAACCCGTTGGCGAGACAAGCGAACAGGAGTTACTCGACGCGGTCCGCCAGTTCTACGACGGGCAACCATTCGTCCGTGTCGTGGAGCATTTGCCGGCCACGAAAGACGTGATGGGATCCAATTTCTGCGATGTGACCGTGCGGCTGGTACGCGGGCGCATCGTGATGATTGCGTGTATCGATAATCTCATCAAAGGAGCCTCGGGGGCCGCCGTGCAAAACTTCAACTTGATGTACGGCTTCCCCGAAACCGAGGCCTTCTAGAGCGCGTCCCGGAGATGGGAGCATAGTGAACAAATACCCCTCCTCTGGTCTCGCGTGGACCAAGTTATGACCAAGGTCCACTTTATTGCTTAACTTCGCTAATCCAACGGAAATGCGAGGAACAAACGCGCGATAACACGATGTACTGGAGGAAGGAGTGTTCGTAAGGCACCGTTGAAACAGGATTCCGTGGTCGTTGGCGCGGGACAATTCGTCCGGGACAACCAGTCAATCAACGTGGGACAAGCTCGGCCCGTTTAATTGAGACGCCACGTTTTCTTTTATGGTGGGGAGTACAATGGCGCGTTCCGTTCCGGAAGGATTTCGAGTTGCTGGGGTTCATGCTGGAATCAAAAGCTCCCCGGAAAAGCTCGATTTGAGCTTGATCGTGGGCGTGGAACCGTGCGTGGCGGCGGGCGTGTACACTCGAAATCGCGTTGTTGCGGCGCCGGTGGCCGTGGACCGCGATCGCACTCCGGGGGACCACGTTCGGGTACTGGTGGCCAATTCGGGTAACGCCAACGCTTGTACGGGGGAACGCGGTTTCCAGAACGCGCTGGAGATGGGCGAATTGGCGGCCCGGAGCTGCGACGCCGCTGCCGAACAAAGCTTGGTGCTCTCGACCGGCATCATCGGTGAATACCTTCCCATGGAAAAGATCGGCGCCGGGATTGATCGGGCGGCGCGCCAGTTGGGAGACGATGAAACGGCGTTGTTGAATGCGGCTCGAGGAATCCTAACCACCGACACTCACGAGAAAATGGCCGCCCGATCCGTGCAGCTTGATACCCGCCGCGTTGAGATCGTGGGATTTGCCAAGGGATCTGGCATGATCGGGCCGCAAATGGCCACCATGTTGGCCGTTTTGATGACCGACGCGCCGCTCCATCCCCACACCGCTCAACACGTGTTACAGCGAGCGGTGGACGCGAGTTTCAACTGCATCAGCGTCGAGGGGCACACGAGCACCAATGACAGCGTCATTTTGTTGGCTAGTGGCAAGGCGGGAGGGCACGAATTGTCGGGGCCCGATCTCACGCGGTTCGCCGAAACGCTCCAAACGCTTTGCGTTGACCTGGCCCGCATGATACCGGCTGACGGCGAGGGGGCCTCGCATCTGATTACCATTGATGTGGCCGGCTGCGCCACCCCCCAGGACGCGCAACGGATTGCAAAGACGGTGGCCAACAGTGCATTGGTCAAAACCGCCGTGGCCGGCGCTGATCCCAATTGGGGGCGGATTGTTTCGGCGGCGGGGTATGCCAGCGTGCCCTTCGACCCCAACCAGCTGCAACTGTACGTCAACGGGATTCTGCTGTTCGCCCGGGGGATTCCCGCCTCATTCGATGCCTCCGCCGTCTCGGATTCCATCGCGCGCAATCGGGACACGCACATTGAACTGGTGTTCGATCGGGGCCACGCCACCACGCGATTCTGGACCAGCGATCTGACCGTCGACTACGTCCGAATCAACGCGGACTACCATACGTAACAGGATGCCAAGCGGCAAATAGCCCGGAACGTTCTCGGCGCGAAAGCCGGTATTTGGAACAACCGACGTAATGCGACCGCTTTGGCTGATTCGTCTTAATTGCCATATATTTTGAGATATTTTACATTGAATCCGCTCAACGGCGCGATAGGGTATTGGTTGGAGTCGACGGGTTTGTGCCGGTGTCGGAGCGCCACGAGACAGGCGGCGGGAGGTTCCCTCTTGGTCCCGGCCGTTTGTGTTTGGACGGGCAACGTCCGAACGCACATGTGTCATTGGTGGTCGGTGTCGAGCATGAACACTCCGCGGGCTCCTCAAATGAGGCTTTCTCACCCCCGTGATGAGGCAGGATTGGCCGCCGTGCGGCCATCCTGCCTTTTTTTGTCGCCACATCGCCCACTCTGGCAAACGTCTCGGTCCATGGGGGGGGCGACCGGCATGCCTCGCGCCCACCGCCGCCGGTGGCTTGTGGGCGCGGGTCCCGGAATTGGGCGGAGGGGCCCGGGAGACGATGGGGGGCGTCGTGAGGCGAGGCCGGCCCCGCAACCGGCCGGGCCTCGGTGATTGCTGCTTGACAAAAATGAGGCTGTCGACTAGTTAAACTTGTTTCGCCGCTGTTGTTTCACCGCTGTTGCTTGAGTTTTCCGGGGATTAGACTGCGAGTTTGCTTCGGAGCTCATGGTTGGGGCGGCCAGCAATGACACCGAGGTGGCCAAGCATTGCCGGCGTAAACGGCCGCAATGCAGTTGGGCGAGGCGTTCGTCGCTTGTGTGACGTTTGCCCGACGGCGGGATCGTCTTTTGGAAGGAGTAGCTGCGACAGCGGGGGGAGGCATCTTTCCCGCGTTGGCGGACTACTCGGGTATATGCTTTGTGACGGTTATTCAACTAGGGTTGCTGAACATGGACCGGAATTTGGATATCGAATTGGACCGCTGGGACGATGTTTTGGAGCCGTCGAGTCAGCCGGCGGGAAATGTTCCCAGAGTGTGGAGTGGGATGGCGGGGTTTGGGGACATGGACGACGAATTCGACGATTTCGACGACGATTTCGACGACGACTTTGATGAGGATTTCGATGACGATTTCGAAGAAGAGTTGGACGATGAATTCGAGATGGATGATGACGAGTTCGACGATGTGGACGCCGATGAGGAACTCGACGATGAAGAGTTAACGGAGGATTTCGAGCCGGATAAGGACGTGGACGATGACGACGGCGTGGCTGAGTGAACGTTTCAGGGACTTGATCCCATCAGCCATGGCGCCGATCCAGCGGCGCGTCTCCGTGATCGAGGGGGATGACGTGGCGCGCCGCGGCGGTTTGGGGTTCGCGGCCGTCGGCTTGGACGCGGCGGGGATGCCGGTCCTCGATCTGTTCGGTCTGGTCCTGCCGTATGCCATGCCTGTTGATCTATACCGGTCGCGGATGACTTTCTGCGCCGTGAGTCCGACCAACGGGAGGACGGCTTGCGTCGAGCAGCGTTCCACCCGGAAGAATCCAACCGCCTGAAATATACCGGTCGCGGATGACTTTCTGCGCCGTGAGTCCGACCAAGGGGAGGACGGCTTGCGTCGAGCAGCGTTCCACCCGGAAGAATCCAACCGCCTGAAATATACCGGTCGCGGATGACTTTCTGCGCCGTGAGTCCGACCAA
>JBNJEM010000667.1:0-4322 GCA_051745935.1 Planctomycetota bacterium
TTTTTAGGTCTCTTAGAGGTCCTTTCGTCTCAATACCGGCGAAACGAACGGCGCAACAATATGGATGGCAACGACTTGGAGTTTTTCCTCACCCCACCCTGGTGCTGAGTGCGATGAGGCTGATATGCAGGGCTGCCCGGTGACCATGCGGGTAGATTCTTCCGCGATGTACGCTTGACGGACCACAATTGAATTACTATATTAGTGCATACTAACGCAGTTACGGCTGTCGCGGGGAGTTGGGATATTGGGATGATGACAGATCCTGAAGAATTGGCGCGCGTCATGAAGGTCCTGTCCGTGGGAACCCGGGTGCGGATCATCCAGTTGCTCACAGGACGAGCCCTGTGCGTGGGCGCGCTGGCGGCGCAGCTGGACGTCACACAAGGGGCCGTCTCTCAGCATCTGCGGATACTCCGCGACGCCGGCTTGGTGGCGGCGGAAAAGCGCGGATACTTCGTGCACTACCGATTGAACGGCCCTGCCATTGCCGAGTGCCGTGACCTGCTTGATGGCCTGTTGGACGTTCACGAAGACGCCGGTAATCTATCCGAATCCCAGACCTTACCAAAGGAGGAAAAGCCATGTGCGAATGCCAAAACGGCTGCCAGAGGCCGGAAGAATTGAAAGGTAAGCCCGAGGAATGTACCTCGGAGCAGATACGTCAGTGCCATGGCGATACGACCGAGCATCCTTGCGTGACGGACGAAAGCCGCGAGCCGGCCGCTAAAGATTACAAGTGAATAACCGGAGGCCAGAAATGAAGTCGCCTCACAGACAACGCGGGGTGTGCAGGGCAGTGGTTTTGGCCGGTCTGATATTTGTTCTGCCGTGCGCGGCGCCGGGCCAGGAAGCCGAACGCCGGGCGATGCTTGGGGCCTACTATTTCGGAGGATGGAGCGGCCACACACATCATGTCACCGATCTCCTCAGGACGGAGTACGCTGACCGTCAGCCGGTCTGGGGCTGGGAAACCAATAGCGTCAACATCGTGCAGCAGATCGACTACTGCGCCGACCACGGCATGGCCTTTTGGTCGTTCTGCTGGTACTACCCGGAAGGCGAGGACAAGGCGACGCCTTTGAACCATGGGCTCGACTTGTATCTCGAGGCCCCAAACCGAGAGCGGCTCAAGTTCTGCTTGCTCGTGGCGAACCATGGCGGCTTTCGCATTGGACCAAACGACTGGAACGCCTGCTGCGAGCGATGGGTTGAGTTGTTCCAGCAGCCGACCCATTTGCGAGTGGACGGAAAGCCTCTCATCACTTTCTTCTTGCCCGGTGAAATATGGGAGGCGTTTGACAGTGTCCAAGGTGTCCGCAAGGCACTCGATTCACTGCGAGCCAAGGCGAAAGAGGCTGGCCTGCCCGGCGTGACGGTCGCTGCTTGCACGGGACCAAGCCGTTACCTGAATGATCTGAAGAACGCGGGATTCGATGTGCTCACCGGCTACAACTACAATCTGACTTGGAAGGATGGCGCGGGGAGTAGACCGTTTAAGACCCTCATCGACGGCAATGCCGAAATCTTCGATCGGATGGCCAAGCAAACTCCGCTTCCGTACATACCGGCTGTCATGGCCGGTTGGGATCGTCGTCCCTGGGAACAAGGCAAGCTGCCGCCCGAGAAGCTCTCAGGCTGGTATCCCGACCGTTCGCCGAAACAAGTCGAAGAGTTCGTGCGGCTGGGTGTCCGATGGCTCGACGAACATCCTAACAAGGCAACGCCTCAGCGGCTGCTGCTCATCTACGCCTGGAATGAGCTGGGCGAAGGCGGCTACCTGACACCGACTGCGGCAGATGGCACCGATTATCTTGAGGCCGTGGAGCGGGCCATTACGGTCGCCAAGTAGGCTGCGGCCATCTACCAGGACAGCCCCAAGACCTTCGCCTCTTGGGATCCCGGCGACCGCGGGTCCGCCGACGGTGGAGTGGAGCATCCATTCACCACCGGTTCAGTCGCGTTGGAACCGATCGAGGCATGGCGTTCAGAATGATGTAACTGAGAAATGATCGATGACTGCCAGTGCAACAGCAATCGAGGTGCGAGAGCTGAGCAAGCGATTCGCCGACGTACTCGCCGTTGATGAGATCGATTTCGACGTGCGCGAAGGCGAGATGTTCGGCTTCCTCGGGCCGAACGGGGCCGGGAAGACGACCACGATCAATATGCTGACCGGGCTGACCCGGCCCACGGCGGGCGAGATTCGTTACTTCGGTCGCGACGTCACGCGGAACGTGAAGAAGGCCCAACATCTGATGGGCGTCGTGCCGGACGAGAGCAATCTCTACCCGGAAATGAACGGTGTTGACAATCTCTGCTTCTGCGCATCGCTCTACGGCATGAGGCGGCCCGAGCGAGAGGCTCGAGCGCGGGAGTTGCTGGGCCAGTTTAGCCTGACCGACGCGACTGAACGCCGGTTCGCCACGTACTCCAAGGGAATGAAGCGGAAGCTGGCCATCGCGGCGGGCATCATCCACAAGCCGCCGATCCTGTTCCTGGACGAGCCCACCACGGGGATCGACGTGTCCAGCGCCCGCCAAATCCGCCAGATGCTCGCGGATCTCAAGTCCTCGGGCACAACAATCTTTCTGACGACCCACTACATCGAAGAGGCGGAGCGACTCTGTGATCGGCTCGGCTTCATCGTGGACGGGAGGCTGGTCCGCCTGGACACGCTGGCCAATCTTGTGCGCGACGTCCAAAATCAGCATGTGGTTCAATTCGCGTTGGCGGGCCGTCCCGGGAATCTGTGCGAGCCGTTGCACAGGGCGTTTCCGGAACGGCGCTTCACGCGAATGTCCGATTCGATCCTCCGCATGCAGACGGATCGTTCCCTGCAGCTGGCTCCGTTGATCCGGTTTCTCGAAGAACGCGGCGTCGGGGTCACCGAGGCCCGCGTGCTTCGGCCGTCATTGGAGGACGTGTTCGTGGAGATCACCGGCATCGAACTGGAGCGGATGCGCAAGGACAAGGAGAAGGGAGGCGGCGGATCATGAAGCCATGGATCGCGTACTGGAATATCCTCCGAAAGGACATGCGCACCTATTATCTCAAGCCACCCAATTTGAGTTGGGGCATCATCTTCCCGCTGGCATGGACACTGATGTTCTTCGTCAAATCGAGCGGCCCCGTCGATATCCGCTTCTTGCTGCCCGGCGTGATGGCGCTATCGATCCTCTTCGGAACCACCAGTATGCTCGCGGTCACCGTCACGTTCGAGAAGAAGGGGCGGTCCTTCGATCGGCTGCTGCTGGCGCCGATCCCGCTTGAGCTTCTCATGCTGGCCAAGACCTCGGGAGCCGTGTTTTTCGGGACTCTGAACGCTTTTGTACCGCTCATCATGGCGGCCTTCGTGGCCGATCTGAGTGCGGTGGCATGGTGGCAACTGGCGCCCACGGTCGTCCTGATCGCGATTAGTTCAACCTTCCTCGGGCTGTTTATCGCGGTTTCGGTGAGCGAGGTATTCGAGGCTCAGACGTTTTCGAATTTCTTTCGGTTTCCGATGGTCTTTCTTTGCGGGCTCTTTTTTCCCGTCCAGGATTTGCCGCTCGTTCTTCAACCTTTCGCCTATGTGCTCCCCTTGACCTATGGCGCGGACTTGCTCCACGGTGCGGTGAACCAGGGGAGTAAGCTACCGGTCGCCTTGAATTTTGCAGCGCTCTTGGCGTTTTGCGCGGTGTTGTTCCTCATCAGCCTTCACAATATCCGCCGAAAGTGGATTTCCTAGCGTTTGTTCTCTCGGCAACGAATCCGTTGTCCAACTTGGAGCTGTACAGGTGTCCGATATGGCTGATTCAACGACAACCGTACTGCGTCAACATGATGGAACGGCCACTTCTAGGAGTACGGAGGTGTTGTAAATCAATACCCGCTCCGAGCTTTTCCATCGATGGACGTGCAAGATGCCGAACTGTTTGATGGCTTTGATGTGCCAGAGGATGGTGCGGCGGCTTTTGCCCGTCTGCCGGGCAAGCCGAGCGGCGGAAGGCCGTGGCTGGATCGGATCTTGCGAAGGGCCCGGTTGCGACGGGCGGCGCCGGTGCGGCTCATGGAACTCTACCCTACACGCGGGGGGATAGAGCACGGGGCTGGCAGTCCGTGGACGACCTACGGTCTGCCAGCCCCTCGTTGATCGGCTTGGATACGCCCTGATCCAGGCATGCACATGCGTCGTCTCTCCCGTTTACTCCCAGCGTGCTCAGAACTGGGTAGCCGGTTTCTGCCGGTATTGCGTGCCCATCTTAGTGGAAACGGTCGTTTTCGACGCCACTGGAGGTGGATTGATCGAAGACAGTGCTCGCCTTCGCACGCACAGCCGC
>JBNJEM010000668.1:0-4310 GCA_051745935.1 Planctomycetota bacterium
ATCGGTGGGCCGTATTTCCGCAGAAGCAGCCGAGAACCCGAGAATCGAGAGCCAACGGTTACACCAAGACAGTGCAAGTTTTTTGCATCATCCGTGGGTCCGTCCTGCCATCGGTGGGCCGTATTTCCGCAGAAGCAGCCGAGAACCCGAGAATCGAGAGCCAACGGTTACACCAAGACAGTGCAAGTTTTTTGCATCATCCGTGGGTCCGTCCTGCCATCGGTGGGCCGTATTTCCGCAGAAGCAGCCGAGAACCCGAGAATCGAGAGCCAACGGTTACACCAAGACAGTGCAAGTTTTTTGCATCATCCGTGGGTGCGTCCTGCCATCGGTGGGCCGTATTTCCGCAGAAGCAGCCGAGAACCCGAGAATCGAGAGCCAAGACGAGAACGAACCCAGCCTGACTTCTGAGAACGAAGACACGCTAACGTCGGGGCCGTCACCCCCAAAAGAAGGCAAGCAAGAAGGGGGCGGGTTAAAGGCCGGGGATCGATAAGGACGACGCCGTTTCGGTCGACTCCCACTTCCACCTTGCCTTGCCCCTCGGCCGCTCACGTTGCAAAGCTAAGACAGCAACGCCCGAGCTGCCGGGCTTAATCGGAGGGTACTGCCCCTTGCGAGTTTGCCGATGGCAGTGTTAACTTGGGGAAATTTTGCCCCGATCTCATCGTAACCCTCTGTAGCGAAGGTCAACCCAGCGTGCCACGACGAACCGACCTGCACAAAATACTGTTGATTGGATCCGGGCCAATCGTGATTGGGCAAGCTTGCGAGTTCGATTATTCGGGCACTCAAGCGTGTAAGGCCTTGCGCGAGGAGAACTATGAGGTGGTCCTGGTCAATTCCAACCCAGCGACCATCATGACCGATCCGAACACCGCGGATCGGACCTATATCGAGCCGCTGACCTGGGAAACGGTGGCCAAGGTGATCGAGCGAGAACGGCCCGACGCCATATTACCCACCCTGGGGGGACAGACCGGCTTGAACGTGACGATGGATTTGGAGCGTCACGGTGTTCTGGCGGAATACGGGGTGGAGATGATTGGCGCGGACGCCACCGTGATCGCCAAGGCGGAAGAGCGGGATCAGTTTCAAGTGGCGATGGAACGGATCGGATTGGAGATGTGCCGCGGCGTGACGGTGCACGACCTGGAAGAGGCGAGGGCCGTGCTGGCGGACATGGGGTTACCGTGCGTGGTTCGGCCCAGTTACACGTTGGGTGGATCCGGGTCGGCGGTGGCATATAACCGGGATGAGTTTGAGACGCTGGTCCGGCGGGGCCTGGATCAAAGCCCGGTTTCGGCCGTGTTGCTGGAAGAGTCGGTGCACGGTTGGAAAGAGTACGAGATGGAGTTGATGCGCGACTTGGATGACAACGTCGTGATCATCTGCAGCATTGAAAACCTTGATCCGATGGGGGTCCACACGGGGGATTCCATCACGGTCGCCCCCGCTCAAACGTTGACCGACAAAGAGTACCAGCGGATGCGGGACGCGAGCCTGGCCGTGATGCGGGAGATCGGCGTGGACACGGGTGGCTCCAACATTCAATTCGCCGTTAATCCGCGCACGGGGCGAATGGTGGTGATTGAAATGAATCCCCGCGTGAGTCGATCGAGTGCGTTGGCGTCCAAAGCCACGGGATTCCCGATCGCGAAGATCGCCGCCAAGTTGGCCGTTGGTTACCGCTTGCATGAATTACCGAACGACATCACACGGGAAACACAAGCGTGTTTTGAACCGACGATTGACTACGTGGTGACGAAGATTCCGCGGTTCGCGTTCGAGAAGTTTCCCGAAGCGGATACCGTGCTGACCACGCAAATGAAAAGCGTGGGCGAGACGATGGCGATTGGTGGCACGTTCCAGGAATCCTTTCAGAAGGCGCTGCGGGGGTTGGAAGTCGGAAGCTTTGGGTTCGGCTGCGATCCAAAAGACCGATGGGGCACCGATCAGCAGCCCTCGGAAGAGGAGATTCGTGGCAAGTTATCCACGTCTCAAGAGGATCGTGTCTGGTTTCTACGCTATGCCATGAAACAGGGGATGTCGTTGGAGGAGATTCACCAGTGGACGGCTATCGACCCGTGGTTTCTGGACCAGTTGTCGCAAATTGTTGAGTTCGAGGACGAATTGCGGTCGTACGAGCGGTTGGAGGATCTGGATCGGCCCACGCTGCGCGGGGCGAAACGGATGGGGTTTTCGGATCGCCAGCTGGCCACGCTCTTTGACACCGACGAGATGACGGTACGCGCCTATCGCCGCCAACATGGGATTCAGGTCACCTTCAAGTCGGTCGACACGTGTGCCGCGGAATTCGAAGCGTATACGCCGTATTATTACTCCACGTACGAAGACGAGGATGAAACGCCGCCGAAGCGTCCCGATATGAAGCGGATCATGATTCTGGGAGGCGGACCAAATCGGATCGGCCAGGGAATTGAGTTCGATTATTGTTGTTGCCATGCCAGTTTCGCGCTCCGCGAACTGGGGATCGAATCAATCATGGTGAACTCGAATCCGGAAACGGTGAGTACCGATTACGATACCAGTGACTTGCTTTTTTTCGAACCGTTGACGGCCGAGGACGTGTTGAACATCTGCGAGCGCGTCCGGCCGGACGGGGTGATCGTGCAATTTGGCGGGCAAACGCCGCTGAATTTATCTCGAGAGTTGGCGGATGCCGGAGTTCCAATCATTGGCACCAGCGTGGACACCATAGAGGGGACCGAGGATCGACAGCGATTTCAAAAACTACTGGACCAGGTGGGCCTCAAGCAACCGGCCAACGGTATCGCTCGCGATATGGCGAGTGCTCGCGTCGAGGGAAAGAGAATTGGTTTTCCCGCGCTGGTGCGTCCCAGTTACGTTCTGGGGGGCCGGGCCATGGAGATTTGCTATGATCAGGCCCAATTCGAGCAGTTTGTTTCCGCGGCGTTTGTCGTCGCTGAAGGACAACCCGTCCTGGTCGATCGCTTCTTGGAAGATGCCACGGAAGTGGACGTGGACGCCATCAGCGACGGCGACGATGTGGTGGTGATGGGGATCATGGAGCACATTGAAGAAGCGGGGATTCATTCGGGGGATTCGGCGTGCGCCATCCCTCCGTACAGCTTGCCGGAGTCGGTGGTGGAGGAAATCCGTGAAGCCACCCGGGCCATGGCGCGGCATCTGAAAGTCGTCGGGCTGATGAATGTACAGTACGCCGTCAAGAAAGAAGATGGGCGATATAATCTGTACGTGTTGGAAGTGAATCCGCGAGCCAGCCGGACGGTCCCGTTCGTGGCCAAGGCGACCGGTTTTCCGATTGCGAAAATGGCCGCCAAAGTGATGGCCGGCCAGAAACTCGCGGAACTCAATGTGACCAGTGAACCAAAGCCGGCGCATGTCTCGATCAAGGAAAGCGTGTTTCCCTTCCGGAAGTTTGTCGGGGTCGACATCGTGTTGGGCCCGGAAATGCGAAGTACGGGCGAGGTGATGGGGGTCAGCGAACGGTTTTCCATCGCTTTCGCGAAAGGACAACTGGCCGCGGGCGTTGTTTTGCCGGAAAGCGGAAAGATCTTCGTGAGTGTTTCCGCCCGGCACAAGGAACAGATCGGTCGATTGGCGCGGAAACTCGTCGACCTTGGCTTTGAATTGATCGCGACCGACGGAACGGCTCGGCGGTTGCGCGAGGAACATATCGCGGTCGAGCGAGTCAAGAAGATCGCGGAAGGTCACCCCAATTTAATTGACTACATGATTGACGGCAAAATCGCGCTGATCATCAATACGCCGAGCGGTAAAGGAGCGCGGACCGACGAGGGCCGTATCCGGGCGGCGGCCGTCCAATACGGGGTGCCATGCATCACGACTCTTCAAGCCGCCGAAGCCGCCGTGGCCGCCATGGAATCGCTTCGCGGCGAGCCGATGAACGTTCAGGCCCTGCAGGATCGGTTTCCGTCGCCTGCCGGCGAATGAAAAGCGATCTTCATAGTACCGCACGCCAACTGAAATAGCCCCTCCGGAAACGGAGGGCTAGGACGGCGAGCTTCAGTTCGCTAAAAAACGTTATACCGGTCGCGGATGACTTTGTCCGCCGCGAGTCCGACCAACGGGAGGACGGCTTGCGTCGGGCAGCTTTCCACCCGGAAAAATCCAACCGCCTGAAATATACAGGGTCAGCTGTTCCATTTCGTCCTGGGTAACCGTTCACGGGCAAAAGACTGATATCCGCGGACGTTCGCACGTCCGTTGCACGTATTGAGGAAAGGCTTTTCCAGGTGCAAATGCCACGGGCTTGTCCCGTGGTCCGTTACGTTCCACGCTAC
>JBNJEM010000669.1:0-4298 GCA_051745935.1 Planctomycetota bacterium
CAAGCCCGTGGCATTTGCACCTGGAAAAGCCTTTCCTCAATATGTGCAACGAACGTGCGAACGTCCGCGGACATTAGTCTTTTGCTCGTGAACGGTTACCAAAATGAAAAGCATCCTCGACATCACTCATCGAGTGTGGTGTAATGGGGAGGAATAGAGGGCGGTTTGCCGGTATTGACGTCTCGGCGGGATGGAACGACGAGTGACGCTCGCGGTTCACTCGCCACCAGTCGCCGAAACAAGCTCCATGGCGATGAATCGATCGGTGAGACCGTTGTTACCGAATCGAATTGCGAGAAGGGTATCCGTCCTCGGCACGGGGTGTGAACGCGTTTGCATCGAGTTCAAATCCTTCGTGCCATGCCAGTTCGTCGAATCGTGAACGCAGGTGGGCTTGTTCCGTTGGCGTACGCCAAGCGATTCGAAACGAGTTCACGGGAGATTCCAACCAGAAGGAGTTCAGATATGTCTCAACAGACACGCCGCTCATTCCTCAAACATGCCGCCGCGGGCGGTATCGCGACCACCTTTGTCATTTCCGGCACCAAGGCCTCGGGAAACATTTTGGGGGCGAATGACAAGATCCGAGTCGGGGTCGCTGGAATCAAGGGCCGGGGCAAATCGCACATCAATGCCTTCGCCGGCATGAAAAACGTGGACGTGACGCATTTGATCGATCCCGATAGCCGCCTCTTCGGCGCTCGGGCCAAAATGGTGGAGTCGAAAAGCGGGGTCAAACCAAAGTGCGTCCAGCATATTAAAGACGCCTTGGACGACAAGGAACTGGACGCGGTTTCCGTGGCCACCTGTAATCACTGGCATTCGCTCATTACCTTCTGGGCGTGTCAAGCGGAGAAGGATGTCTACGTCGAAAAGCCGTGCAGCCATAACGTGTTCGAGGGACGCCAGTGCGTGAAGGCCGCTGAGAAATATGGTCGCATCGTCCAGCACGGCACGCAAAGCCGCGCCTCGGGTAATTGGCAGAAGATGGTGGCCGCCGTGGCCAGTGGCAAGTATGGCAAACTGCTTGTCTCCAAGGGTTACGCGTCGAAACCGCGTTGGAGCATTGGGTTCCGGGAACCAAAGGATCCGCCGCCCGAACTCGATTTCAACATTTGGCTCGGCCCGGCGCCGCTGCAGCCATACCACGAAAACATCGTCCACTATAACTGGCATTGGTTCTGGGATTTCGGAAATGGTGAGATCGGGAACCAGGGCGTCCATCAAATGGATATCGCTCGCTGGGGCATTCCCGGTGGCACGTTGCCCAAGAGCGTGGTGACCATGGGCGGCCGCTGGGTCCAAACCTCGTCCGGTCACCCACCGTATACCGATCAAGGCGAAACACCCAACACCCAGGTCACGGTGTTTGACTTCGGGGGACCGCTGTTGGTCTTCGAAGTGGCTGGTTTGTGCAACAAGACGGTGGTGGAGGGCAACGAAAAACCGCCTCGCCGCGTCGACAACGAGTTCTACCTCGAGGGGGGAAAGATTGCCAACGGTAAGTTTTATCCCAAGGACTCCGACAAAGCCGAATCCCTCGTGGACGTGGAAACCCCGGACAGGCCGGGCAACATCTTCGAAAACTTCATCCACTGCGTGCGAACCCGAGAACGGGATCAGCTGCACGCCGACATTCTGGAAGCCCACTACTCGGCGGCCCTCTGCCATCTGGGCAACATTTCCTATCGTGTCGGCGAGCAGGTGCCGGGCACGACCAAGCCGGAAGGCTTCCCGGATGTCCCTCAAGTACAGGACTCGCTCGACTATGTCCGCTGGAACCTCAAACAGGCGCTCGGCCTGGATCTGGATGAGCATACCTACCAGCTGGGCCCCAAACTGAGTTTCGATGCCGCGAAAGAACAGTTCGTCGACCATGACGCAGCCAACAAACTGCTCACCCGGGACTATCGCGAGCCGTTCGTGGTTACCGAGGAAGTATAAGCGGTAGCGCGCGGGCAAGCGGGTCACGGAGAGCGAGTGGAGGGCGATTTTCCATGGCATGGCGATGTTCTCGGTCTCTAGTGGCCGCGTGGGTGTTACTGAGTTCTGTTTCCGCGCCCGCGGAAACAGAACTCAGCGGCCAGGGCACCCGTGATGGAGTCAACGGCGCCACGACTGGCGCCGCCGGACGCGACCTACGCGATATCCGGCACGGGCGCCGTATTCCCGACGAAGGATATTGCGACCAGCCGTACGTGGTTATCAACCAGCGTGGGGAATGGGTTTGCCTGCTGACCACCGGTCCCGAACATGAAGGGGCGAGCGGGCAACACTACGTTTCGACCGTCAGCAGCGACCATGGCAAAACATGGACGCCGCTGGTCGATCTTGAACCAAGTGACGGCCCCGAGGCCTCCTACGGCGTCCCCTTGATCACGCCGTACGGCCGCATCTATGCCTTTTACACCTACAATGGTGATCGCGTTAGCACCCTGCCTGGCGACAGCAAGCGGATCCGCGCTGATACACTGGGCTGGTACTGTTATCGCTACTCCAGCGATGGCGGGCACACGTGGTCAAAAAACCGTTATCGCTTGCCCATGCGAGTCACGGCGTGTGATCGCAACAATAACTGGCGGGGCAAGGTGCAAATCTTTTGGGGCATTGATAAGCCGGAGATCCACGATGGAGTCGCTACGTTCGCCTTCACCAAGTTGGGCCGCTACATGCTCAAGGAGGGCGAAGGCTGGCTGTATCGCAGCGACAACATTCTGACGGAACGCGACGTGGAAAAACTCCGCTGGGATCTATTGCCGCCCGGCGAGCACGGTATCCGCTCGCCGGAGTTCGGATCGGTCCAGGAAGAACACAATCACGTTCCGCTCGGCGATGGTCGACTCTACATGGTCTATCGCACCACGACCGGTTACCCGTGCCATTGCTACAGCGATGACGGGGGGCAAACGTGGACGAAGCCAGAGCACATGACCTACACCCCCGGCGGCCGGCGGATCGAAAACCCGCGGGCGTGCCCAAAGCTATGGCGCTGCCGGAACGGAAAATACCTCTTCTGGTTCCACAACCATAACGGCCTTACCTACAAGGGCCGTAATCCCGTCTGGATCAGCGGCGGCGAGTTGCGGGATGGAAACATGTACTGGTCACAGCCCGAAATCCTGCTCTACGCCGAGGATCCTTCAACCCGGATGAGCTATCCCGACCTCATTGAACAAGATGGACGATACTGGGTGACCGAAACCCAGAAAACCGTCGCTCGCGTCCACGAAGTGGATCCCACGCTTCTGCAAGGACTGTGGAATCAGGGGGAAAACCAAAACGTGGCACAAGACGAACTTGTGCTGGAAACCGGCTCGGGCAAAGCGCGCTTGAGCGAGAACCTCGACCTTCGCCATCGCGGCGGCTTGACGCTCGATGTGTGGCTGCAATTGGCCACCAAGGAACCCGGCCAAGTCCTCGCGGACGCGCGCACCCCCGACGGCCGCGGGTTCGCGCTCGTGACGGCCGAGGGGGGCTCGGTGCGGCTGAAACTTTCCGACGGCGAAACCAAAGCGACGTGGGACTGCGATCAAGGGTTGATCAAATCAGACGCACTCCACCATGTCGTGGCGATCGTCGATGCCCGCCCGCGTATCATCAGCTTCGTGGTCGACGGCCAGTTATGTGATGGCGGCGAGCACCGCGAGTACGGTTGGGGACGTTACCAGGACCCGCTCGGCGACCTCACCGGCGGCGGCACGGTCAATGTCGGCTCGCCGGTCCAACGCCTGCGGCTCTACGGCCGCTACCTGCGCACCTCCGAGGCCGTGGCCAACTACCACGCGGGGCCACATCGTGACTCGGGGCTCTGACCTGAGCAAGAACCCACCCCCGATCAGCCCTGGGCTGGTCAAAATCCCGGAAATTGGGTAAACCAGCGGGAGTAGGTTTACAGCATTTGTTGCGCGTCCTCGTTTCAAACTCTGCCCACCCACGCCGTGACGATCAGTAGCGGTGCTCCAGGTGCCATGATAGGCCCACGGATGGCAGGACGGACCCACGGATGAAGAAACGGAAGACGCCGCGCGGCTTTTTTCACGCGTGAGCCCCGTCCGCCGTGTTCCCTTTGGTCCTTTCAGGCCCCGAGGTCCGTGATTCGACGGGGGCAAGGACGCAAGGCGCAACAAAACGGGCCACAAGGACCTAAAGTTTTCCCCATCCCAGATCAGCCCGGGGGGTAAACACCCCTGAACGCGGAGGGCCAACGGCGACGGGCAATGGAAAGACAACCCTCCCGTCTCGGCTCGGAGAACCGACCCACATTTCGAACCCAACGGTGTCGCGGCTATTCCACATCC
>JBNJEM010000670.1:0-4280 GCA_051745935.1 Planctomycetota bacterium
TATTGTTTGAAAACGGATCTGTCCAAGGAACAAGCGTCCAAGGAAACGGTTCATGATCGTTACAAGGACCTGTCACAAGTGGAGTGGGCGTTTCGAACGAGCAAGACGACGTTCCTCGAGGCCCGCCCGATTCATGTCTGCCTGGAATCGGGAACCCGAGGTCATTTGCTCGTGGTGATGCTGGCTTACTTGTTGGTTCAAGAGCTGGCCACGCGTTGGCGCGATTTGGACCACACCGTCGAAGAAGGACTGGCCGAACTGAAGTCTCTGTGCACGACACAGGTGACGGTCAAAGGCCGGTCGGTGCTGCACAACGTCCCAAAACCACGGCCAAGTGTTCAGCGTCTCCTGGACGCCGCCGGCGTGACCCTGCCCAAGTCGATTGTCGACCGAGGCGTCCAAGTGTCCACGAGAAAGAAGCTCGCGGAACAACGCAAAACCGCTTGATATGAAACCACTTAAGGCCCATTCTCTTATCAGATTCTACTGGAACATTCGTTTCAGGGGGTCGCGAGGCCCAGCCACCAATAGCGTCCTTTTCGCCAACGCCGTGCCTCGAACGCATGTGTCAATCTTTCTTCGCCAGGGAAAAATCATCTCCGAATCATTTCGTCTCGGATCAAGCGACATGTCCCGCAGGAACAAATCATAGCTTGCCCCGGTCCCCATGGCCGAAGGTTCAAGTCCGGGATGACTGCCCCCGTGTCGTTCCGTCCATCGAAATTCCGGACAGTGCCGGGCCAGCCCATCACAATCAGGTCTCGTTCCCAGTGCGGCTGTGGAGGAGCCCGGACAGGCGACGTGGCTAAACCGCCGGATTTCGAGTATACTCGGACCGACTTGACTGGGTGATACTATAGCATGGAAAGGGCAACTTTGTCGAATCCGTCCGATCCCGCCAAATCGTCGGCCCGGGCCCCGTCCTCTGGCGAGCACCAGCCGTACGTGTCCGCCGCCGAATCGCCCCTGGAATTCTCCCTCAAGGCTGTCTTGACGGGAATCGTGTTCGGGATTCTTTTCGGCGCTGCCAATGCTTACCTCGGGCTGCAAGCCGGGCTGACGATCTCGACCTCCATCCCCGTGGCCGTCATGACTCTGGCTGCGTTCCGCCTGTTGCGCCAATTCGGCAGCTCCGGCACCATTTTGGAAGCAAACATCTCCCAAACCGTCGGTTCGGCATCCAGTTCGGTGGCCAGCGGCGTGATCTTCACCCTGCCAGCCTTGTTCATGTGGCGGATGGAACCGGAACTGCTGCAGATGACCTTGCTGGCCATGACTGGCGGACTGTTGGGGGTTTTGTTCATGATCCCGCTGCGGCGCTACCTGATCGAAAAGGAGCACGGGAAACTGCCCTATCCGGAGGGCACGGCGTGTTCCGAGGTGCTGGTCGCCAGTGAAGTCGGCGGTTCCCGAGCACGGAACGTCTTTCTGGGGTTGGCCGCGGGCGCTGCCTTCAAATTCATCTTCGGGTGGCTGAAAGTGTTGCCGGGAAAGGTGAGCATCCCGGTGCCGGGAGTTCTCAAAGCGTGGGTCGGAATCAAGATGTCCGCCGCGCTGTTCGGCGTCGGCTATATACTCGGGCCGCGCGTCGCGTCGATCATGGTCGCCGGTGGGCTACTTTCCTCGCTGCTGATCATTCCCGGCATCGCGTACTGGGGAGCGGGGCGGACCGAACCGTTCTTTCCCGAGACCGAATTAACCATTGCCGCCATGTCGGCCGACCAGATCTGGAACCGCTACGTCCGCTATATCGGCGCGGGTGCGGTGGCCGCCGCTGGCTTGATCACGCTTTGTCGCAGTATCCCCGTCATGATCGCCAGTTTTCGGCTAGGGGCGGCGCAACTAAAGGAGCGGCTTGGCCAGCAAGTCGAAGACGTGCCCCGGACACGCAGGGATCTTCCGTTGCGCGTCGTTGTGCTGGGGACTCTAGCGTTAGGGCTGGTCATGGCGGCCGCGCCGCAAGTTTTCGGGCCGCTTCCGTCGCCGGCGGTGCGGCTTTGCGCCGCCGTGCTTGTCGTGATCTGCGCATTCTTCTTCGTGACCGTGTCCGCTCGAATCGTGGGGCTTGTCGGCGTCACCTCGAACCCCACCAGCGGAATGACGATTGCCTCCCTGCTGGGCACGTCTTCCATCTTTCTGCTGATGGGGTGGACCGATCCCGCCAGCAAGGCCGCCGCGCTGACGGTCGGCTGCGTGGTCGCGATCGCGGCCTCGATCGCGGGCGATACCTCGCAGGATCTGAAGACCGGTTTTCTGCTCGGGGCCACGCCGCGGCGTCAACAACTCGGTGAACTGCTCGGCGTGCTCACCTCGGCCACGTTCGTGTGCCTAACCGTGATCTTGTTGGACAAGGCCTACGGCTTCGGCAGCACGGAACTTCCCGCTCCACAGGCGACGCTCATGAAACTGGTCATCGAAGGCGTCCTCGACGCGAAGCTCCCGTGGGCGCTTGTCGGAATCGGCGTGGCCATTTCGGTGGCGGCGGAGCTTGTCCGTCTCCCGTCACTGCCGCTGGCGGTTGGCGTCTATCTGCCAGTTTCGACAATGGCCCCGGTCTTCGCGGGCGGCCTCTTGCGCTGGGGCATGGAACGACGCGCCGCCACGCGCGAGGACCGCCTCCGCCGCCGCGAACAAGGCGTACTGTTCGGATCAGGGCTCGTCGGCGGCGAAGGCGTCTTGGGGGTGTTCCTGGCGGGTGTTGTCTTCTGGCAAAGCTTCAAGGCCGGCCCGGGAACCGCTGCCTCCGTGCCGCTGGAGCTCGGCTACCATTGGATCCAAAACCTCGTCGATTCCATGGGTCTAACGGGCGCCACCGCGGCAGCCGTTCCCCAAATTGGCGCTCTACTCGTCTTCGTCGCCCTTGCCGTCATGTTTGCTCGCTGGATAAGACGGTGATTCCGGTTCCTGGATCCGTTTATCCCCTCCCACCGAGACGTTGAACCTTCGCCTCGCGTCGCAGGTACGCTTCGTGGCACCCACCCCGACTTGGCGAGGACGGCTCATGACACGGCGAGTTGATATTGGCCCAGTGGAGCTGGCGGACTGGACTGGGGGCGATCAGTTTCTGGAAATCCCGGACGTTTTCGGCGGCCGGTTCGACAGGAAGACCCTATTGTTGCATAAAGACGGCGTAGGACGGGTCTCCAGGCCCGTCTTTTACAGCGCATAAATGTCTTTTTGCGGTTGTTTGAAGATCTCACATTTCGTGAGATCCGCGGACACCAGATCAAGTACGATTTCCTACTTGAAAAGACGGGCCTGGAGACCCGTCCTACATATACTTTTTGCAACGTTAGGGAAGATTCTGCGACAGGAAAATCGTGTTTTACAGCCCATAACAAAACCGAGCTCTCGCTTCCAAAACCCCTGGGGCTATGGGCAATGTGCATGGTTTTGTTATGGCTTCTTAACAGCTCGTAACAAAACGTGGCTCCCGCCCCCAATACTTCCTAGGTGAAAGGACACCTGACTGGTTTTTGCCTGGTTTTGTTATGGATTCTCGGGAAAGATGAACTTCAGACGGCCAACGGGTTACGTCTTTACAAAGTCGTTACGCGCGGCGCTGGGATTTTCTGCTTTAATATGTTTGGTTGGGTGAGGGCGTTGGCTGGGAAGTGCCGTCGGGAAACTCACCTGGTGTTTGTCGATACTTGCGCGGACGCTCGTGAGACGTAGCCGTTCAGGGGTGCCGCTACACGGCCTGGACACGCAAGGCCCGCATGGATGCCACGGGCTTGTCCCGTGGTGGTTCACGCTCGCCGCTACACACCGGCCAGACACATCACTCCTGCCCGTCGGTAGCGTGGAACGTAACGAACCACGGGACAAGCCCGTGGCATTTGCACCTATAAAAGCCTTTGCTCAATATGTGCAACGGACGTGCGAACGCCCGCGAATATCAGTCTTTTGCCCGTGAAGGATTACCGTGAGACGAACCTGAACCGGGGGCTGCCGCGGCAGCTCTCATGTCCAACTTGTCCGGGTGCCTGGTGCATCCGGGCCCATAGGGTTTTGGAACAAGGAGTAACGTCATGATTCGCTTGTCTGTTGTTGCCTGCCACGCGGTCCTGCTGGTATTGGGCTTGTCGCCGAGTGCGTGGGGGCAAACCACGTCGGTTCACGTCCACCACCATCACCCCCCAGCCCGCCCACTGGCCGCGAATGTGATCATCCCACAGCGCGCCGTCATCTCGTCGTCGCCGCGAGCATCGAGGTCCATCGCGCCACGTTCCGAACGAAACGACACCGTGCGGATCGAACGCGTCGACGTCTCGGTTTCA
>JBNJEM010000671.1:0-4275 GCA_051745935.1 Planctomycetota bacterium
TCGTCGAACGGTCCCTGAATGCCGCCGGCTTGCGAGCACCGAGCGTGAACCCCCAGCGGGCAAGCCGGCGGCATCCAAGTGATATTGGAGGGTTTGCCCGTGGCCACGAACGTCATGATCCCCGGGGCCAGGCCGAGGCATGCCCCGACTTTTTCATCGAGGCGCCTTTGGGCCTGAGTTCCCTTCTTTGTTCGTGCTTGCGAGCCTTCCGCGTGCACCGAGACCGGTTGCGGAATCACGCTTCGGTCTTTAAGCCGTTCCCGCGTTCTCGGCCCTCTTGGCTTTCCTCATGAGGTCCACGACGACCACCAACAGCCCAAAGGCAACGAAGATGACATAACCCCATGGGGCGCCAAGTTTATTGTTCATTTGAAACAGACTCAACGCGCCGGAGGCGAGGACCGCCAACACCATGAAGATGTTCCAAATGAACCGTGGCACGGGTTTCGGCATGTTGTTCCCCATGAACTTCTTCTGGTTCAGAAGCAGGAGGAAGGCCAGATAAGCGATCGGCAACAGCGTGGCGCAGAACACCGAGGTCGGCACGGCCAGCCACATCATGGCGCCTTGCCAGTACAGGAGCGCGAAGACCGCGACCAGGGGGATGAGACTGCCAATGATCTGAGGCCTCCCCTGTGCCGGTTTTCCCAGCAGCTCGCAGAAACAGAGCCCGTTGATCAACATGAGCATGGTGGCGGCGTTCAGGGCCATGGCGACGACGCCGAACCCAAAAATGTATTTGGCCGGTCCTTCCCCCAATAATGGTGCGAGGGCACCGGCCAGATTGAACGAATCCCGGTCGACGATCGTGGCGGCGAAGACGCGGTCCGCCTCGTCAATGCTCTCGTCATAAAAGTCGTTCAGCTTCTCGAGCTCGGCGTCAATTTCCGCCCGAGTGGCGTCCCCGCTTTGATAGTCGTCAAACACGTTGTCCAACTCGTCTCGAGTCGTCCGGGCCGCGGTCAGAATCTCCTCATACTCGCTCTGCTGTTCGCCGCTGGAGATTTCAACCTGTTTCTCCAACCGCATGTCAAGGATCGCCCAATACCGTTCGCTCAACTTCTTCTGAGCCGCGTTGTCGACGTAATCCTTGCTTTCCACTCCATATACCAGTCCTTTCTCCGTCTCGCCATGGAACTGGCTGGCCGATGCCATGACCACGCAGCCCGTTGCCAACGCAAACGGAATGACCAGCCCGGTCGCCAGGTCGAAAACCGCCAGGTTTCGAAAATCACGGTTCCAGCCTTTGCGGAGCATGGAGTAGGGCAACAGGAACGTCATATTGATGCCCACCGCCGTGGCCGCGGCCCCGGTCAAGGTATCCCGCTGCTTGGAAATCGTGAGGGTTTCCCAGAATTCCTGGAAATCTTGGTCGACCTCGGCGATCAGCGCCGCCAGCTTTTCGCTCGGCTCAAACAGCAGGGTGAGATCGGGAATCAGGCCGGATAGAACGGGAGCCCATTGGATCTGATTGCTCATGAACAGCTTGACGATGACGCCGAAAAAGCAAATGACGATTCCGCCAATCAACACCTTGATAATGATCTCGAATATTTTAACCCCTGTTCCGCCGTAGTTGTAGAGCATGACGTTGAAGATGGCGATCGCCATGACAACCAACGCCGCGGCGATCGTTCCGCCAAATCCGGGACCGAAAAAATTGGGAAAGAGGTTCTGCTGAAGTGCCCCGGCCGAAAGGGAGTATTGCGGCATGGACCAGACGATGTTGGCCGCCATGGAGGCAAGCAACCAACTCCAGCCCAGTATCGGACTGACATGTTGGTTCACCGCCTTTAACGGACGCTCTCCGGTCGATAGCGTCACATAGGAAATGGCGGCCAGCATGGAGACGCCGAGGATCATCGCCACCGGCTGAACCCAAAGGAACGCGAACCCGACCAAAACCCCGAGGTAAAGCGAGTTCGAAAGCGATCCACCCCCGATGGTGATCGCGCTTTGTAGCCAACCGGGGCCGGAGAGCCTGATCCAAGCTCCCAACGTGGCGAGTTTTCCCTTGGATCTCGCATCCACGAGTAACTGGCGGTCTTGTTCAATCTTCGACATCCCCTTCTTCTCCGAACTCATGTTCAATACCTCGACAATCCAAGGGTTAGTGGACGATTCTTGTTTCGAACGGTTCGTGTTTCGGACAGCCACGGGCAATCCGCTCCAGACGCTGTTTCTTCCCAGCCGACCGAGCCGGTTTCCGTCCACGCTGGAGCGATGTGGACCATGGTCATGATCCGTTTAACAAAATGTGGCGTGAGTTCAAGGGGAAGACCACGGCCGAGGCCTTGTCTTTATCCCTCCGTCCGCCGGCGGGCGTGCCAGGGTGGAGCCATGGCTGACCAGCTAACTCGGTCTTGACGCCGCGATACGAATCGAGCGTTCATCGGTCTCGGGCCATCAGACCCGCCACACCGGTATCGTCATCTCAATGTGACCACGATAACTGACTCAGATTTTGAACGCAAATGGGCCCGGATGCAACTACCTGGTCCGCATAAACGGCAGTTTTTCCGGGACGGTCGCGGCGGAGTGGCCCGTCGAATGGGGAGGTCGCCGTGATTTGGCCAGCCTCCCTTGGCCGCTCGCTCAAGGATGCCGTCCATGCGGGGTTCCCGCCAGGGCAGGGCCCTGGGGTGAGGAAAAACTCCAAGTCGTTGCGCTGTATTCTGTTGCGCCTTGTGCCTTGCCTGTGTTGAACCAGGGACGAAAGAGAGCGAAAGGACCAAGGGAACGACGTGGGTGACCGGCCGACAAACAGAATTGAACGTGGCACGGGGTAAGCAGCGGGACAACGCGGAATGTCTGCTGCTTCCTCCTCTTGTTTCTTCATCCGTGGGTCCGTCCTGCCATCCGTGGGCCTATCATGGCGTCTCGAGCACCGCTGGTGATCGTCACGGCGCGGGTGGGGAGATGTCCAGTGGACGCGCAACAAATGCCGCAAACCTACTTCTTTTGGCTGAGCCACTTTCCGGGATTTTGACCAGCCCAGGGCACGGCACCCCATGGAAGAAAACTTGGTAAACTATGGAGGGTGTGCCGGCTGGACAGCTGCCGGTGGGCGGCGAGTGAAAATCTCCGGGCTGGAGATCGGGGACGCGGCGGCTAACTCAGCCACGCCGATTTGGAAGCCCCGCGGCAACGGAAAACGAGCAAAACCCGGGCCCGCGCGAGGCGGGATGCCACGGATCGGCCAGGGGGCGCTCGGACACCGGTTCCCATTCGGGGGCAGTATAAATGAGGTTCGACGATGAAAAGCCCGTTTCCGGGAATGGACCCGTATCTCGAACAGTACTGGCGTGATGTCCACCACCGGTTCTTGACGTATGCGTGTGACGATTTGCAGGACCATCTGCCGGGCGATCTACGCGCTCGTCTGGAGGAACGCGTTTGTGTTGAATCCGACTTTGCCGCTCGGCATGCCATCTATCCGGATGTAAGAGTCGTCGAACGTACCACGTCGGGTCGACCAGTGACGGCGGTCTCGGAAGGTGAGGTGGCCGAGCCGTTGGTTATCCACGCGGACAGCGAACCGGCGACGGAAGGATTCATTGAGATCATCGATGTGGGGTCGGGCAGCCGAGTTGTCACGGCCATCGAGTTGCTGAGCGATTCAAACAAGCAACCCGGCGAGGGGCAAAGCCAGTACCGAAGAAAACAGCGCGAGTCCATTCAAGGCGGCGTCAACTTGGTGGAAATTGATTTGCTGCGATCCGGTACCCGAGTCCTTGCTGTTCCCTTGGGCTGTATTCCGCCATCGCACCGCACCACCTATCAAGTTTGCGTAACTCGCGCGGGAAAGACACGGACTCATGAAGTGTATCGCGTTCCGATCCAGGAACCTCTACCCACAATTCGGGTGCCACTTCGGGAGACGGATCCCGACTTGGCTTTGAATCTCCAATCGTTGATTGATCGTTGCTACCATCACGGCCGCTACGATGATATCAACTACAAGGTCGGCCCACATCCCCCACTTGCTACTGAAGACGCCGCCTGGGCTGAACAGTTGCTCTCAACCGCCGGTTTGAGATAGAATCGTCGAGGATGCGAGCCATTTGCGTCAAACGGCCAAATCGAAAGCGATAACAAGACCATTTGGACTTCCCGCCACTCAAGGCGTTTCGGGAGCGGAGATCAACTGTTGGTAACTTTTGAGCGGACTGAACCCTAACGTTGCAAACAGTGTATGTAGGACGGGTCTCCAGGCCCGTCTTTTCAAGTACGAAATCGTACTTGATCTGGTGTCCGCGGATCTCACGAAATGTG
>JBNJEM010000672.1:0-4269 GCA_051745935.1 Planctomycetota bacterium
AAATGTGAGATCTTCAAACAACCGCAAAAAGACATTTATACGCTGTAAAAGACGGGCCTGGAGACCCGTCCTACGCCGTCTTTATGCAACAATAGGGTTTATTAGCGGATATCAGCGGTTTCTCGTTCCATGCCCGGGCACGGGACTATACAACCCCTAACCCGGACGAGCCGCAACCATGCACGGTTAGGCTGCGTAGGGGTCAGGTGTCAAGGGTCGGAGTCGCCGATGCCACCGATCAGGGCGTTGAGCATTTTCCGCGTCGCAACCCCGACGAGTCGAAGCCATGCGGTCCACCTTGAACCCTTACCCCTCAACTCTCAACTCTGAACTTTCAACTCGCAACTCCAATCACCGCATCAACATTCCCCCGGAGACGTCGACGGTCGCGCCGGTCGTGTAGCTCGCCCGCTCCGAAGCCAGGAACGCCACCATATGGGCAATTTCCTTCGGATCGCCGAAGCGTTTGAGAGGAATGCGTTGCATGTAATGTGCTTCGTTTTTTTTCAAGGCGTCCGCCGCCATTTCGGTGTGCATCATGCCGGGCGCCACGGCGTTCACGTAGATTCCCCAACAGGCGACTTCGCGGGCGAGCGAGATGGTGAAGTTGCACAAGGCCGCTTTGGAAGCGGCGTAGTCGGCATGTCCGGTGGTGGATCCGAGGAAGGCGGCAGGCGAACTGACATTGACGATACGGCCCCCGCGAGCTTCACCGCGCCACCGCCGCACGGCTTCGCGACAGGTGAGAAATGGGCCCTTGAGATTGACCGACAGGGTGCGATCCCAAGCCTCTTCCGTAATGTCGTGGACGAACGCGGAGGGCCAAATCCCGGCATTGTTAACCAGGATGTCAAGCGTTCCGAATTCGGTGTGGCACCGGTCGAAGAGGGCGGAGACGTCGCCACCGCTGGCGACGTCCGCCGGTACGGCCAACGCGGAAACACCGTGTGATTGTTGCAGGGAACGGGCCAACGCCTCCGCCGCATCCCGGCCACGGCGATAGTTCACCGCCACGTGGGCGCCTTCCGCGGCCAACGCCGCGCAAATGGCACTGCCCAAGCCCCGTGAACCGCCGGTCACCAGTGCCACTTTTCCAGCTAGACCCAAATCCATGTTCTTGCCCTTGTTGCTCTTGCCCTGGTTTCATGTCGCTGTTGGGCAACCGTGGCACATTTCGGCGGCGACAAGACGACGCGTCCCGGCGGTTCGCGCCGGAATCGCCCCCCCCCACGTTTGTGTCGTTTCCTGATCGTCTGCGGTAATATCACCCTATTACCACGACGAATATACCGTGCGTGGGCGAGTTTTCCAAGTGGAGGCACGAACAGTCATTGATCATCCGCCTGTTGAACCCACCACCGGCGCCACGGTACACTACCGGGCTGGCGCGACACGCGATCCGGTGCGACGATTGACGATCGCGAGGCGGAACATGGGATAGGCTGCCCCACCGGTTTGATTGTACCGGGCGGGAATCGCGCGGCGGATGGTTTGGTAATGGAGGTGGGTCGTGGACACCTGTTTCACGAGCCTGTAATCACGTTCGTTGATGTAGTGGAGGTCAGAAGTACATGGACTATCTCATGGGGATTGACTTGGGGTCCACCAGCCTCAAGGCGATTGTGTATGATCTTGACGGTCGCAAGGTAGCGGGCGGAAGTAGGCCAACGGAACGATCCCATCCGAATCCGGAGCATCCCGAGTGGACGGTATGGGAGCCGGAACAGATTTGGGAAGGCACCGCCGCGGCCATTCGCGAGGCGGTTGAGGCCCTGGACGATCCCACTTGGATCCGCGCGGTGGCGGTGACCGGGATGGGAATGGATGGCTTGCCGGTGGACGAGAAGGGAAACTGGCTTTACCCGATGATCAGTTGGCATGACCCGCGGACCGCGCCGCAGCGTCAGTGGTGGCTGGATACGATTGGCGCCGAGAAGCAGTTCTCGGTTGGCGGCAACCCGGTCTGGCCGATCAATACCGCACTCCGGATCCTCTGGGTGGCCGAGCACGAGCCGGAAATATACCAGCGGGCTCGCAAATGGTTGCTGATCGAGGACTTTTTGAATGCCATGCTGTGCGGCCGCCAAGTGACCGATTACAGCATGGCGTCCTGCACGCTGCTGCTGGACCAGCGAACCCGGCAATGGTCGGAAGAGCTGATCCGGTTGTCCGGCATTCGTGGCGATCTATTGTGCGAGGTGTTACCGAGCGCCACCGTGATTGGCGAAGTGCATCAAGCCGCGGCGAAGAGCACGGGGCTGGCCGAGGGGACGCCGGTTGTCTTGGGGGGGCACGACCACCTGTGCGGCGTCTTGCCGGTGGGGGCATTCACGCCGGGCGTGGCGCTCGACGTCACCGGCACGTGGGAAACCGTGTGTACCGCCACCACCGAACCGGTTTTGAAGGACGAACTGCGCCGGGCGGGCATGGTGGTGCAATCCCATGTGGTGCGAGACACGTACGCGGTGTGGGGCGGATGCGTGGCGGGGGAGATGCTGGAGTGGTATCGGCGCCAGCTGGTTGGTGCCGACGCGAACGTGGATGAGGCGACACTGGCGTGGGACACCTTGATCGACGAGGCCGCCGCCACGGCGCCGGGCGCGGGGGGCGTGTTGTTCTTGCCGCACATGTTGGGCGCCTCGAGCCCGATCATTGACCCGCAAAGCTTGGGAGTCTTCGCGGGGCTGACCCCTCGAGCCACGCGCGGCGACATGGTCCGGGCCATTATCGAGGGGCTTGACTACCAGTTTCTGGATATTGCGTTGGCGCTGGAACAGTCGCTTGGTTGCCCCGTTGAACGCGTCATTGCCGTGGGAGGCGCGACACGAAACGGCTTTTGGATGCAAAACAAGGCGGACGTGGTGGGGCGTCCCATCGAAATTCCAGACGTGGAAGAAGCCACCCCCTTGGGCGCCGCGATTCTGGCCGGCATTGGCGTGGGACTGTTCCAGGATGAACAGGATGCCTACCAGCGGGTTCGACGCACCGGTCAGACCTATCAGCCGGACGCGAAACGTGCCGCGAAGTACGCGAAGTTGTTCGAAATCTATCGAGACTTGTATCCGGCCACCCGGGACGTGAACCATCGCCTGTCCGAGGAGTTCACGACATGAACGGAAACCAACGAATTCTGAAGGCGCTGCGACGCCAATGTCCCGATACCGTGCCGACCTTTGAATGGTTTATCGATGCCACCGTCGGAGAGGCGTTGGTTGGTAGCGGCGATATTTTGGATATCGTCGACCGGTTGGACCTCGACGGGGTCAACCTGCGGCCCGCATACAACAAAACGTTTCTCGACGCGTCCACCTTCGTGGATGAATGGGGCATCAAGCGGCAGCTTACCGAAGACACGCTTCCCGCTTTGCAGGCGAGCCCCATCGCGGACATCACGCGACACGGCGACTATCAATTCCCCGCCCCCGACGCGCCGGACCGTTTTCAGACTATCGAAGCGGCCCTGAATCGTTTCGGCGACCAGAAGGCGATCGTTTTAAACCTGCGGGATGGCTTCTCCGACATGCGCGACCTGCTCGGCTACGAGGAGTCGTTGATGGGGCTGATGCTCGAGCCAACCGCGTATGGCGAGCTACTGCAACGGGTTGTTGACTACAATGTTCAATTGGCCGAAGTCGCCCGCGAACGATATGGTCTGGAAATCGTAGCCACCACGGACGACGTGGCCGACGCCACGGGCATGCTCGTCCGTCCGGAAACGTACTTCGAACGGATTGGCCCGGCGTTTCGTCGGGTCATCGAGGGGTATAAGTCGCTGGGCTATTCGTGTATCAAACACTGTGATGGGAACGTTGACGCCGTCAGTGACTTCTGGGTCGATTGTGGGATCGATTGCCTGGATCCGATCGACCCGGGCGGTGGCTATACGATGGCGGGAATGAAAGCGAAATACGGGGACCGAATTTGCCTCAAGGGAAACATCGATTGCACGGGAGCCCTATGCAGTGGCAGTCCGGCGGACGTGGCACGGGAAGTAAAAGACTGTATTGAAGCGGGGGCGGCCGGCGGCGGGTTGATTCTGTCATCGAGCAACACGATTCACCACGGCGTGAAGCCGGAGAACTACCGGGCCATGCTCGAAGCCACTCGCGAATACGGCCGATTCTGACGGCCCGGCGAGGACGCCCGCGAAGCCCAGACGGAGCTCGAAGCCTGCCTGAAAGACGATTCTCCCTTGGTGCGGGTTGCGGCCGCCGAAGCGCTCTATCAGCTGGGAGAAACCGAGCAAGCGATCGCCGTGTTGACCCAAGC
>JBNJEM010000673.1:0-4262 GCA_051745935.1 Planctomycetota bacterium
CAGCGGCGGGCCCTCAAAGTCAATGACGACCCGATGCCATTGCCTTAAGTCACCATGAACGCGTTGAGCGAACATTCTGCCGCCGAGCGTGGAAAGCACAATCAGTACAGACAAAACAGATCTGGCGATAAAACTCATGGTTGCCTTTCTATTGTCAGCTCATGTGACTTCGAACCATTCAGATACTTGTCCAGCCAATTGAGAATGATCTGCTGCTGCTTTGGCTGGCGTGGATTGAATCCGAGGTGTAACTCGTTGGAAATCCGCAATTCTTCCAACCGTTCCCGCAGAACCTTACCAAAATACGCATGATGGATCAACACACCGGTCGACGCCGTCTCCGGCAGCGGGATCCCTTCAAGTTTCCCCGTATAGAGCAGCAGCGTTGGCGGATCATCCGCCGTCACATGCTCAATGGGCGACATCTCGTTGATACGGGCGGCAACATCCGGTCGGTCGCTTTCGCTCGTCGGCGCCCCGAACATTTTGGGAAAGCTGCCATGGACGTGGGGCGGTCCTCCCATGTTCGCGTGAATCCATTCCGGATCGAGGTTCGTCGGCCCGTTGATCGGACTCGCGGCGGAGAAAGTCATCCGCGACCGGTATAACTAACGGCGGCGCGGCACTGCCAAACTGCCAAGCCACGACTTTTACCTCAATCGGATACGTGGAGCGGGCCGGAAGCTCACCGATCTTCTTCTGGCCTCAAGTTCCTCCAATTCGGGTTCTCTCGCTTGAAATCCTGAAAGGCCTCGTACTCCTGCCGGTCGATGTAACCGTCTTCGCTTGTGTCGATCATAGAAAACAGCCAGCTCCATCCTTTCTTGCCGATACCCCATTCACGCTGCGACACGAGCTGGTCTTGGTCAGTATCGCACGTTTTGCACAGAAATCCGAATGTATAGACGCGTTCCGCCGGTCGCTCCCCGGACGCCTGCGCCCGTTCCTCCGTCCATTCCAACACTTGCCCGGCCTCCTCCAACGCGTCTCGATAACCCTGCATGTTGATTTGCTGCACCGGTGTGTCTTCCGCCAGCGCCCGGCAGGCGGCAATGCCGGCCGATTCGCCACAGATCATGAACACCGGCTCCATCCGGGCTGATGCGTATCCGAGATGAGTAGCGGAAAAGCAGACCGGAACCAGCAGGTTGGTGCACTCCTCGGTTCGTGGAGTGATCGCCCGATACGGGATCGGATACGGCACGTTCGTCGGTCCCTTCGCGCCGCCGATGAACATCTTCCCTTCCAACCCCACGTGGATTTGTCCATCCCGCTCCATCCAGATGCGACGCGAGGGATACGTATCGATTCCGTACTGCGCCAGACCGATCGGATCGTCCACGGTGGTGCGATTATAGACGTCGTGTGCCGTGATCGTATATCGGCCGACCAGCCGGCGGGACACTCGAACGTACAGTTGGTGCGGCCACCCGTGTGTTTCGTCGTGATGACGGCCATCCAATCCTAGTGTTGCGGTTTTCTTTCGAAAATCCACCGGGACGCGTGAATCGGTGCTCATGAAATGATGCAAGCCGCGCAGATAATCTTGATGCGTCTTCCAGATGCGGGCTTTCTGAGCGTAATCGCCGTCGGCGTACACCTGGCTAATGCCCACCGGCGCCATGGAAAAGAGCGAATCGCGGTGGTAATTCCATACGCCTGAATTGTTCCATCCGGGAAAAATGCGGCTCAGTCGCTGATACAAAACCTTCTTCTCGGGAATAGCCTTTGTCAAATACTCCACGTACCGCCCCACCAGTTCAAATTCCGAGGCGTCGTAATCGTCGGGCGGAGTGAACTCGATGCGGTGCCGTGGATCGTCGGTCGTATAGTACCGATAGTTGTAGGCCTGCGTATACCCGTCCGCCGCCCCGATCGGCTTTCCATGATCGTTTTCGACCCAAGGCAGCAAACCGCTGTCCGGATTTCCCGCTTCGACAAACGGATCGATCGGCGTCAGCTCCGTTGGCGGCTGAACGCCAGCCTGCTCCTCGTCATATTCGCCGGCCGCTTCGCGTCCCACGCGGTAGGACACGGGAACGCGAGCCAGCAAGTCCGCATCGTAAGAGGCATCAATAAACACCTTGGCCACCACCCGCAGCGCCGCCACTTGGGTGGGCTCGGCAACGGGGCAGCCCAGGTCATCAAACGGCGCGCAATCAAAGGTCGCGGATCGGACCGTGGCATCCTCTGTCCGACACCCACTCACGCGATGTTCGTACACGACGCGGATGCCGTTTTTCTCCAGCAGGTCGCGGAAGTCCGCCCGGACATCTTCAGGATTCATCTCGCGATTGCTCACGTGCTCGCGAATCCGCTTTCCATCCCGTTCCACGATCGGATGTCCTAACGTGCCCAGTAGCGTCCGCGTCAACCCGCCCGTGGCATTGATGTTTGGACAATCCTGCGTTGGTTTCAGCCCGGCGCCGAGGATCCCACCCACCCAGCGACTCGGTTCGACAATCACCACGGAGCTCCCTCCGCGACGAACGGCCACGGCGGCTAGAATGCCGGAGGGCGTTGCGCCATAAACACAAACATCCGCGTTCAGCTGCTTGGGTTCGGCCCGCCCCCACGCCGGCGCGGCGAGCAGACACGCGACCAACAGACCAAACAGCCGCGCGGCGTCTCGAGGCCGCCGAATCGGCATGTCATGAGTGCGAAACATGGTCATGGCATCGCCCGCGCGGGCCATGTTGACAGCTGAAAGAAAAGATGACCGCATTTAGCCCAATGCTCCTTCGATGCTGTTGTCTTCAAAAGAAACCTAGCCGCGGCGGTGAATGGGCAGAACACACGTCCCTTTATCACGGCACGCCATGCAGCCCCTACAATGGGACATCGTAAGCTCGCCCACATCGATCCATTTCGACTTATGCCCCTCACCTACGCCCTCCATGACTGTCCTCAGTATCGCCGCCACGGCTCCATTTTCACGCGGGCTGCCATTGAGTGCCCGTAGTCGCATACACTGTCCTTTTTTTCAGTCCCATTCCTCTTTACCATGAATGGCTTATTTCCCTGGGACACCATCCCTGGACACCAGATAGGATAGAGCCGTAATACGTTCGTAGTCAACCATTTATACCGGTCGCGGATGACTTTGTCCGCCGCGAGTCCGACCAACGGGAGGACGGCTTGCGTCGGGCAGCTTTCCACCCGGAAGAATCCAACCGCCTGAAATATATGCTGACGTGGACCTCGGATTGGAAAGACGCATGAAAACGTTCCTTTACCTTGCCCTCATCGGCGCCGCAATGTTGACGGGGCCGAACGTGGCTGATGCCGCCAATGCACCGACGCGGGAACACGCCGTGGACGCGTTGAATAAAGCCGTTCGGTTCTTTCGTTCAAAAGTGGCGACGCATGGCGGATACGTTTGGCGTTATAGCTCCGACCTGCGGTACCGGCAAGGCGAGGGGTTGGCCTACGACGAGAGGATCTGGGTCCAGCCGCCGGGCACCCCAGCCGTGGGGCTGGCTTTTCTCGATGCGTATGAAGCCACGGACAACCCTTTACACCTCGACGCGGCCCGAGAAGCAGCGGACGCCCTAGTGCAGGGCCAACTTCACTCCGGTGGATGGTTTTACAGCACCACATTCGATACGGACAAGCGGCGGGCGATCCACTACCGGAAGCCGCCCTCCCAAGGCGAACCGAACGTCCGCACCGACCCTGACTCACCCGGCGGCTGGACTGTCTGGAAACAGGGGCGGTACAAGTCGAACATGACGGTGCTCGATGATGATACGACCCAGTCGGCGCTGCGATTTCTGATGCGCGTTGACGAAGTTCTAGATTCCCAGGATGAACGGATTCATGAAGCCGTCGAGTATGGCTTGGCATCGTTGCTCAAAGCACAGTATCCGGTCGGGGCGTGGTCGCACAATTACGACCGATTTCCCCAGGAACGACCCAGCGCGGCGTATTATCTCGCCACCCCCGCTTCCTATCCCGATTCGTGGTCCCGCGACTGGACCAAGGATTACGCCGGCTGCTACGTGATCAATGACCGCATCACGCTCAACGCGATCCACACGATGCTGGACGCCTATGAGGCATATCGGAAGCGGGACTATCTGGACGCGGCTTTGCGAGGGGGCGATTTCCTGTTGCTGGCACGCCTGCCCGCGCCACAGCCGGCATGGGCACAGCAATATGACCGCCATATGCAACCCGTGTGGGACCGTCCTTTCGAGCCACCGGCAATTACCGGTCTGGAATCGCAAGACGTGCTGGAAACGCTGCTTCTGTTGTGATGA
>JBNJEM010000674.1:0-4261 GCA_051745935.1 Planctomycetota bacterium
TGAAGATCTCACATTTCGTGAGATCCGCGAACACCAGATCAAGTACGATTTCGTACTTGAAAAGACGGGCCTGGAGACCCGTCCTACATATACTTTTTTGTCCGGGTAGACTCAGTGGTGCTTTGGAGTTGGTCCGGCAGGATTGGCGCTCGTCGGACTCGTGTCGGTCGCGGTTTTAACTCAAAGTGTAAGCGTTTCGCGCCCTTCGAACGACCCAGACGCGAAGCTTACAGTTTGAGTTTTAATAGCTGTCAGACGCTTTCGAATGGGACAATCAATCGTCGCCGCCCCGTGATCGGTGTCGTTGGGGCAGTCAAACGCGTCCCCCGGCTCGCGGCGGCACATCTGGATTCCGTCACGCGAAACCGATCCGGCTCAGCACCTTTTCGGGTCTGCGCTACGCCTGGTCACTCGATGGGCGACGATGGAACCTGCCTGCCAGGTTCTCGGCTTGGCGAAAAACACTTGGGGCGGTAAACTGTTTGGAGTTGGGGACTCCGAAGATGACCGTGCGAGGAACCTGGTGGCATCTCGGCGAGACGAAAGATGTTTTTCATAGACTACGCTGAGGGCGTGGCTCAAGATCTGGCGGGATTGCGGGCGTTCGAGCGCAAGCGAATGCTCGACCGAATCGACGAGCAGTTGGCACGCGAGCCCACGCGGCAAACCCGAAACAAGAAGCTGCTGCCCGGCTTGAAGCCGCCCTGGGATCAAGAACTTCCGGTTTGGGAACTGCGAGTTGGCGAATACCGGGTGTTCTACGATGTGGACGAGATCGGACATTTGGTTACCATCCGCGCGATTCGCCACAAGCCGCCTCACGTAACTACGGAGGAGATCTTATGAAGACGCTGGGAATGGAACAGGCAACGCTGGACGTTTGTGTCGACGAAGCGCAACGGGACCGGGTGCTCGTGACTCGTGATGGGCGTCCGGTCGCGATGATGGTTGGTCTGGCAGGTTTGGATGAAGAGCAACTGGAACTTGCGGCAAGCGATGCGTTCTGGCAACTGATCACTGCACGTCGCAAGCAACGAACGGTCACGCGTTCGGAACTGGAGCGATTGGCCGCTGGTAGCGATCCGACATGAACTGCTGCCCTGTAGGTGCTACTGAGCATCGTGTCGCCGTCGTCCACCTCCCCCACCCGCCAGCCCTCATCATAGCCGGTCGTGATGGTGGCCACCGCGTTCTGCTCGGCGTCCGCGTCCGTCACGTTTTACAGCCATGCCCTCGAGCTAACCTGAGCTACTAACCGTTATCACACGCCCGGTCACGGGCGGTCAAGCCGGAAATGTTTCGTTACATTGGTGGCGTGCTTGATAATGTGAAACGAGCGGTACCACGTCTCACCCCTTGGACGGGCGAGGTACCGACCATTGCATGCGATTCACGCGCTGTCGGCGCGGTCCACTGCAGCCGCCGAGTCATCTCACTCGCGAAAGGCATTCTCCCAGCTTCCGTGTCGTTCGATTTCTTGTTCAATCCGGGCCGTTGTTTGAATGGTTTGCTCGATCGCCTCCAGAATCAAGCGGTACCGGTGCAAGTCCGACTTCGACAGGATCCGGTGCCGCCGATCCTTCAGCCACTTGTGGCACACCTGGTACGATCCGACGTGGAACATCCATGTCTCCCGTGCGACAGGGGTGATTCCCGTGCTCTTGTTCAGCCAGACGGTTTGACCGGAGTATTTCGGATAGCCTGGTTCCACGGACTCAGAAAGAGGCGGCGGAATTCTTTCTCCAGCCCGTTGAAAGAAAAGTCCCGAACCCTTGTGGCGGGTATATGCGAGCAGATGGGCGTTGGCGAGCACTCTACCCAACCGCGACAGGGCCAAGAACAAATCGCGGTTTCGCGGGACCAGTACCCGAGGGAAGTCAATGCAAAGCGATTCGGCAAATCGGTCCCGGTAACTGGGACAATGAAAGAGGGCGTAAATGTAGTAAAGGAGAGCGGCCGGCGTAAGAATCGGCCCGGACGAACCCGTGGCTTCCGCCTGCCATGGCATCCCTAACTTGGACGTACAGGCTTGGACGAACTCGCGGGAAAAATTCGGCAGCATCGAGGAGTCGGAAGAACTCTCCCCGGGTTCGGCCAACACCGTTTTGTCCGCCACGCGGCTGTCAAACACGTACAGTGGAAAGACCGACTCGCTGCCGCGGTTGTCCGAGCGCACCGCGCCATCGACCACGATGGTATCACTGATCCAAAAGTAATTGCAGGGCAACGCAGGCGGACTCTGCCGTCGAGCGATTAGGGCGACGTTGCCGCCGCTGGCCAAGGGATCCATGACAGTGCTTCGCGGCCAGTCAATCATCCAAGGCGCCCAGAAAAGGTGGCGTTGGTCGAACGGCCGATACAGACAGGGCCGTGAATATTCCTCCAATGCCGGATCGGCGTGCATTCGCCGTCTGGCCCCGGTCACCTGCCAGCCGCGCGTATCACCAGGTGGGTATTTCCGTGACCGGGTATTCGTGAAGAAACGGGCGCGAATCTCCTCGTCGGAGATCCGCGGGTCGGCGAATGCCCGCATCCTCTCTCGCAACTCCGTCCGATCCATTGCCACGACGAAGCTATCGCGCGCGGTCACAACCGCCGTGCTGTTAACCGGCATGACATCGCACAGGCGCGGAGCTGCTTCGTACTCCCTCAACACCCGTTGATTCCTGGGGACGAGGAAATAGTGAGGCGACCGCGGCTCTATCTTTTTCCAAACAAGTGCCTCCGGGGTCGGATGTTCAAGCGTTTTCAGTTTGGCGGATCGATCGCCCCACAATTCCGCGTGTTCGACGCTGCTTTCATGATTTCCGACAGCCGGCCGACGAAAGAATCCAACGGCCACTCCTTGTTCAATGCCAAACACGGATTGGTCGCTGGCGCCGGGGCGGCGCCCGCCGCGATTGCGCGTGCTCCCCCGCAGGTCGACCACGCTGATACGAGGGAACGTTTCCAACAATTGCTCACGCATGCCGCGAAAGGTCGAGTTGTCCAGGTATCCATGGTTGGTAACGAACCCGATAATCCCCATGCCGGCTTTTTCAATCTGCCAATGAGCGAATCGCATGAACTTGACGTAATCGTCCTCCAGCCAATGCTTCCTTTCCCGCAAGGGAGCGCCTTGCGAAAGGAAATAGTTCGCGACGTTAAATGGAGGTTCGGGACTCTTGCCACGAAGCAATTCGCGCATCCAGACCTGCTGGTTGTCAGACACGCCGGCGAACGGAGGGTTTCCCACGATCACCGTAAAGGGCACTGGAGCCGTCTGGCGCTCTGGACCCACCCGCGGGTGCCGCAGCGTGTTCGCAAGATAGAAATGAAGTCCGCCTGGGGATTGGAATTGAAAGCCGGTTTCCGCCAGCCAAGCCACCATGGCCAGTTCCGCCAACACCAGTGACGGCAGCATGAGTTCCTGGCCCCAAAGACGGGGCAGCAATGTTCGCGCGACGTAGCCATTCCACAGCTGGTTTTCCATCTCCGGGGTTGAGCCCCGGGGCACGGCCTGCCGGCGAAACCGTTCTCGTATCACCGCCGCTGCTTGGAGCAAAAACGCGCCGGTCCCCATGGCAGGGTCAAGCAGCCGAACAAACGACGCATCGCCGGGCACCTCTTTCGACGTGCAGCAGCCGCCAAGCCCATCCAGGGTCTGCCGCCATGTCGCGTCGTCAGCCAATCCCCGTTCCAACAGGAATTCATTTTCCAATATCCGATCAACGCGGCGAAGGATGAACGAGACCAGGGCAGGGGGCGTGTAGAACACGCCCTTACGGCGTCGCGTCGTCCGATCATGGGCGGCCAGAAACCGCTCGTAAAAGTAAACCACTGCGTCAGCGAACGTCGCGGCGGCGGGAAGTTCCCGCCGGACTGAATTAGCCCCGTCGCGATCGAGCACGTGAGCGATTCGCCGGGTCGCGTCCAACACGGCCGCCGGGTGCCTCCCCGCGGCGGACTCACCGCCGCCGCATAACAACAGAATCTCGCGCACGAAGGGCCCGGAACCATCAATAAGCCAGGAAAACGCGGGAGTACCCTGCAACTGATCGTGGAAGCACCGCAGGCCGAAACATCCACAAGTGATCGCTTGGGCAACCGAATGCATCAACCCATCGTTTCCCGCCATGCCCAGATGTTCGACGTTTCGCATGGCCTCCGCCCGCCACGCCCGAGAAAAGAGACTAGCCGTCGGCGATGCCATCAAGGCACGATGCAACTGGCCGGTCAGCGATGAAAGACTCGCTAGCATATCATGCGACATGGGACTTTT
>JBNJEM010000675.1:0-4255 GCA_051745935.1 Planctomycetota bacterium
GTGAGATCTTCAAACAACCGCAAAAAGACATTTATGCGCTGTAAAAGACGGGCCTGGAGACCCGTCCTACGCCGTCTTTATGCAACAATAGGGTAAACCATCGTTCGCGGTGGGATGATCGGAGTCGGTTTTGTATCATGCGTCGTTCGTACCCCATGGCCACGTGAATCCCGCGAAAAACTCGGCGGCAGTCAAAAACCCGAGCTCAGGAGGTCCCAGCCTAGCGCCTGGCCTCGCTTGGCCACGGGGCCATCGCGGTCAATTGACAAACAACCGTTGACCGGTAGGATGAAACCTCGGGAACGGGAGAACCATGAGAAGCAGACCGGTTTCGCGCCGCCCAGCCAACTTGACGCGCGGGCAACTTCACGCGTGGGCGACTTGACGCGCGGGACTCATGTTTACAGCCGCCAACAAAACCTCGCGCCCGCTTCCAAAGCACCTGCCATGACGGGACGCGTGAGTGGTTTTGTGATGGCCTTTTAGGATCGGAGAGACCGAGATGCCACGAACCCAAATCGAGTCCGCTCGGGCGGGGGTCATCACGCCAGAAATGGAGACAGTTGCGGGCAACGAGTGTCTGGAGCCGGAGTTCGTTCGCGGTGAAGTGGCGGCGGGTCGGATGGTGATACCTGGCAACAAGGTCCATTTAGCTCGCGGTCTGCGGCCGATCGGGATTGGAAACGCGGCGCGCTGCAAGATTAACGCCAACATCGGCAATTCGGCGTTAACCGGCGACCAAACGGTTGAAATGGAAAAACTGCACACGGCGGTGCACCACGGCGCCGACACGGTCATGGATCTGTCGACGGGGGCGCATATCAACCGGATTCGCGAGGCGATCATCGACAACTGCGGCGTGCCGGTTGGCACGGTCCCCCTGTATCAAATGCTGGAAGAACTGGATGGCGAAATCGCGGAGATGAAGCCGCGAAACTTTCTGGACATGGTCGAGCATCAGGCTCGGCAGGGCGTCGACTACATGACGGTGCACTGCGGGATCTTGTTGGAGCATTTGCATTTATCCGAAAACCGCGTCACGGGCATCGTCAGCCGGGGCGGTTCGTTGATTACAAAGTGGATGATCGCGCATGGGCAGCAGAATCCGCTCTACACGCACTTCGAAGAGCTGTGCGCCATCATGCGGGAGTACGACGTGACGTGGAGCTTGGGGGACGGCATGCGTCCCGGATCCATCGCCGATTCGAGTGATGCGGCGCAATTCGCGGAGCTGGAAGTTTTAGGGGAGTTGGTTCAGCGCGGCTGGGCCGCCGGCACGCAGGTGATGGTCGAAGGACCAGGGCACATCCCGATGGATGAAATCGAAATGAACATCAAAAAACAAGTCGAGATCTGCCAAGGAGCCCCCTTTTATGTTCTCGGCCCCCTGGTCACGGACGTTGCTCCCGGCTATGACCACATTACCAGCGCCATCGGCGCTGCCATGGCTGGATGGCATGGCGCCGCCATGCTCTGCTACGTGACGCCGAAGGAACACTTGGGGCTACCCAACAAGGAGGACGTCCGTCAAGGTGTAATCGCGTGCAAAATCGCGGCGCACGCGGCGGACGTGGCGCGGAAACGACCACGCGCTCAGGATCAAGATGATGCCTTGAGCCAGGCTCGGGTCCATTTTGATTGGGAAGAACAATTTCGCCTTTCGCTGGACCCAGACACCGCTCGCGCATACCACGAAGAAACGCTGCCGCAAGAGTCGCTCGAAAACACGCATTTCTGTACCATGTGCGGACCGAAGTACTGTTCCATGAAGATCAACGAAGATATTCGACAGCTGGAACGGGAAAAAGAACAGTCCAACGTTAGGCCGGGCGCCTCGCGGTAAAAAGTCATGCCGTGACGGCGACCGCGGGCCGCTTATCGCGCGCACGGCATCGCAATCACTTTTTTTTCAACGTTGGGAAAGAGTTCCCGACGGCCCGTGGCCTCGAAGGAGGCGAGAGGACCTCAGGCCCCAAGAAAGGACACTGCGTACCATGCTGGGAATCGAACTCGCGGCGGACGCCTACTTGAAGCGGTTGCAGGAAGAGATAGCGCGCGTGGACCAGGCAGCGCTGCTCCGCTGGTCCGAACTGATCTATCAGAGTTGGGAACAGGGCAACTACGTCTTCATGCTGGGCAACGGCGGGTCGGGAACGACGGCCAGCCACATGTGCGAGGATCTGGGGAAAAGCACGCTCCCTGAACCGGCATTGAATGACGAGAACCGTAAGCGTTTGAAGGTTTTAAGCCTGACGGACAATGTGGGTTGGATCATGGCGGTGGGGAACGATCTCGCGTATGATCAGATCTTTGTGCAGCAATTGATGAACTTCGGCGAGGCGGGGGATGCGGTGGTTGCCATCAGCGGTTCGGGTAACAGCGCCAACGTACTCAATGCCGTCGATTGGGCCAATCGACATGGCCTCAAGACCTTTGGACTCACCGGCTACGACGGCGGCAAGCTGCGGGAAATCCAGCAGGACGGTCTTCACATTCCCCTGCATGACATGGGGATGATCGAGAGTATTCATCTCGGTCTTTCCCATTGGGTTCTCAACGACGTTCACGCCAGGATCAACCATCTCGGGCGTTATGCCACCGCCGGGCAAACGTGACACAAACCGCGCGCGTTTAACCGCAAGGCCAGAGTCCGCTCGGCCCCGGCTTGGACACGGGCTGGGGGGTGAACGTGCCTTCCGTCTCGGGACGGAGTCCCGAGCCACCAGGACGCGCCCCCGTAGCTCGGGAATCCCTTCCCGAGAAGAACCGCCGGAACGCCCCGCCAGTTCTCCCGGCCGTCAAAGAGGCAGCCGAACTGCCCCGATGCGGAGGCGGGATCCGCGGCCCGTCGGCAGCGTGGAACGTAACGGACCACGGGACAAGCCCGTGGCATTCGCGTCTGAAAAAGTTTCCTCTAACATGTGGAGCGAAAGTGCGAATGTTCGCGGACACCAGCCTCTTGCCCGTGAACGGTTGACCTGGGGGGGCCTCACGCCACCGCCGGCCCGCGACGACAGTGGCGTGGGAAAGCTTCGGCTATTGCCTGGCCCGGGAGGGGCAACCGTCAGTCGAGCGGCTTGACCCGCAGGTTCCGGTAGGCCACCGGCCCGTGATCGCCCTGGAACATGACCGGTCCCCGAGGCGCTTCCTTGCCGGTAAGGCTGCCGCCGGTGACGTTTTGCAGCTTCAGGTTCTCGTGGATCACCGTATCGTTGAGCACGACCTTGATGATCCGACCGTTGGCCGTCTTGTTGCCATCGGCGTCGAACGCCGGTGCCCGATACTCGATGACGTACTTCTGCCACTCGCCGGGCTTTTTCGCCGCGTTAACTTGGGGTACGGCCACGCTGTACACGGCTCCCATATCGCCCATGCCCAGTTCTTCTCGGCCGTGGCTGTCGAGCACCTGAACCTCGTACGATCCCATGATGTAGATACCCGAGTTCGAGCCCCGGGGCACGAGCACCTCGACCTCGATGATCGCATCGGCGAACTTCTCTTTGGTGAAGATGTCCACTCCCTTGGAACCGGCGTTGACCAGCTCGTCGCCCCCTTCCTCGCAAATCAGCTCGCGGGGATTATCCGGGTTGACCACGGCCGTCCCGACGGTCCACTTGCTCCGCTCGGCGGGGGCCTTGAGCGACCAGGCCTTCAGCTCGGGTTCGATCGGAATCGTGACCCAACCGTCGTCCTCGGCCCGGGCCGAAGCGACACCGAAGACGCAAGCCACGATCAACCCAAAAACCATACTGCAACGCTTCATGATGGAGTGCTCCTTGTAAGAAACTCAAAAACCGGCAAGTCATCATCCTCATTATACGTTACGCTTCGCTCAGCGTTCGGCCACGGGATCGAAGTGACCGAGATGTTCTGGTCGCTGGGCAACTTCGGACCGGCGGCGCCGCGTCATCCATGAACGCGACGGCGAATTGCATGTGTTCGACGGCAAGACCGCGGCTTGCCCTTTCTCGTCCCGCCGACAGGTGACGGGGGTACCACCAGCGGAGTATGAGGGCGACACACTAGTCATTTCGAAGGATCCGGCGGTTTGACGACCGTGGCCACCCATTGAACAATGAAAGGTTGAGAAGTCATAACAAAACCAGTGGGAGTTTCCGTTCACCGAGGGCGTTTTGGGAGCGGGGGATCCGGTTTTACCTCAAAGTGTAAGCGTTTCGCGCCCTTCGAACGGCCCAGACGCTGGAAAAGCCCTGGTTTCAGGTCGTGTCCAGGTGGATCGAATTTGAACCCGTGA
>JBNJEM010000676.1:0-4246 GCA_051745935.1 Planctomycetota bacterium
CCGGAAGCTCCACGGCAGCCGGAGCGTACTCCGGCGTGACGGATACTGATTCCCACGGCAAGAGGTATCTTACCCATGACAGATCTATCTTCGCACCGGACGGTTGGCGCGGTCTTCAGTTTTGCGTGCCTTGCGGCGCTCCTGGCCTTTGTGGGCGCCGGCACGGCCCAGGCGGATGAATTCCACGGTGGCTGGCCAAACGAGGTCACCCGCACATGGCCCGGGCCGGACTACTGGTCCAATCCGCTCCAGGACTGGCGCATCTCCGACGGAAGACTGGAATGCATCCGCAACGGCAAAGACCGGAACGTACACGCGCTCACCTGCCAGCTCATTGATCGCGAGGGCGGCTTCCGAACCGAAGTGACAGCGGGCCTCCCGCAGACAGGCGGATGGGCCGGCTTCCGCGTCGGCATCAAGGGCGCGATCGATGATTACAGAGACAGCGTCTTCCGAGGACAGGGGGTGAACGCCGGGCTCACCACCGGCGGTAAACTGTTCATTGGCAAGCCGGGCGACGGCAAAGGGAATGTGTCGGCGAAGGAGGTGAAGCTCCGCCTAAGCGCGCGCCCCACAGGAAACGGATATCGGCTTGAACTCAAGGCCCTCGACCCGTCCGATGGCAGTGAGCTGGCAGGGGTCACCAGAAAAAACGTCAAGGCCGGTCAGCTCGTGGGCAACCTGGCCCTCGTGGCGCAACAGGCCAAAGCATGGTTCGCGGACTGGAACATATCCGGCGATAGGGTCGAGGTGAACAAGGACCACCAGTTCGGCCCCATCCTGTTCTCGCAGTATACGCTAAGCCGCGACATCATGAAGATGACGGCGCAGATGCCTCCCGTGGGCGACGACGAATCCCGCCCGGTCCGGCTCCAAATACGGAAAGACGAGAACCACGACTGGAGGACCATCGACACTGCAAAGATCGACCCCACGGCACGCACGGCCACCTTTCGCGTCGAGCAGTGGGACTCGTCCCGCAATACGCCCTACCGCCTGGCCTACTCCCTGACCATCGCGGACGGTGCGAAGAGTGCGAAGAAGACGTTCTACTGGACGGGCACCGTGCGCCACGATCCGGTGGAAAAGGACCCGCTCGTGGTGGCCGGTTTTACGGGAAACAAGGATTATGCCTTCCCCGACACGGACGTGGTGGAGAACGTCCGCTCGCAGAACCCCGACCTGCTCTTCTTCTCCGGCGATCAGATATATGAAGACGTCGCTGGCTACGGCGCTGCACGAAAAGGGGCGTTCGATTTGCAGACCCTTGACTATCTGCGTAAATGGTATCTGCTGGGCTGGGCCTGGGGCGACCTGATGCGCGACCGCCCCACCGTCTGCGTCCCCGACGACCACGACGTCTACCAGGGCAACCTCTGGGGCGCCGGCGGACGCGACGCTGAAACAATGGACGAGCATGACAACGGCGGCTACTTCATGCCGCCGGAGTGGGTCAACATGGTCGAACGCACGCAGACCAGTCACCTGCCCGACCCCTATGATCCCACGCCGGTTAAGCAAGGAATCGGCGTCTATTACACGTCAATGAACTACGGCCGGGCGAGTTTCGCCATCATCGAGGACCGCAAGTTCAAGGGAGGCCCGGACGGCACCGTCCCGCCCACCAACAGCGGCCGCCCCGATCACATCGTTGACCCCGACTACGACCCGAAAACCGTGGATGTCCCCGGAGCCACCCTCCTGGGCGAGCGGCAGTTGGAATTCCTGCGCGACTGGGTGACGGATTGGCGCGGTGCGGACATGAAGATGCTGCTGTCCCAGACCATCTTCTCCGCCGTTCCCACCCACCACGGCGGTAACCTCAGGTACCTCGTGGCCGACCTCGACTCTAACTCCTGGCCGCAGAGCGCGCGGAACAAGGCTCTGCGGATCATCCGAAAAGGGTTCGCATTCCACCTGGCGGGCGACCAGCACCTGCCCCTCATCGTGCACTACGGGGCTGACACCTGGGACGACGCGCCGCTCGCATTCTGCGTCCCTTCCATTGCCGCGGGCTATCCGCGCGCCTTCCAGCCGAAAAAGCCCGCTGGCGGCCTGGAGCCCGGTATGCCCGAGTATACCGGCAGATACCGCGATGGGCTGGGCAACTTCATGACCATCTGGGCCGTGGCCAACCCGGACGCTGCGCCCGAGCCGAAAACGGACATCCCAGGACCGGTGGCCACCGCACATCGCAAATCCTCGGGCCACGGCATCGTCAGGATACACAAGGCCTCGCGGAAGTTCGCCATCGAGTGCTGGCCGGTCATCTGTGATACCGGCGATGACTCCACGCAGTTCAACGGCTGGCCGCGCACGTTCGAGATGATGCAGAACTACGGTCGAACACCCCCAGCGTATCTGCCGACCATCAAGGTAACCGGCATGAAAGACCCCGTCGTGCAGGTCTTTAAGGAAGATGGCGAGCTGGTCTACGCCCTGCGCATCAAGGGCAGGTCCTTCCGGCCACCGGTCTTCGAGGAAGGTAACTACACGGTGAAGATCGGCGACCAGGAAGCGGGCAGGATGAACACGCTCAAGAACGTCCCGTCACTGGAGAAGGGCCGACGCGCGACAACACGCGTCTCGTTCTGAGGCCCGCTCTGTCCGCACGATTGAACTGCCGTGACATCGAGCCGCCGCTCAAACACGGATGGACGGCCGAAGAGTTGCTGCGTCAGCATGGCCCACGTCTGGCTACAGCGAGTCGCTGCAGAATCGGAAGCGTCATCGTACGACGTTCTTTCAATGCAAATTTGCTCATTCGCCAATCTCCACCCGCCGTCCGTACCGCGGCCGCTCATCGCCGTACTCAAACGCGCCGAGGTCGGGCGCATCGCCGATGTGGTCGTCGTTGATGTTCGGCAGCCGTACGCCGGCGTCGACCGCACTGCCGCCGGCCTTGAGGGAAAGCCGCCGAAATCAGACACGTGGTTTTTCTCGCTGATTTTTCTGGTTTTTGCCGTGGGCTTGCGAGCTTGGCCAAGCATTTGTAAACCGTGATGGCCGCCGGAACACGCGATGTCAGGCGACGAGGCGGCAAGGTGGGGGGGACAGCGAGCGAGAGGATGGACCGGGAGGGCACGGGTGAGGCAGTACGCGCGATCGGAATCACGAGCAGCGCGCACCGTGATGGGAGACTGGCGTCCCAGTCAAAAAAATGACGTGTGTCCGTCAGTGTCTGCGAGACAGCAACACCGTACACTAATCACCGACCCGTTACGCGAAACGTCGGAGTGAAACGCGGCATACTCGGGCGGAGGATCTCGGCTATTTGAACACGCGGCGGCTCGCGGCGACGCCCTTCAACTGGGAGGCCTCCATCCGCTTCGCGGCCTCGCCCATCGAGGCACGCGAGCCCACGACGAGTTGTTTTGTCATGCCGTGGGATCGTGTTCATCACTCGGGAAGGTTGCGGACCGGATGGAGGCGTCCCACCTGAAGGGCGCGTCGGCCAGCCGCCGGGTGTTCAAGTAGCCAACCTTTCCCGGCTCGCGTTCCGGCCGGTCATTCCCGCGGTTGTACGAACCGGTCCGTGGCTGGCTGAACGCGTTGCTCTCCCAACGACGCTGACGCAACCTCGTCATGTTTTGACGCCGACGCCAGCCTGTTGTCGCAGTGCGCGCTGTTCGGGCCACGTATCGGTTCAGTTGCTTACTTCCCGCGTGCTTCCCCTCGCTCTGGTGACTCGATGCCCTCGCGGTTGCCACGGTTCTTCCGTGCACTGGCCTTTTCGCTTGCCTTCCCCGTGCCAGAACCCTTGACAAACCCCGCAAATTCACACCGAAAATCAGAGTGTCTGCTCCCGCTGCTTTCAGGGCGACGCGCGAAACGCGGGCAGATCTCATGAATCTCAGGATGTGAACGGACGTGTAGCCAAACCGCCCGGCGGACGGCTCGGTGGTCCGGTCACAACCTCACAGCCAAAGGAGATTGCTCGATGGTTTCTTATGCACGTCGGAGGTTGTTGGGAGAGAACGGAGCTCGGAGAGGCACCTTCCACTGTACCACGCGCTGCGTCCGCCGCGCGTTTCTCTGCGGTCAGGATCCGCTAACCGGCCACGACTACTCCTATCGACGCGGTTGGATCCTGCTGCGCGAAGAACAGCTCGCGGGCCTGTTCACGATCGACATCGAATTTCGCAGCGAGATGAGCAATCACCTGCACGTGGTGCTTCGCCCCTGCCCTCGGGCGGCCAAGCGATTGTGCGCGACGGAGGTGGCTCGGCGGTGGCTGACCATCACC
>JBNJEM010000677.1:0-4234 GCA_051745935.1 Planctomycetota bacterium
TCAGGCGGTTGGATTTTTCCGGGTGGAACGCTGCCCGACGCAAGCCGTCCTCCCGTTGGTCGGACTCGCGGCGGAGAAAGTCATCCGCGACCGGTATAATAATCCCTCGGACAAGCCGAGGGCATTGGGCCGACGCCCAGCAGCCCCGATCATGCGACAATTATTGATTTTGCGATGCTTAGCGCGCGGGCGAGCGGACTCCGGCCTTGCAGTTAAACGGCGTACATCACAAGGGATTTGTGATCACGAAGCTAGGATTCTACTTCAGACGGTTAAAGTGTTACTTTTGACCCGCCCAGCACGAGACTCCCTTATCCCTCCGACCTTACACCTCCGACCACTCACCGGGCACGGGCACGGGATAGTAGCCATCGGGCCCGGGTTTCACCGGCGGTTCGGTGTCGTAATCCATCTGGTCGATATTCTCGACGAATTGGAAATCCGAGTTGAACATCTCGTCCCACGTGATGACCTTGCCTGAATGCACCGCCGCCCGTCCCATCAAGTCGGCGAAGTTCGACATGGCCGCTCGTTCCGCCTCGTTTTGAGGCTTATCATTTCGGATGCTCTCCAGTAGCACGTTCCACTCGGCGTCCCACGGGCTGTACTTTTCCTGGGGCGCCTCCCATGCGATATTGTCGTCGGCGATCCGTTGATCCTTATGGATGCGGGTGGTCCCTTTGTGTACATTGCCAGAGAACTGGGCGGCGCGTCGGGTGCCATGAGCAAACGTGGCAAACTCGTTGTGGCAGTGCCCGCCGAGCCAGCGGACGCCGTCGGTCGCCTTGGTGCCGTCGGGAAACGTCCACTCGATGGAGATCGAATCAAAACCTTGACCATGATTCGGACTATTGGCGATGCGCCCCCCGATGCCGTGCGCCGTGGCGGGCCAATCGCCTTTGAGCCAGCAGATCTCATCGATTTGGTGGATATTCATCTCGGCGAACAGTCCGCCGGAAACCCAAAAGAATCGCGTGAAATTCCGGATTTGCCACAGCAATTCATCGTAGCCTTCCGGCTTGGGCCCCATCACGCCGACACGATGCATGCGGTAAGCCCGGATAAGCTGCAAATCGCCGAGCGCTCCGTCACGGATCCGCTCGATCAGTGCTTGCCGATTCACGCTGTGACGGCACTGCAGTCCAGCGGCGATTTTCACGTTTTTCCGTTTCGCTTCCTCTCCGGCGCGCATCAGCCGCCGCAAGCCCGGCGCGTCCGGCGCGAACGACTTCTCCATGAAGACGTTGACCCCCTTTTTCACCGCGTACTCGAGCTGCGTGGGACGGAAGTAAGCAAAGTTCGTTAACATCGCCACATCGTTCGGCCCCAGACAATCAATGGCTTTTTTGTAGGCATCAAAGCCGACGAACTGTCGTTCTTTGGGCACGTCCACTCGATCGGAAAACTTATTGCTCAGCCCTTTGAGCGCGGTGGTGAGCCGGCCTTCGACGATGTCCGCCATGGCCACCAGTTTGACCGGTCCGTTAACGGAGTTCATGGCATTACCGACGGCGCCACAGCCACGGCCGCCGCAGCCGATCAAGGCCAGCCGGATGGTGTTATCCTCCGCGGCGTGCACCCGCGGCACGGCCATGGCGGCCGTGGCGGACGCCGCGACCGCCGCACTGCCCTGTTTCAGGAAATCACGACGCGAGGACGTCTGGCCCGGCTTGCTTACTGATTCAAATCCGCTCTTCATCATGAGTCTCCCATGATTCTCGCTAGCGTTCAATTACTGTAACCCTCTAGTCGGCTGGCGAACCTGTTCATCAGCCTTTCCAGGCTGACAACGACCCGCCAACCATTCCACTCCGTGCCGCCAGATTGACGCTCGTCAGGCCGGAAAGCCCGGCGTACAGCAATCGGCCCAACAGTCGCCGTTTACTTCGACTGGTCATCGGCCACGATTTGCCGCGGGTCCCAGTCGAGGTTGGCGGCAACCTCGCGGGCATACTGCCACGCATCCTTGGGGCTGTCGCGGATCACGGTCTCCGTCTCCTCCGCCACCATGGCGACCGCTTGTGGGACATCCAGAAATCGCAACACATTGAGGAAGATCGGGGCCTCATGGTGGGACGGCGGCAATTGCGAAAGCGCCAAACGATCCACGTTCGGGGTAAACAGGGACGCGTATAAGGCGATTCCCGCCATTTCACGCTTGCCTTTCATTCGCAACGACACGTCATTGCCCGCCAACCGGCGAACCACGCCCGCCGCTCGAGCCACGTCCCACACCCGCATGCCATCGCGGGTCTGTCCAAGCAACATGAACCGGCGGCGTATCTGCGTCCGTTTTCGCTCCCCTGGATTCCAGGCGGTGGTCCCAATTCCCCGCGGCGCTACATACGCATGCACCGCGTTTGTTTCCTTGAGCCGTCGTGTTAACCGCTTCAAGCCATCCGGATCGCCCTCTGGCATATCCTCTCCTTCGACCTGCTCGGCTCGCGCCCGTTCGGAAAACGCCGGTCGCAACGTGGCCAGAAACTCATTCCATCCCTGTTCATCGAGGGCGTGCAACAGAACCGCATCGGGTTCCTTCGCGGCCGATTGAGCGTGTTGAACCCAATACAATTTCAACCCAATACCAGGGGACTCGCTCTTAAACCGATAAACCGATAAACGAAGATCATGCTCGGTGGCCTCGAAGGACTTCGAGACGCAGAGGTTTCCGTGAGCCGCCGGACGCGGCGAGGGCCAACCGCGAAACACCTTTTTCCGAAGCGCGGCCATCCAATGCTTCTTCCGCTCCCGCCATTGTTTCAGGTTCCGCGGCACGGCGGAATCCGCCATCTGGGTGAACGTATCGTGAATCGTCGTGTTCCGCTCATCCTCCGGCAGCTGCTCGAACACCCGCAGCTCCTTCGGCTCGAACAGCTTCACGGCCGCCGTCTCAATCAACGGATCCTCGCCTTTCAAATGCTTGTTGAACCAATGAAACGCGTGGATTCGCAGCTCCTGGGTGTCCTTGTGCGGCCCCTCGCAAATGTGAAGCCCAATGTTTTCCACCTTGTCGTGCAGCTGGTAAATCCGCTTCGCCTTCTCATAAACATCGACCACGCCGTCCAATGGAAAGATACGATCCTTGTCGGTGTTGGAGATCAACAGCGGCCGCGGGGCGACGAGAGCCGCGACCATCGGAAAATCCCAGCGATACGTATTGACCATGTACATGCAGTCACAATGGCCCTCGACACAACCGTCCACCACGTGATTATGCAAGCTCGTGATCCCCGCCACGGGGACCGCGGCTTTGATGCGATCGTCCAAGGCGCTGATCCACCAACTGTACGCCCCGCCACCCGATCGGCCCGTGACGCCGAGGCGGTCCGCGTCAACCTCCGGACGCGACTGCAGGTAATCCAGCGCCCGGATGCAATTCCACGCCTCCACGCCCGCCGAGGTGTAGCCTCGCGAATTCCACCACCACATCTTCTCCCGGTACGTGCCGTGGTGAATCCCTTCGATCTCGCCGAGCTGTAACGTATCGATGGTAAGACAGACGTACCCGTTGCGGGCGAACCAACCGCCGTGGTGCTGGTAGGCTGCTTTGTTGCCATAGCTGACCCCATCCTCTTTTACTCGAGCGTGACCGCAAACGTAGAGGATCGCGGGAAGCGGCTCCTCGCGTTCCTTCGGTACGTACAGGTTAGCCGTGACATACAAGTCGGGTCGGGACTGAAAATGCAGTTTCTCGACCACGAACTCCGCGTGTTCCGTGGTGCCGGTTGTTGTCGCCTCGAGAGGCGTTTTTTCAGGGAGCGGGTCGAGTCCCAGCATTTCGAACAACTGCTGCCGGTACTCGTCCTTTTTCGCCTCCCAGTCATCCAGTGTCTTCACGTCGTTCAGCGCCGCCTCTGTCAACTCGGCGGTCTCCGCGCGAAAGTACGCCTCCAGCATCTCGTCGCCGTGACGGGATCCCAAATCCATCCACTTCGGTTCAACCGCGCCGCCCATGGAGGCCAGGCCCAGCAGGATTACGATGGGTAAAAAGCCGGCGAATTTCGACATCACGAAATCTCCTAGGAATGAAACCGAGAAAAACGTTTTCCGTGTTCGCCGCCGACAAACCGGAAACCGTTCAAACAAAACCAGGCCAAGGGCGGAAACGGGTTTGGAGTAACGACTTTGATTATACGTAGCCGTTCACGGGTGCCGCTACACGGCTTGGACACGCAAGGCCCGCATGGATGCCACGGGCTTGTCCCGTGGTGGTTCACGCTCGCCGCTACACACC
>JBNJEM010000678.1:0-4227 GCA_051745935.1 Planctomycetota bacterium
GTGAGATCTTCAAACAACCGCAAAAAGACATTTATGCGCTGTAAAAGACGGGCCTGGAGACCCGTCCTACGCCGTCTTTATGCAACAATAGGGTTTATCTGGCCTGGCACTTTCAGCTCGGAATGATCTCCTCCAAGGCATTCAGAAGCGTTGAGGAAAGTTCATTGTATTGCGGCTTGGAAATCTGGGCGGTCGCCCCCACCTGTTTCCCGCGCCATTCGTGACGGATATGCCAGTTAGAGAAGGGCGGTGCTGAAATACCGCTCGGCGCGATCTGGAAGGACCGTCGTGGTGTTGCCCTTAACCATCTTGGCCAAGCGGCGCGCGGCCCAAACATTGGCCCCCGATGAGATCCCAACGAGCAATCCAAAGTCTCTCCCGAGTTCTCGGGTGGTCTCGATGGCATCCTCGTCCGTGACTTCGATCACATCATCGACGAGTGAAACGTCGAGAATGGGGGGGATGAATCCGTCACCGATGCCCTGAATCTGATGGAGCCCCGGTTCGTGGCCGAGCAGCGCCGCCACGTTCTTGGGCTCCACCGCGATGATTCTGGTGTGGGGGTTGTGTTCCTTCAAGAACTTTCCGACACCCTGTAGCGTTCCGCCGCTGCCGACGCCCGCGACGAAACAGGCAATGTCACCGCGCATTTGCTGCCACAGTTCAGGGGCCGTGTGTTCGTAGTGTGCCCTGGGATTCTCCGGGTTTTCAAATTGTTGAGGAACAAAGACGCGCGGGTCCGCCGCTGCCATCTCTTCAACCCGTTTAACCGCGCCGGGGATGCTGTCCTGGTCCGGAGTCCGGACCAATTCAGCCCCCATCGCCTGGATCAGTTTCTTACGTTCCACGCTCAGCCCTTCCGGCATGACAATCCGTACCCGGTAGCCTTTCAAGCGTCCCACCAACGCGACACCAATGCCGGTATTGCCGGAAGTGGGTTCGACAATAATCGACTCGCTGTTCAATTTTCCATCTCGTTCCGCGCCTTCCAACATCGCCACCGCGATGCGATCCTTGATGCTTCCGCCCGGATTGAGGAACTCTGCTTTGGCGAAAATATCCACTCCATTCAATTTCAAGAGTGGAGTGTTCCCGATCAAGTCCAGAATGCTGCTCGTATACACGCCATTGCCTCGGTGTTTCTTTGAAATGTCCCTCGAACAGGGGCCGCCATCATCTTACATCCCCTTGGTGAACTGTCCCCCCCTTGTCCAACACTGGATCCTTGCGTGGTATAGTAATTGAATACGCATCGGCGCGAAAGATGCTTTTCTTTACAGAGGTGAATTCATGCGGACTCTTATCTCCCACCTAGTGATTGGGGCGATGGCTCTGGTGGCATGCCCCACCGAGGCTGAACTGGTTTGGCTGGAAGCCGAGCGATTCCAGGAGTTGGGGGGCTGGACCAACGATGCTCAGTTCATTGATCAGATGGGATCTCCATATCTCATGGCGATCGGGCTCGGCACGCCCGTCGAAAACGCCCGCACGCGAGTCAAGATTCCAGAGGCCGGTCGTTACCGAATCTGGGTTCGGACGAAAGACTGGGTCCCCGAATACCATCCGGGGCGGTTTCAGCTCCTCGTCCAAGATCGGCCGCTCAAGAAGACGTTTGGAGCTTCAGGGAAAACGGGCTGGCACTGGGAGGATGGCGGCGTCCACCAGCTTCGCGGCGACATTGAATTGCAGTTGCGTGATCTGACGGGCTACTATGGCCGCTGTGACAGCATTGTGCTGGCCGACGACTTGGATTGGGAACCGCCGGTGGAGACGCCGGCGATCGCCACCTTGCGGGCGAGGTTTGGTGGAGTCAGTCCGAAAACCGAAGTCATGCCACGGGCTGATGTCGTCGTCGTCGGCGGTGGCCTCGCCGGCGCGACCGCCGCCGTGGCCGCGGCTCGAAACGGGTGCCAAACCACGTTGATCCAGAACCGGCCGGTGCTGGGCGGAAACGCCAGTCGTGAAATCCTCGTGCCACCAGTAGGGGCTTGGCCTGGCGTCTATCGCTCTCGATATCCCTTGGACCCGCGCGAAACGGGCATCGTGGAGGAATATCGAACAGCCGGCAATCAACGAGTGAAGGAAGGGCGATTATACTCGAACCGGCTACTGCGGTTGGTCAAGTTGGAACCGAATCTCGACGTGCATCTGAATACGCACGCAACGGGCGTGCAAATGCACGAGGATTCCAAGCAACGAATTGCCGCGGTCGATGCCGTTGAAGTCCGTACGGGCCGGCGTCTTCGATTCCCTGGTCAGGTGTTCATCGACTGCACGGGGGACGGCGTCATTGGGGTGGCCGCCGGCGCCGAGTATCGACATGGCAAGGAGCCCGAATCGATGTACGACGAGCCGTGGGCCCCGGAGGAGCCGTCGGATCATACCATGGGGAATGGATTGAAGTACTTTGCCCGTGACATGGGTGAACCTCGGCCATTCACGGCGCCTCCCTGGATCTTTTCGTTTGAAACCTGCGACAGCATCGGCCCGCAACGACACCCGAAACTGACCACGAATATTGAAATCGGCTGGCAATGGAAAATTGAACTCGGCGGATTACGCGATACATACGCCGATGCCGAAGAGATCCGTGACGACCTGTTGCGACTCATTTATGGCCTTTGGGACCACACGAAGAACCACTGTCCGGAACAGCGGAAGCGAGCGGCTGATTACGAACTCGTCTGGGTCGGCTACGTGGCGGGTAAACGAGAAAACCGGCGGCTTATCGGGGACTATGTGCTGACCCAAAATGACATTGGGGATCAGAGATGCTTTCCGGATCGCGTGGCCTTCGGCGCGTGGAGCGTCGATGACCATTACTCCGCCGGTTTCTTTCACGATGGACCAACGGCCCAACATCTTGACAAGGCCGAGCATCACTACAAAGGCGTGCCGTTTACGATTCCCTTTCGCTCACTCTACTCGCGGAACGTTGATAATCTTCTGATGGCGGGGCGGAATATCTCGGCTTCGCACCTGGCCTTGTCCAATACCCGCGTGATGTTGACCTGTGCGATCCTGGGGCATGCCGCCGGCACGGGCTCCGCGTTTTGCGTGCGGAAAAACACGTCCCCTCGCGGCGTGTATCAAAACCACATGCCGGCACTCCAACAACAGCTCCTTAAGGAAGGGGCGCCCGTGCTCCATCTGCAAGCGGATGACCCGCGGGACCTGGCCCCAAAAGCAACCGTGACGGCGTCCAGCCACCGCGCCCACGCCAGCGGCGACCGGATGCTCCCCGAAAACGTGATCAACGGATTCGCCCGGTCGGTTGGACCGCGAGGAGAAGAAACCACCAACGCCTGGGGACCTGACCCAAAAGCCAAGGAGCCGCACTGGGTTCAGCTATCCTGGCCTGAACCGATTCGGTTCAATATGGTACACGTGACATTCCAAACGGCTGACCTGGCTCCGAGGCAGTTCGCGGTGGAGGCCCGTCACCAGGGAAAGTGGACTGCCATTGCCGAGGTTGACTTGAACCGGCACCGCCGTCATGTCCTAGGGCTCGAACAGCCAGTTTCAGCCAGTGCGATCCGTTTGGTGGAGAACGAACCGGCGGGGGTTTGTGAAATTCGCGTCTACCAGGAACCAGAACGGCTGGTAAGAATTGCCAGGCGAGCGCACGCCAATATGCGGCTGCCTGACAGCGGTCCGTGGTTGCCTTGGGGCGATCAGGAATCGCTGATCTCCGGCCTGGATCCGGACCAGCTGGAAGGCATTGTACTCGATGATACGGCGGCCCAGCGCATTGGCACCTGGAGTCACTCAACGTGGTCGGACCACTACGTTGGCGCCGGCTACGTGCATGACGACGATGAGCGGAAAGGCGAAAAGTTGCTTCGCTTTCGCCCTCGCGTTGAACAGTCCGGGCGGTACGAGCTTCGTCTCGCGTTTACCGCCTTCACGAACCGGGCTTCCAACGTGCCCGTTTCCGTGAAGACGGCACGGGACAAGAAGACCCTGCGAATCGACCAGCGAAAAACACCGCCCATCGACGATCTGTTCCTCTCGCTCGGCAGCTTTGAATTGTCACCAAACGATAACGCCGTGGTCGAGATTTCCAACGCCAACACCGATGGTTACGTCGTCGTCGATTGCTTGCAGCTCATACCGGAATCCAAAGGAAACCGTTCACGAGCAAAAGACTAATGTCCGCGGACGTTCGCACGTCCGTTGCACATATTGAGGAAAGGCTTTTCCAGGTGCAAATGCCACGGGCTTGTC
>JBNJEM010000679.1:0-4222 GCA_051745935.1 Planctomycetota bacterium
CGGATGACGTTCTCCGCCGCGAGTCCGACCCACGGGAGGACGGCTTGCGTCGAGCAGCTTTCCACCCGGAAACATCCAACCGCCTGAAATATAAAACCCTTCAACCCGCAATACCATCCACATCCACGCCGTCCACCCGGCCATCGCCCCCCGACCCTCAGGGCCTCGCCCAATTGCTCCCGCCGAGCCAACGCCGCGAGACACCGCCCGACACACCGCCTCGGGGCAACAACCACGCCGCCCCCTTGGCGGCCACTTTCACTCGGGCAAATCACCCTCCGCGAAAGCACGAAGCCAGCGGAGGGACTCGAACCCACAACCTGTTGATTACAAATCAACCGCTCTGCCGGTTGAGCTACGCTGGCCTAGACCTCGAGTGGCGAAAACCTGTTAATATAACGAAGTATCGCTATCGTGCAATACGGAGGAAGAAAAATTGAGCCCGCCATCACGCGGATCCTCTCAGATGCCCTGCCCCTCGGGAAACGGCGCGCCGAGCAAAACACGACCCGCGACCAAACACGACCAGGGCCGCGCCGCTCCACGCTACCCATTCACCGGCGAGCTCAACAAACTCGGGAGCCGGCCCAGAAGAGGGGAGATAACGAGCGACAGGCGCGCGCCGCTGGCCCGCGCGGGGTTTTCCAGCGGATACGCGTGCCGATGGACGCCGAAGCTCACGCCACATGCTCTCTAGCGAGGAACCACCTCCCGTACGCAATACGCTCCCCTGTCTTGGGGCTCTTACTCTTTCAGGCAGCCGGATTTGTCCGGGGGGAAAGTTGCCCGACGCAGGCCGTCCTCCCGTGGGTCGGACTTGCGGCGGACAAGGTCATCCGCGACCGGCATGGTCATCCGCGACCGGTATACCGTGCTGTAACCCTGACCGGGGAGGCCTCCAGCCCGCCGTCTCTGAGCCGCCGGAGGCTTGGTGTTGGGTCAGCACGGTTAATCGGGCAATTCGATCCTGGCCTCTTGAGCCGCGAGACGCAGCTTATTGAGGGCCCGGGACTCAATCTGCCGCACGCGTTCCTTGGTCACGCCCATTTCGCTGCCCACCTCCTTGAGCGTGAGCGGCTCCTGGCTGTGATCCAGGCCGAAGCGCCTAATGATAATGCTCTGCTCGCGTTCGTCAAGCCGAGATAAGATTAATCCGATCTGACGCTCGCGTAAGTACTGCGCGCTTTCCTGCTCATATCGGTCCGCTCGCTCATCCTCTTGAGCACTGAACATCTCGTCGTGCGTCGTGCGAAAACGATCTCGATGTTTGAATTCGTCCGGGATCGTGCGGGCGAAATTCTTCATGATCGCCCAGCTTGCGTAGGTGCTAAACTTGTTTCCCCGGGAATAATCGAATTTTTCGACCGCCCGAATGAGCGACATATTTCCGTCGCTGACCAGTCCAAAAAAGTCATCCGTGCTGTTGACATGCCGCTTGGCAATCGAAACCACCAACCGCAGATTCGCCTTCACGATCTGATTCTTCGTCCGAACAGCCTCTTCATACAAGCGCTCAATCCGGCTCATGACAGTGCTTTTCGGCCGGGCCGGATCAAGCTGCTCTCGCAACTTGCTCGCTCGATATTTCAGGTAGTTGAACTTCCGAAACAGGTGTTGCTCCTGCTCCCGCGTCAACAAGGGAACCTCGTAAAGGGAGGCAAGATAATGAGGCAACCCTGCTGGAATACGCGATTTACGGGGTTTCTGGTCGGCCGCCGCGGGCACGGGCCCCAAAATCACGCCCTCCGCGTCGGACCGATCAAACTCGGGGTTATACATATAATCCAGAGGCAGCTCATAGACTTTTCCGGCCCGCACCTCGTTGACGACCCGATAGATGCTTGTCTTGGTGCGGGCGAACCGGAGAGCCAGCACGTCCACGGAGGTCCCGCTCCGATACTCGCGGTAGATCTTATTCTTGGCTTCCGCCGAGAGCGGTCCGGTGTGGCCAGCAAACACGGCGTTATGCGGATGAGTCTGGTCGAATTGCTTCAATGTATAACGGATGGTCTCCACGCTGCGATGGGTGTGCCGAGCAATCCGTCGCGCGACGTCAGCCAACCCCCCACCGGCATGTGTCAAACGCCGCGCCCGCTTCACAATATCACTACGTTCCAACTCCGTCAGCTGGCTGAACTCCCCGCTCCGCCGAACCCGCTCCGGATTATTCGCCACGTATCGCTGCACACTACTGCTCAAAAAACCGATCCGCTTGCGGCCGTCAAACACGAACCGGCGACTAACCAAGCCCTGCCGCCGCCATCGCGAAATGGTTTTGGGAGACACGTTAAACGTTTTGCTTAAATCCTTCACCGTATGCACGGGTTCCGACACCTCACTGACGTCGATATCCGCGGAGTCGGACAGATCCTCAATGAACAAACCCAGATCGTGCGCCACATCGCTGCCCGAAATCGTCCCCCGGAACGAAACCGCCGGGCGATATTCCGTGATACGAAAACAGACGTACTCGTAGGTGTAATCGCGCCCCGGTTCAATCTCGTGATACAATCCTTCCGCCCGGTCAAGTTGCTCAAGCTTCTTTTCGCGCGGCACGAAGCGAACTTGCTGGTCGCGCAACTCTCGGAGAGCTGGAACATAGTAGTCGACATGCATGACAACACCTCTTCTCGCGGTAGTTGAGCCTAATGGCGCTCCCTGCGACTCCCATCGCCCATCAAGCTCCCCTCCAATTCTGAGCAATGCGCCCCGTCCCGGGCCGCTCTCCGGCCACGCTCGCCCGCTCCTCGCCGGAACCAAGCCACAGTAGCGCGACCGACCCTCGAATACGACTCATTCTCCCTTTTGGTTCTCCTTGCCACTGGAAATCAGACAAGCCCGTAGCTTCGGGGGATTTGTGCCGATGACAGTCACCGGACAGTTAAATCTTGTCATTCACTCACCTGATCACCCCTTTTTATCCCGTCCGCATGTTACTGTCGCCGCCCGCCCTATAACCTTACACGTAAATTACGCCATTTGTGTCAAAAAATCAGCCTAAATCATGATATCAAAAAAGGTTGGGCGTCTGGCCCGCGTGGCCGCCACCCCAGCGGCACCGAGGCAACCAGCCGCTGTGTCCCTCCGTCAAAGCCCCCACCGACATCAACCCAGCGTTGCCTATACCCAAGCCCCCCGCCGGTCAAGTGCCCCCGGGCTTTCCAGTTCGACTCAACGTTTCCGCCCCCTCCGGACGATTTACCAACTGCGAGCGGCATTGCCGCCCGATCGCCGTCCCAACCCGCGGCGCCGGCGATGGACTTGACTCCGGCGACCCAGGCAGCCCAGTCGCCGGAGCCGGCACAAACACCAGGACTCAATAGAAGAAGGTTTGGTGCAAACGACGCGCCTCTCACGCCAAAAACGTCGACAAAGTATGTCGTGGACTTTTGAACGAACTGAAGTAAGGCTTTCCGGGGCGATCAGGGTTTGAAGCAGCCCGTGGAAAGCGCGCAGGCCGGCGTCCGCTGTGATGGTCCTTGCCGGTCCAACGCGCGGGCAAGCGGACTCTGGCCTTTTGGTTAAACCGGGTACGTCATAAGCGATTTGTGATCACCAAGCTAGATTTCTACTTCAGACGGCTAACGCGTTACGGTATTTCTTGTTTCCCGCTGGCCATTCCCAACTCTTGGATTACTTTATGTCCACTCAATGCCCAGACACCCGTCGGCCGGTCAAAAGGTTGCTCCTCACTCTCTCCATGCTCTGCCTGTTGGGGGTCGGCTCGTCCCCCTCGATCGCGGGCGAAACGCCAAACAAAACACGTGAGCGCGTCAATCTGACACCCCGGATCGCCGAGGGGCACATGCAACGCGCCAAGATCCTCTTCGAACTCGACGGGACCCTGGCCCTGAACTCAGGCACTCAGGACCCCGTCAAGGTTCCCGTACAGGCCAAAGCTCGGCTGAGCTACGACGAAAAGGTCGCGCGAGGCCCCACCGCCACTACGCCTTGGCCCCAGTCCACGGTCCGAGCCTATGAAACGGCGGAGGCCACCATTAAGCTTCGCGAGCGGACCATGACCCCCACATTGCGAAAAAACCGGCAAGTCGTGGTCTCATCCGCCCCCTCAGCCGAGGACGTGGTGCTGTTCTCCCCCTTGGGACCGCTCACACGCGACGAACTAGACTTGATCGACGTCCCAGCCAACAGCGCGATCATCAATGAGCTGCTTCCGCGTCAAACGGTCGAAATCGGGGAAACCTGGAAACTCGAATCAGAC
>JBNJEM010000680.1:0-4204 GCA_051745935.1 Planctomycetota bacterium
CATTTTTGCCCGATAGCATTTTTGCCCCGGAGCGGTATCGCTCAGCGGAAATGGAAGCTGATGAACAACACGCCGATGATGCAGCAGTACCTCGATGCGAAAGCCGCCTGCGGCGATGCGCTGCTGCTGTTTCGCATGGGTGATTTTTACGAGCTGTTTCACGAGGACGCGAAGCTGACGGCACGCGAGTTCGGATTGACTCTGACCAGCCGGGAGAAGGGAGAAAACGCGATCCCAATGGCCGGTTTCCCGCACCATCAATTGGAGGGTTACCTGCGGAAGGTGATCGCGGCGGGGTATCGGGCGGCCGTCTGCGAGCAGGTGGAGGATCCGGGCCAAGCCAAAGGATTGGTCAAACGGGAAGTAACGCGGGTTGTGTCTCCGGGGACGCTAACGGACGATGCGTTGTTGGACCCGCGTGAAAACAATTTTCTGGCGGCCGTTGTCCCTCGTTCCAGGGAAGGCCAAGAGACGGAGGCTCAGGTTGGTATCGCATGGGCGGAGTTGTCCACGGGCAAATTCCTTGCCGCCACGTTTCCGGCCAGCCAGTTGATGGACGAGTTGACTCGGATCGGCCCCAGCGAGTGCTTGGTTTCGGAGGACTCGCCTCCTTTGCCCGAGCACGTGGCCCAGGCGTGGATGGTCACCAGACGCCCGGCGTGGGCTTTTTCTCATGAGACGGCGGTGGCCAATCTCACCAAGCACTTTCAAACGGCAAGTTTGGAGGGGTTTGGGTTTTCCGATCAAGATTCGGCCGCCGTGCGGGCGGCGGGCGCCGTCCTTGACTATCTGCTGGAGACCCAGGGTAGCTGCCTCGACCACTTCGAGTCGCTGGTTCCCTACCGGGTAGGGCGGTACTTGGAGATCGACGAGTCGACTCGCCGCAGCCTGGAGATCACTCGCACCATGCGCGAGGGACGCCGCGCGGGGTCCCTGCTGGCCGTGATTGACCATACCACGGCCCCGATGGGGTCTCGCCTTCTTTCCGATTGGGTGGCCGCTCCGCTCACCGATGCCGGCGCGATTAACGCTCGCCTCGATGCGGTGGAGGAACTGTTATCGGAGCCGCGGATTCGCGGGGAATTGCGAGACCACTTGAAGGGGATTTACGATCTGGAGCGGTTGTTGGCGCGGGTGGCCACGGGACGAGCGAGCCCGCGTGATTTGAGCTTCGTGGGACGCACGTTGGCGAGTCTTCCTCCCGTCAAGAATCTGTTGCGGGACCGGACGAGCCAGTTGCTGGGGGACTTGGAAAGCCGGCTCGATCCGTGCCAGGATCTCCGGGCTCAGCTGGAAGCAGCGCTGGTCGAAGATTGTCCCTTGGCGACGCGCGAAGGGGGGATTATGCGGCCGGGGTTCAACCAGGAGCTTGACCAATACCGTGAATTGGCATCCGGCGGCAAACAGTGGATTGCCCAGTACCAGGCGCGAGAAAGCGAACGGACGGGAATTGCCAAATTAAAGGTGGGGTACAACAAAGTCTTTGGGTACTACATCGAAGTTTCGAATGCCCAGAAAGAAAACGTACCCGCCGACTACATTCGCAAGCAGACGCTCAAAAACGCGGAACGATACGTGACGCCCGAATTGAAAGAGTACGAAGAGAAGGTGCTTTCCGCCGATGAAAAGTCGCGGCAGCTTGAATACGAGCTGTTCCTCGAGCTGCGGGGGGCCGTGCACTCAGCCTCGCGCCGGCTCGCGGAAACCGCGTCAGCCTTGGCGCAACTCGATGTTCTGGGCGGATTGGCCGAACTGGCGGCGCGACAACGATACTGCCGTCCTCTCTTGCTCGACGCGCCGGCTCTCTCCATCGTGGATGGCCGCCATCCGGTTCTGGACATTCTCGAACCCCAAGGGACATTCGTGCCCAATGACACGATCGCGAACGAAGAAGAAGGCACCATCCTGCTGATCACGGGCCCCAACATGGCCGGCAAAAGCACGTACATTCGCCAGGTCGCGCTCCTTACGTTAATGGCGCAGATCGGCAGCTATGTGCCGGCCACGCAAGCTGAAATCGGTCTTGCCGACCGCGTTTTCGCGCGGGTGGGCGCCAGCGATGAACTGGCACGTGGCCAGAGTACGTTCATGGTCGAAATGACCGAAACCGCTCGCATTCTCAATTCCGCCACGGATCGCAGCTTGGTCGTGCTCGACGAGATCGGCCGTGGCACCAGCACGTATGATGGTCTTTCCCTGGCCTGGGCCATCGTGGAACACTTGCATGACCATGTCCACTGCCGTACTCTTTTCGCCACTCACTATCACGAACTGACCGATTTAGCGACTACGCTGCCCGGGGTGACCAATTTGAACGTGTCGGTCAAGGAGTGGAAAGATCACGTGGTCTTCTTGCACAAGATCGTGCCCGGCGCGGCGGACAAGAGTTATGGAATCCATGTCGCCCGTCTCGCCGGCGTGCCTCGCGGCGTGAATGAGCGGGCCAAGCAGATCCTCTCTCAGCTGGAAGCGGAACACCTCGACAACGACGGACGCTCCAGAATCGGCGCCGGTCGCTCCACCCGCCAACGCGGAGATATTCAATTAACGCTCTTCGCGCCCACCGAACATCCCCTTCTCGACACCATTCGCCACACCGACATCAACCACCTCACGCCCCTTGAAGCGCTCCAGTTGGTGCAGGCCTGGCAGGATGAACTGCAAGAACAATGACACGGGCCAAAGCCGCCGAGTCCCCAAGCGTACGTGTACCCTCGGCAGCACCGAAGTCCGCGAGATCTGTTGCGTCGACGGCTGAAGTTGGTGCTGTTTTCAGTCGGGGGCCTTAATACGTGTCTGGGATCGCCCGCTCAACGCATGTGCACGCTTACCGGAAAAGACGTCAATTCTTCTCCATCTCAAGCCATTGGTAAAATGGCGAGGAAACGGCGCGTGGCAAAGGCCAATGAACCCCAAAGCCGGCCTTGGTCATAACTTGGTCCGCGCGAGACCAGAGGAGGGGTATTTGTTCACTATATGGGCTCCTAAGAAGGGTCCGCCATTTTAGCCTGTTGAAGCCCCAAACCTGGACTTTTCCAAGATCAATTCATGCCGACACTGCTAGCATTCGACGAACTTACGACCGAGGCCGTATTCGCGGTCAACTTAATTCGCGCGGGCCCCAAAGTCGACCATCTTCGCGCCGCGCGAATGAAGCGGACCACGAATGTGCTTGTTCGGACTTCGGCCGCTTACTGGACGCCTGCGTACACCCCAACGTTGGGGTAAACGAGCCTCCGATCCGCGTGTAGCGAGTCCAAGCGGGGGGATGTGGGCCAGAGCGGCGTGCCGGGACGGGATCCAGGCGACGTGAGAGGATAATGGCCGAAATGGGTGACGGAACGCGGTCATTTTGCGCTTTTTCCTATCCATGCGGCGAGACGTCTTCCGTGTGATGTCTCGGGTCGTTTCAAAACATCCATGAGGCTCTCCGGTATTGAGACGATCGGGCGCCGGGCGGATGCATTACGTCGGGTGGCTCTGGCTGAGCGAGCGCGGGACAGGCTTCCATTTCTGACAACGCTAAACGCGAGCGGAGCAGCCAGTGCACGGTTTCCACTTCCCTCGCGTGATGACATGATTCGGTCACTGTGTACAGGCCCTCTCCCCACACTGGCTCCGTTCGCTCAATCTCAAGGCAGTTAATGCGTGGCTGATGTCGCACACCCTTTCGATCTTCCATTCCGTTCAGGAGTATATCGCTCACTCAGCCACCCTCGATTTTAACACCCTGGGCCCGCTCGCGGCAGAGCTCGGCCGGCCTGCGGACCGTGCAGGACTCCGGGCACACGTCGACGGCCCGCACGATGTCGTCCCAGATAAATTCCATCACGCGGCGGGCGGAGGGGCGATGCGTGCCGCCCACGTATTCCATGTCTCCTTTGCAGATCGCGCAGTGCCGGGGGCGCGGTCCATCGGCCACCGGCTCATCCGCTTCCTCCTCGTCGTCATGGTGAACCTCCACCGGCGGCACGTCCAGCTGGCCGCGGATCCGGGCCAGGTTTTCCGTGCGCACGCCTCCACTTCTAGGAGCCGATCGGCTGCCGAGTGTCCATTTCTGGTGTCCAGCCACCGATTGGCACGGAGGGATGCGCGCTGGGGCGACGGCGTTCCGCGCCGGCTTCCCTGGTTTCCAACCCCTCCTCCGGCCACGCCATGCGGTTGCACGATCCGGTAACCTCGCGCGGCCCCGGCCCGGCAACCA
>JBNJEM010000681.1:0-4187 GCA_051745935.1 Planctomycetota bacterium
TTGCGCCCAGGGGGCGTATTGGGAGGGGGACCCCGGTTTTGTGACGGGCTGTGAATTCCGAGCTTTTGATCAGCTCAGGGCTTCGCCTCGTATCTTATCCCGTTTTCCAGCCGGCTATCGCAACGCTTGGTGTTTCACGGTCCAACGAAGCAGCCAAGAATTCGGGGCCTACTTGAGCCGTGAAGTTCGCGCTGGTTTTGGACCTCGTGATTTTCCGCGGCCGCGAGAATTCTTCTCTCGGATCCGCCGTTCACGCCAATACCTCGACAAATCGTACAGCGGCCAAGCGGCCAAGACGTCGAGGTTGGCAACTCCGAGGCCAACGTGCCGGTCGCGTTTGTTCCGGCGGGGGACATTCCACTCGTTGGCGGGAACACGAGTTGCAGCAGGCGTGCGGCAGCGGGATGGCTCGTGTACGATTGTGGAGGGGTAGGCGGGCAGGCTGGACTACTCCGCGATGCCGCCGGTAACCACGCCACGCTCCGCCTCGCGAAGTCCTGGGGCCGGAACGGATATCACGATGATTGCGAGCGATCTTTCGTTTGTCGTGGGTGGGGCGAAACGGGCGGGAGACGACAATCCCACCGTGGCGAGTGAACGGGAGCGAGACGAACGATGGTGCGTGGGAAGCGAGTTGTGTGGATGCTGGGGGGACTCGTCTCGCTGGCTGTCGTTGGCGGTGCGTGGTGGTGGTACACGAATCGCGCCGAATCCGACGTCGCGCGTTTGACCCTTTACGGCAATGTCGACATACGGGAAGTGGAGCTGGCTTTCGAAGCCCGAGGGCGAATTGACCGGGTGGAGGTGGAAGAGGGCGATCGGGTCACGGAGGGGCAAGTTCTGGCGAGCTTGGAGGACGAGCGTTTTCGGCACGAGTTGGATGCCGCGGAGGCGCGGGAGGAAGCTCAGCGGCAGGTGGTGGCCAAACTCGAGGCTGGTACGCGGCCACAAAACATTCGCCAGGCCCGCTACGAAGTCAAAGCCGCGAAAGCACGGCTCGATGAAGCTGGAAAGACTCGGGATCGGATCGCGGCTTTGGTGCCGGACAAGGCCGCCTCCCAGGCACAACTTGACGATGCCAAGGCTGCTTACGAGACTGCGGGGGCCGAACTTCGCGTGGCCCGGGCCGCGTTGGATCTGGCCGAAGCGGGGCCGCGGGAAGAAGATGTCCACGCGGGTCGCGCTCGCTTGACACAGTTGGAGGCTGAAGCGGCTTTGGCTCAATGGGCCCTTGATGAGACCGAACTTGTTTCGCCCGTCGACGGGGTGGTCCGTGAACGGATTCTGGAACCGGGAGACATGGCCGCGTGGGAACGCCCTGTGTTTCAAGTCGCGTTGACCGATCCCCTCTGGGTTCGCGCGTACGTTGACGAGCCCAATTTGGGAAAGCTCGCCCCCGGCATGGACGCGGTGGTTACCACGGACAGCTATCCGGACGCAGTGTACGAAGGATGGATTGGGTTCATGTCCCCCACCGCTGAATTCACGCCGAAGTCCGTCCAAACCGAGCAACTGCGGACGAAACTCGTGTACGAAGTTCGAGTTTTCGTGCACAATCCGCGGGGGCAGTTAAGACTTGGCATGCCGGCAACCGTGACCGTGGACCTGGACCAAGACACAATCCAGAAAAAAGAACCCTCCCAGGAAACAGATACCGGTCCGAAGCACGACGGTCAGACCAAAGCCGAAAACATCGAGTGAACCAGGGGCACTGTGAAGCGCGTTCGCGATACGAGTCCGGTATTTCGATTGACCCGTCCGAACGGATATCAGCTTAGCCAATGCGCAGCTCCGAAAACCGCTTCGACTGATTGAGCGCCGCCGGTAACCGATTGCGGTAGCCGCCCTCGCGAACTCCGTCAGGAAAGAATCATCGCTGTGAGCAGCCCTCCTATCGGTAACGATCAAGCGGAAACGTCGCCAGGCGACATGGGGCCGCCGGTACTGCAACTGCGTGGCGTGAGCAAGCGTTTTCCCGCCAAGCCAAAGCCGGTCCAGGCGCTCGACGACGTGAGCTTGGAGCTTCGGGCCGGAGGGATCGTGGGGCTGGTTGGACCGGACGGGGCCGGCAAAACGTCGCTGTTGCGATTGTCCGCCGGGCTGCTCGCGCCCGAGCGTGGCGAGATTCGCGCCTTGGGGGTGGACATTGTTCACGACCCACTACCCGCTCAAGAGCATCTGGGGTACATGCCCCAGCAGTTTGGTCTGTACACGGAGCTGACGGTGCGGGAAAACCTCGATCTGTACGCCGACTTACGAGGTCAGCCCCCCGAGCAACGTCCCGAGCGATACGAAGCCTTAATGACCATGACCGGACTGGGCCCGTTTACTGGTCGATTGGCGGGCCGGCTTTCCGGCGGCATGCAGCAGAAGCTGGGATTGGCGTGCGTCTTGGTACGATCTTCGCGGCTCTTGCTGCTCGACGAGCCGACCGCCGGCGTCGACCCGGTTTCCCGTCGCGAACTCTGGACCATCATCCGGCGACTCGTGGCCGAGGAGCAAGCGGGGGTGTTGTTAAGCACCGGGTATCTCGACGAGGCAGAGGGATGCGACCAGGTCGTCGTGCTGGACGAGGGCAAAATGCTGGGGCAGGGGACACCGAGCCAACTAACCCAGCCCGTCCAAGGCCGTACGTTCTCCGTGTCGGCCCCCAACCAGGCTCCCCGCGATCTCCAGACCCGATTGGCACGTTTGGCCGAGGTGACCGATGCCGCGGTAGAGGTCGGCAAAGTTCGAATTGTATTGCAGCCGAACGCCACCCCGAACTTTTCCGAGTTACTCTCCGACCTATCCGATGTCAGGGTGCGGGAAGTCCCACCCCGCCTGGAAGACGGCGTGGTCACCATGCTGGCCCAAAACCGTCGTCACGGCCGGGAATCGAATGAAGGCTCACCGGCCAAACCACGTGGCGACCCGATGGCTGGCGGGAAGCCATCCGCCGGGGCTTCCGCTCCCCCACCGCCTGTCGCTGAAGGAACAAGCCCGATCATTAAGGTCGCGGGGCTCAAACGCTTTTTCGGCAATTTCCGGGCGGTCAAAGGGTTGGAATTCGGGGTGGCTCCGGGCGAGGTGTTCGGCCTCTTGGGGGCGAACGGAGCCGGCAAGTCGACCACGTTTCGCATGCTGTGCGGCCTTTTGCCTCCCTCGGAGGGCACTCTGCGGGTCGCGGGGGTCGACATGCGTCGAGCGCCGGCGCGAGCGCGGGCGCGGATCGGGTATATGTCGCAGACTTTTTCCCTGTACGGAAACTTGACGGTCCTGGAAAACTTGCGTTTTTTCAGCAGTGCCTATGGGCTCTTTGGCAAACAACGCCGAGCCCGGCTCAATTGGGCCCTCGGCGAATTCCAGCTCGAACCTTGGAAACACCGTCGCAGTGAGATCCTGCCTCTGGGGTACCGACAGCGGCTGGCCCTGGCCGCCGCGCTCATCCACGAACCACGAATCCTGTTTCTTGACGAACCGACCTCGGGCGTCGATCCGCTCGCTCGACGCGAATTCTGGCAACGGATCAGCGGACAGGCGGCGGCGGGCGTCACCGTGATGGTCACCACTCATTTCATGGAAGAGGCTGAATACTGTGACCGGCTGGCGATCATGATGGCCGGTGAACTGCTCACCTTGGGCAGTCCGGCGGAGATTCGCAAACAAGCTGAAACCCCGGATCAGCCTCGCCCCACGGTGGAGGATGCGTTCATCCAGCTGATTGAATCGCGCCAGCGGCAGACCAACAACTAGGACTCCGGGAGCGTCGTTCGATGACTTGGCGGGCGAAACAAGGCGAAGACAAGGACGTGGCACAACGTGCTCGATATCGGTTGCGGGGCCTGATTCGCAAGGAGTTTCTGCAGGTTGTTCGCGACCCCAGTAGCATTGGCATCGCGGTGGTCTTGCCCGTGATCCTGTTGCTGTTGTTCGGCTACGGCGTGTCTCTGGACGCCAAACGCGTCCCGCTGGCGATCGTACTGGAGTCGCCCACGGCGGACGCCAATCGGCTGGCTGCTCGTTTCACGGGTTCGGACTATTTCGAGCCGGTGCGGATGGTTCATATGCGGCAGGCCGTCGACGCCCTCGATCGCCGGCGCGTTGACGGCATCGTCCATGTTCGCTCCACGTTCGCCGAACGACTTCGAACCTCGCGAAAGGCTTCACTGCAGTTGATCGTCAACGGCGTGGACGCCAATACCGCG
>JBNJEM010000682.1:0-4176 GCA_051745935.1 Planctomycetota bacterium
TCTGCCATCCGTGGGCCTATAATGATATCTAAAGCACCAGCGATCATCGTCGTGCCCTGGTCGCGAAATCTTCCACTCTTCAATCAAGCACGCGCGACGAACTCGGGACAACCCACTTGTTCTATTTTGTCCGATTTTCGGGTTTTTCATCAGCCCAGCGCCGCCCCGCCCCAAGCGGCTCACGGGTTGGATCGCTGAGCCACGTAGTCTAGCAGCCAAGGAGGCTGACGTCGAGGGCCCGCCAATTCCCCGCGACACGCCGACACGCCCGGACGGGCGGGCGGGCGGGCGGTTGATTCCCTTTGGCCGCTGCAAGTTATACCGCTCGCGGGTAACTTTGTCCGCCGTGAGTCCGACCAACGGGAGGACGACCTGCGTGGGGCAGTTTTCCACCCGGACGAATCCGACCGCCCGCAAGTTGTTCAATCGAGAGCTGGGGCCGCGGGATAGCAGCCTAGAACCTCCAGCCGCACGGTTTTCTTTTCAAGCGCCTTCAACGCCTGCTGGGTCCGTGTCTCGTTGGGGTGCCCCTGAAACTCAATAAAAAACAGGTACTCGTTGGGGGTCTGCGGCATGGGAAAGGACTCGATCCACGTTAGATTCAGTTGGTTTCGCTTGAACACCGCCGTGGCATCCGCCAGTGCCCCTGGTTCATGGGGCAACTCGAACATCAACGAGGTCTTGTCATTGCCCGAGCGTTTCGGAGGCTCGCCACCGATCACCGCGAAGCGGGTGATATTGTTGCGGTTGTCTTCAATGTTTTCGGCGATGAAGTCCAGGCCATAATTGACACCGGCCTGGCGGCTGGCAATGGCGGCCGCTCCCGGCTTTTCCGCCGCCAGGCGAGCCGCCGCGGCCGTGCTTGCCATCTCCACAGGGCGAGCTTGGGGAAGATGCTGCGCCAAGAACGCCCGGCATTGAGACAGCGCCTGAGGCTTGCTGTACACCTCCCTCACTTCGGCACGCCTGCATTTGCCGAGCAAGTGATGGTGAATTCTCAGCTGAACCTCGCCACCGATCTTGACGGGCAGGCGAGCGAACATGTCTAGCGTATCGGTGACCCGTCCATCGGTGGAGTTCTCGATGGGAACCAGGCCAAAATCCGCTTGGCCCCGATTCAGCGAGTCAAACACACTCGAAATGGTCGCCACCGGGACCAGTTCGGCGCTCGTTCCAAACCGCTGCACGGCCGCCAAGTGGCTGTAGCTGAATTCGGGCCCCAAGTAACACACGCGAAGCTCGTGAAGCAAGCATCGTGTCCCGCTAAGCAGCTCCCGAAACACCGCCCGTACCGTTGTGTTGCGTAGCGGGCCGCGATTGGAGGCCTCCGCTTGCTGCAATCGGGCTTCGTCGGCGCCAACGGCGGGGAAAGCAGAAGCGGCCTGGCCCCCACTGGCTTTGGCCAACTGCTGGGCGGCTTCCGCTTGCTGATTCAGCAATTTCACGAGTTCCCGGTCAAGCCGTTCAATTTGTTTTTTCCACTGTGCCGGGGTCATCCGAGCGGCGGTGGAACGTTTACCTTTTTTCTTCCCCATGGGAACCTCACACCCGGGCCATGCCTGCGACGGTTCAAGTCGTGCGCGCCACTCAAATCGCGCACGCCACATTGACGATCAACTCGGCTCCCCTACAGTCGACAAAGCGGAGCCCAAACAGCGGGATTGTACAATAGTAAAATGCCTCGTGCACGCCGTCATCCCGCCGAATGGGGGGTATTGCTGCTGCCAAAATGGCAGTGCTGGCGCGAGCAGCTGGGGCAGTCGTTGGACACCCAAAAGTCAAGATGGCCATAAAGCCTTTTATTCTAAGAGGTTGCGGGATACGTGCCGCTCGGCGCCGCGCCTGGCATGCCCTTTGCAGACTCGTATGAAATGTCGCGGTGTCTTGCGGCGAACTTACAAGCGGCTGGCTGTGGAGGCCGACGGGTATCCCCACCGGGTCGACGCCGTTCTGGCGTGGCGTTCTCTCTGATTAAACCGTGCTGTTCCGGTATGTTCCGGGGCTCCGCGGCGCTGCGGCGGCGCGAGCGACGGGGGGGTAACCAATGTACGGCGAGCCGTGTTCAGCCGGCCAAGTTCGGCTGCGGGAAGAGCACATGATTTTCACGGCGCCCAAGCGGGGCATCTGTTAACTTCCGGCGCGGGCGGCTTTCGGATTCACCAACGATCAACACAAGGACAACCTGATGGTGGAAGGCGAGAAGATCATTGGAATCGATTTGGGAACAACCAACTCGGTAGTTGCGGTGATGGAAGGCACGGAGCCGAACGTGATCCCCAACGCGGAGGGCAACCGTCTGACCCCGAGTGTCGTGGCCTTCACGGAGAAAGGGGAGGTGTTGGTTGGCGAACCGGCGCGGCGGCAGGCAGTGACCAACCCGTCTCGCACCGTGTACTCGATCAAGCGGTTCATGGGGCGGCGGCATCACGAGGTGGAAACGGAAGAGAAAATGGTGCCGTACAAGGTCGTCGGGGGCGCCACGGATTATGTCAACATCCAAGTTGGCGACACGAATCATACGCCTCAGGAGATCTCGGCCAAGACGCTGCGCAAATTGAAGGAAGCCGCTGAAGCCTACCTGGGCCACAAGGTCAACAAGGCGGTCATTACCGTCCCGGCATATTTCAATGATTCGCAACGCCAAGCGACGAAGGACGCTGGGCAAATCGCCGGCATGGAAGTGGCGCGGATTATTAACGAGCCCACCGCGGCGGCATTGGCCTACGGCTTGGACCGGAAGAAAGATGAAAAAGTGGTCGTCTTCGATTTGGGTGGAGGGACCTTTGATGTTTCGATCCTGGAAGTCGCCGACGCCGGAGACGATTCGGCGCAGAGCAAAGTGTTCCAGGTCGTCAGCACCAGCGGTGACACGCACCTCGGTGGCGATGACTTTGACGAAGAGCTGATCAATCACGTCGCGGCCGAGTTCAAGCGAGACCACGGGATTGACCTGCGAGAAGACACGATGGCGCTGCAACGCTTGCAGGAAGCTTGCGAGAAGGCCAAGAGGGAACTGAGTTCGGTTCCGCAAACCGACATCAATTTGCCTTTCATCACCGCGGACGCCTCGGGCCCGAAACACCTGCAAATGACCATCTCCCGGTCGAAGTTCGAGGAATTGATCGATCCGCTGGTTGACCGGTGCCGCAAGCCGGTCAATCAAGCCCTGCAGGATGCAAAACTGACGCCTCGTGATATCGACGAAATTGTCCTGGTGGGTGGATCCACGCGAGTGCCCAAGGTGCGTGAAATGGTGAAAGACGTCTTCGGCAAGGATCCTCATCAAGGTGTGAACCCGGACGAAGTGGTCGCGGTCGGCGCGGCGATTCAGGGAAGCGTTTTGGCCGGCGATCGAAAGGACGTTCTGCTTCTGGACGTGACACCACTTACCCTGGGCATCGAAACGGAAGGGGGCGTCATGACCCCCTTGGTCGAGCGCAATACAACGATTCCCGTTGAAAAGAAGAATACCTTCAGCACGGCAGCCGACGGCCAGACGGCGGTCACGGTGAGAGTCTTCCAGGGCGAACGGAAGATGGCCGCGCACAACCGGCTGCTCGGGGAGTTCAACCTCGAGGATATTCCACCCGCTCCCCGGGGCGTTCCCCAAATCGAGGTCAAGTTCGACATTGATCAAAATGGCATCCTTCACGTCTCGGCTCGCGACCTCGGGACCCAAAAAGAGGCGACCATTAGAATCGAGCAGTCGTCGGGATTGTCGGAGGAAGAAATCGAGAACATGCGGAAGGATGCCGAGCAACACGCGGAGGAGGATCGACGGCAATACGAATTGGCGGAAAGCCGCAATCGAGCCGAACAGATGTGTTATCAGCTGGAAAAGCTGATAAAAGAAAACAGTGAGCAATTGGGCGAGGAGGACCGGGCGCCGCTCGAACAGGCCATCGAAAAAACGCGTGAAGTGGCCAAAGGCGAGGATGCTCAGGCGATTAAGTCGGCCATCGAGGAGCTGGAACAGGTCTCGCACGCCTACTCGAAAACACTGTACGAAAAAACTCAATCGGCGCCCGGCGGTGGAGAGGCCGCCAGTGGGGCAAGCGATAGCGGCGCCTCGGCTGGAACCAGCGGGGACTCGAAAGGTGATGACGATGCCATCGACGCCGAATTCGAAGTGAAGGACTAGCACTCTCTCCTGGCTAGAAGAGCCTGTCCCGAAAT
>JBNJEM010000683.1:0-4165 GCA_051745935.1 Planctomycetota bacterium
ATGTGAGATCTTCAAACAACCGCAAAAAGACATTTATGCGCTGTAAAAGACGGGCCTGGAGACCCGTCCTACGCCGTCTTTATGCAACAATAGGCTAAACAGTTACGAGGTTCGTGGATTCGCTCGATCCGGTGCCGATTTGTTCCGCCAAGGGATCCCGTATGGTTTCGCGATGGCTTTGTTCCGCGCTATGTTGCTGGTTGCCCTGTGCAATGATTGGATGTGATGGCGTGGACGAGTCGGCATCCTCGGATACCTCGACCGTATCCAGCGAGTCTGTGGATTGGGATGGTGATTCGCTATTTAGTAGTGCGGTCACTGTTCGTCCCAATCCGATAGAGCGGGCCCCGTTGATTGCCATTATCGAGTTTGAATCGCCAATTTTGGTCGAAGCCGAGCTGGAAATTACCGATGGCGACGTCTCGTGGGTTCAGCCGCCCCTCGGCCCGGCGGCTCGGCGGCATCGCATCGCGGTTCTGGGCATGCGGCCGAACCGTAAGCACGAGATTCGAGTCGACCTTTGCAGCTCGGATGGGCGGCATCACGAGCAGAGTGAGCCCTTGTACTATGAGACTCCACCGGTCCCCGATTCTTTCCCACCGATCCGCACCGTTTTGGCGCGGCCCCAGGCCATGGAGCCCGGAGTGACCTTGTTTGCGGTCAACCTCTGGAAGGAGGACCAGAGCATACTCGACTACGGGTATATCATTGTGATCGATGAGACGGGACACGTGGTTTGGTTTTGCCGAACCGACGACCGCATCGCGGATATGCGGGTTTTATCGAACGGCAACATCCTTTATCAGCATGGGAGTTACCGGTACGTTCGCGAGATTGATCTGATGGGGCGAGATATTCGGACCTGGTATACGAGCAACTTGACGCGTTCGCCTCACGAGGGGGCGATTCCAGTGGCCGTCGACACCCTGCACCATGAAACCTTGGAATTGCCGAACGGGAACTTCCTTGGGCTGGCTACGGAACTGAGAACGTTCGACAGCTTTCCGACCTCTGAAGACGATCCCGACTCGCCCCGAAAGCCAGCCGATGTGGTGTGTGACGTGGTCGTGGAGTTCGAGCCACGTTCCGGTGAGGTGGTGCGGCGGCTCCCGTTGACCGAGTTCCTCGATAAGCGTCTTTTGGGTTATCTCTCACGCGGTGGCTTCTGGAAGGACAAATACAATGAGACTTTTGACGTCCAATGCCGCGATTGGAGCCATGCCAATGCCCTCCAATACCTGCCAGAGGAAAATGCGATCCTGGTATCATTTCGACATCTCGATTGTGTCATGAAAATCGATTGGGAAACCGCGCGAACGCGGTGGATCCTGGGGGACCCAGATCGCTGGGGGGCCGAATGGCAACCTTTTCTACTCGAACCAGTCGGGAATATGCAATGGTTCTATCATCAACATTCTCCCAAAGAGACGCCGCGCGGCACGTTGATCATGTTTGATAATGGCAACTATCGAGCCCATCCCTATTCGCCAATCACGCCAGCGGCGGAAACCCAGAGCCGAGTGGTCGAGTATCGAATCGATGAGCAAGCCATGACGGTCGAGCAGGTTTTCGAGTACTGGGGGACGGGTGACGATCGGTTCTATAGCCCGTTCTACGGTGAAGCCGATTGTTTGCGGAAGACGGATAATCTGCTCATCACCGACGGCGGACGGATCGAATTGGAAGATGGCACGCCTCATCATGAGGTGCCGGGAGAACGGCAATGGGCGAGGATCTTTGAGATCAGCCGTTCAGCGGAGCAGCCTGAAAAGGTTTTCGAGATGATTTGCGACAGCGGTTTGGAGAGCCCATTTGGTTGGTCGATCTATCGCGCGGAACGGTTGCCAAATCTGACTGACGATTTTTCCATCGATCCGCCCGCGCCGGATGAGCCGATTGTCATTCATCCGCGAGAACCGATTCGAAAGCGGTAGTTCATCCCAAACCGGGGTGGCCCGACGGTAACGGTTCACGGCTTATCGAGGAAAGAAAGTAGCCGTTCACGGGTACCCGCATGGATGCCACGGGCTGGTCCCGTGGTGGTTCACGCTCGCCGCTACACACCGGCCAGACACACCACTCCTGCCCGTCGGTAGCGTGGAACGTAACGGACCACGGGACCAGCCCGTGGCATTTGCACCTCGAAAAGCCTTTCCTCAATATGTGCAACGGAGGTGCGAATGCCCGCGGACATCAGTCTTTTGCCCGTGAACGGTTACCATTGAGCGTGGAAGGCCAAAATCCCATGGCCCGGGCATGTGACGAAAAACCGCTGGTCTCCGCTGATGGACGCCACGGCTGAGGAACGATTGTATGCCGTACCAGGTGGAAGACACGATAGCCGCCATTGCATCCGCCCCGGGTGGCGCGGTTCGGGGGATTGTTCGGTTGAGTGGGCCGGAAACCGTTTCCTGCGTGCGGGAAAGTTTTCAGGCTGATCCGCCAGTCGACCTGGGCCGGATCACTCGAGCGGTGGTTGTTTCTGGTTCTTTGACGCTCCAGGGGCTACGGCGCCGACTGCCGTGCGATCTTTACCTGTGGCCGACCGGCCGGAGCTATACGGGACAAGTTTCCGCCGAACTGCACACGATCGGCTCTCCGCCGCTGCTCGACGCCGTCCTGGAAACGCTGTGTGGGTCGGGGGCCCGATTAGCCGAGCCAGGGGAATTCACGTTGCGAGCCTTCCTGGCCGGCCGCCTTGATCTGACGCAGGCCGAAGCGGTACTGGGGGTCGTGGATGCCGAAGACCCCCAAGCACTTGACATGGCCCTCGCCCAACTTGCCGGCGGACTCGCCGGGCCGTTGAAACACCTCCGTTCCGATTTGCTGGACCTGCTGGCGGACCTGGAAGCCGGTCTGGATTTCGTGGACGAGGATATCACGTTTGTCAGTGCCCAGCGGGCCGACGAGCGGCTAGGCGGTGCCCGGGGGACCATGCAGGAAGTGTTGGATCAGATTGGTTCCCGGGGGACTACGTGCCACGAGCCGCGCGTGGTGCTGCGTGGCTGGACCAACGTGGGCAAGAGCAGCCTCCTGAACGCACTCTGCCAAAACCCCGCCGCTATCGTCTCCGGTCTTGCCGGCACCACCCGCGATTACGTGTCTCGCCGCTTCTCTTGGCATGGCATCCACGGTCTCTTGATCGACACGGCTGGCACGGACCGAGCCAGCCACCGTCCACCCTTGGCAACAGGCGCGTCCCAACACGAGCCCGAGCACCGGGAGGGCGAACGGGGCAGGGACGCATGCCAATCGGACGATGTCCCCCGGCCGCGTCATCACGATCCGGAATCCGCCCAACAATTCGCACGACAACAATTGCGTCAAGCTGATCTGGAACTGTTATGTCTGGATGCCACCCGGCCACTGAATCGCTGGGAACGCCACGCGCTGGCTCAAGAGACGGCCCATCCCCGGGCGGTGGTTTGGACCAAGATCGATGCCGGCGACGAGCAAGCATCGCTTGACCTCCCGCAACTGCGAACGAGCAGCCACGTCGGGGAGGGGATCCAAGCATTGCGGGATTATATTTGCGAGCGTCTCCATGCGTCCGGCGTCCCCGAAACAACCGTCGTCGCCTCGACGGCTCAACGCTGCCGCCTGAATTTGGAAACGGCGATACGGCACATCGACCACGCCCGTCGCCTTTTAGCGGAAAACCATGGCGAAGAGCTGGTCGCCCTGGAACTGCGGGACGCGTTGGACCAGGTGGGCCAGGTCGTCGGCGCGGTCTACACCGACGACATTCTGGATCGCATCTTCCAACGCTTTTGTATTGGTAAGTAACGCGGATTTCCCGGGGTGTAACCGTTCACGGGCAAAAGACTGATATCCGCGGACGTTCGCACGTCCGTTGCACATGTTGAGGAAAGGCTTTTCCAGGTGCAAATGCCACGGGCTTGTCCCGTGGTGGTTCACGCTCCCCGCTACAAACCGGCCAGACACACCACTCCTGGCCGTCGGTAGCGTGGAACGTGACGGACCACGGGACAAGCCCGTGGCCTCCATGCGGGCCTTGCGTGTCCAGGCCTTGTGGCGGCACCCGTGAACGGCTACCCCGGGGTCACGCTGGGCTGATGAAAAACCCGAAAATCGGACAAAATAGAACAAGTGGGTTGTCCCGAGTTTGTCGCGCGTGCTTGATTGAAGAGTGGAAGATTTCGCG
>JBNJEM010000684.1:0-4157 GCA_051745935.1 Planctomycetota bacterium
CGTGGATCGGATCAGCGTGGGAGCTCTGACTCACTCCGCCATATCGCTTGACGTGGCCATGGACTGGGAGTGAACCGAATACCGAATGCGAATGCGCCCGCCCCGAAGGGGCCCGGACAAACCAGTCGTGGGCGGAGCGCCGCGCCGCCCAGGATTGCGGTGAACGCCCCAAGACACCGAGCCGTGAAAGGGCGAGACAACTGGGGGTGGCTGGGGGTGGCCGCGATTACCTTACCCGCGATTGGCCGCCTGCCTCCGCATAACCGGCATTGCCCGACCCGATACGGCCTGGATCATTGTCCCCCGAGCGAAAATGTTTCACGTCGACGCGTGGAAAAGCCTATAGTTCCTTGGACTGACGCCTTTGGGGAGAGGTGTCTGGCCAGCGGCGCGGCGGGGAAAGCCGAAGGCTTGAGGGGACCCTGCCGCGTCTTTTTTTTCACCCCGGACGCCCAACCTGGAACTGGTGAATCAGGAAGCCTTTGAGCAGCTCCGACGGAGAAGACCTTCGCCACTGATCGTGGCTTGGTCCCCAAAGGAACGATCGAGGTGACGGAACTCGCTCATTCGAGAAGCGAATCCACCAGCCGAAGCAAGAGATTAGCCGCTTCGAGGCACGGGCGAGCATCCCGCTTTCCAATCAACGCGTCCGGCGGGAAACCGTGACATACGGCGCGAGAGGGCATGGTGCGCCAGGTTCCGCCCATTTCTTCGGCGGATGCGTTTGCGAAAGCGGCATGCCCATCCACTGGGAACCTAATCACAAGACGAACAATGCCGAGATCGCCGCACTCACGGCGCCGCGGCCCCAATTGATTCTCTCGAACGGCCATGATTGGACCCGATTCATGCCGGAGACCCTCGATCACGCAGCGATCGCAGGAAGCCGAGGACAGTTTCCTGGTCGATGCGCGGCAAGTCACCGCCGCGCTGATCCTGCCGGCCGGCGTATTCGTCAAGCCATTTGGGCATCCACGTGCGGTCGTTCGGATGGACCCGCGCCCGGCCGAGGCGCGCGCGAAACAACTCGGCGGACATCAGCACCCTCCACGTGGAATGCAATCGATCGTGTACATTTGTTTTACAGCCTCCCCCTCGTCTGGTCGGGCTCCTTCACCGAAAGGCCCGGGTTCCCGCCGCCTGCCGGCGACTTCCTTCCCTCCTTCCGGGTGGTTTCTTTTATTTCGCGGCTCAGTCAGGCCGAAAAAGGGTTCTATCCGACTCACCCGAGAAGTAAAATAGTTTCGTTCTGAATGAGCCGACCAGAATTAATCGTTCGCTCCATCAAGAACAATGGACTACATCGCTTGGCGAAACGACGTGTTCGGCCAGAAGCCTGACAGCGACCCTGTCATGCTGGATCTTCTGCCTGAAACGTATTCGCTTTCGATGGACGAAACCCTCGATCACGTCGATCGAGCGCTCGACGATCCCGAAATCCACGACACGTATTCGCGTGACCAAATCGGAATTGGCCTCCAGCTGATCTACTCGAACTCTTGCAGCAACATATGCTTTTGCTACCTCGAAGCCCGCGACGAGTTGCGACGAGTTCAGGGTATTCGTCATCTCGTCCGGCTGTATCAGAATTACTTTGACCGCTATTGCCTTGCACCGGTCGGTGACATCGGCAACGATCATCTTGATGGCGGCATGGGCTACCTGTGCTACATGCTATGGGACATATTTGTGCTCTATCCTGGGAACGCATCGGAGGCCATGATTGCCGCTGGGCTCGACGTGATGGCGAACGGGATCCAGATGAAAAACGATAACTGTATCGTGTCAGCAATTCACGGACTTGGGCATTGGGCAATGGACGATTTTCGAGCAGTGCAGATTTTGCAACAATGGCTGCGTAACCCAACCACCCAAAACTCCGAGGTGCTCGACTACGCAGAACAGGCGACAACTGGCTGCATCCTGTAGAGTAGCGAACCATGCCGTGAACCGGAGCGGCGAATCAGGCGGATTCACAATGGACAATCAATCGTCGCCGCCCGGTTACGGCGGTCGTTCGCCGAATGAAAGACGACTCACCCGCGGACTCGCGGCGCATGCAATTTGACCCTCAAACTTCCTCGCACGTTTGGAGCCTTTGCACATGGACAAGAAGCTCGTCATCGTGGTGGTTGCGGTTCTTGGAGCTGCGATTGGGTTCTCCGTTGTCGGAATGGCAGCCGGCCAGTCGGCGCAGGCCGTCGCCGAACAGGATCGCATCAAAGCCGACGCGGATGGTCCAACCAGCGGCCGTTTTCAAATCGCCGCATTCGGACCTCGCGAAAATGGCCCCGGTCCCGGCTACTACGTCATCGACACCGCAACGGGGCAAGTGTGGATGAACTACGCGGATAACAGGGCGAGCAAGGTATCGGATCCTCTGCTCAAGTGAACCGGCAAGTCGATGCACGCGACTGGGCGGTCGTGTCTTCGATGACGCAGGGATCACGGAAGGGCGGCATGGGCCGTGGTCGAGTTTCGGGTGGCGTTGTAGTTGGCTGCGGCCCATCGCGGCGGTAGAATAGGATGATGCGAATCCACGAGTTCGTCTGGCCGCAGGACAGAATCGACCATATTGACCGCCACGGCGTTACGCCGGAGGAGGTCGAAGAGGCGTGCTTTGGGCACGCCTTGGTACAACGTGCCAAATCCGAGGGCGAAAACCCGGTTTACTACGTTCTGGGGCAAACGGATGCTGGTCGCTGCCTGTTTTGTGTTGTCATTCAGTTTCCGGACGGCAAGGGCTATCCGGTCACGGCTCGGCCCATGAGGGACAAGGAAAAGAGGCGATACCGCCAATGGAAAAACCGATGAGCAGTCGACTTCCCCAAACCGACTCGATACAAGAACTTGCGAGTTTCTGGGACACGCACGACCTGACTGAATTCGAGGACGAGCTCGAGGAAGTGGGCGAACGCGTGTTCGAGCGGGATACCAAGATCACGGTCGACCTGGCAGCGGATGAGGCAAACGCGATCCGCGCGATGGCCAAATCACGCGGCGTCAGGGACTCGGAACTGATCCGCGAATGGGTACTCGACAGGCTCCATGCCACGTGAGCCGCGGGTCGGGATTGGCATCGGAATCGGCGAACCAGCGCATGCACCGGAGCACGCGGGCCGGAGACAAGTGGTGGCGTCACTGGCGCGTGCCCGGTGATGCGGGTCGTTCTGTCAATGGAGCACACCCCTCGCCATGGCTGCGCCGGAATTGACGCCGGGTTCCGGGGGGACGATAATACCGGGGGCACGATAATAATGGAAGAACCTCGAGTGCTTCGGAGACGACGATGACAGCCTCAACATGGACCGAATCGGATACTGCGGCGGCGGAACGTATCTGGACGGATTACCAGAAACATCATGATTTGTCGGCGTGTACTGGCCAAACGGCGGGAATCGACCCGCACACGGGCCGCGTATGGATAGGCGATTCAATTCACGATGTCCTGTCGCAAAGGGATGCCGACGGTATAGACTCGTTGCTGTTCTTCGAACGCGTCGGTTCGCGAACGTATTATCGCAAAGGAGGGCGGCAGTGATTAGCGGACATGTTTCCGAGGACGGGGTGCCCGTAATCACGCTGGAAGTCGAGGAGCAGCACTGGCCGGCAATCATCGACACGGGATTCAACGGTGATCTCGAATTGCCGGAAGCACTGCGCGGTAAGCTAAACGACCAACCCGCGGGTCGCCTGCGGTCCGCATTGGCCGCCGGGAGAGTGGTTGAGGAAGATGCGTACTCCGTAGAGTTCCCATTTGACGGTCAAACGTGTCATGTGATCGCCACGTTTGTATCGGATCCGCAGATTCTCATTGGTACGAACTTGCTGCGTCAACATGTGCTGCAGATAAGATTTGCGAGCAAGGCCGTCCGTTTGGAGCGTGAATGACTATGCCTGCCTGGAAAACCACGGAGTGACAGAACCATCGGATGCACGGAAGCGGCGTTAAGCGTTCCCGATGTGGCTGGGCGTATCGGTCGCCGCTCCGTGATCCGCAACGTTTGCCACAAGGCGCGAATCCTGGATTGTGTGCATCTAGTGCCGTCGTCCGGTTTCACGAACTGTCCTTCCCGTTGATCCGCCTGTCGCGATGGGCTAGCATGGCCTGTCGGACACGGGAGTCTTGGCATGAGGCAGTTCAAGTGGATCGAATG
>JBNJEM010000685.1:0-4150 GCA_051745935.1 Planctomycetota bacterium
GCTGCCTAATGCGGTCGAGAAAAGGCGCAATCAGCTCGTCGAATCGCGAGCGTGAAATTGTCATTCGCAGGTGTCGAGGTCCGCTGGCGTCCGCGGTGACGAAGGGCAAAACGATGTCCGTCCGCGACGTGCTGCTCAGCTCTCTTTTTGCCTTTTCACACGCGTCCTGTAAACGTTGCAGAGCCATTGTATCCTGGCGCAAGTCAATACCGTGTTCCCGCTGGAATTGATCCGCAACGTGGTCAATCAGCGCTTCGTCGAAATCATCCCCGCCCAAATGCGTATCCCCACTCGTGCTGAGGACCTGAAACACCTTGCCATCGTTTCCTTCTTCCACACTTCCGCCAACTTCCAGCACGGAAACATCGAATGTTCCCCCCCCTAGGTCGAAAACAACAATCCGCTCATTCTTTTTTTTGTCCAGTCCATAGGCCAGCGCGGCTGCTGTTGGTTCGTTAATGATTCGCGCCACATGCAGTCCGGCGATTCGTCCCGCGTCTTTCGTGGCTTGGCGTTGGGCATCGTTGAAGTAGGCTGGCACGGTAATCACTGCCTGGTTTACCCTGTGACCCAAGTACGTTTCCGCGGACTCTTTCAGTTTGCGCAACGTTTTGGCGGAGATTTCCTGAGGCGCGTATTTCTTGCCGTCCACCGTGATAGACACGTAATCGCCACTCGACCCCTCGACCTGATAGGGAACGGCTTTCTCTTCCGATTCCACCTCATGGTGGCGCCGGCCCATGAATCGCTTAATGGAGTGGATCGTTCTTCGAGGATTGGTGACGGCCTGCCGCTTCGCCGATTCCCCCACCAATTCTCCATTGTCGGAAAACGCCACCACGCTCGGGGTCAAACGGTTCCCTTCCGCATTCCGGACAACCTTCGATTCCCCACCCTCAACCACCGCCACGACTGAATTGGTTGTACCAAAGTCGACTCCAATGACTCTTTCGTTTTTCATGGTCGCGCACCTCTTATGCCTTCTCCAGCCCCCCCAACCTCGCGACGGAGGTTCCGCGGGCTGGTTTCGCTCACGCGCGCATCTTCCATTGAAACCGTGGAACGTAATAGACCTCGAGACAAACCCGTGACATTTGCACCTCGAAAAGCCTTTCCTCAATATGGGCAACGGACGCGTGAACGTCCGCGGACATTTAGTCTTTTGCTCGTGAACGGTTACCCTTTTTGCTACCCAATGGGGAGCAAGAGCCATGCCAATAAGCGAACGGGCTGAGTGAGCGGCCCCGGCGGGAGTTCATGGCGGCTCTGGCACGACGCCGTTCCGGGCCCCAACGACCGCGGCCCGCCAAAGCTGCTGTTTCAGCGTTTTACCCCCCCTCGCGGACCAAGCCATCGGCCATCAAGGCGGTAGGTCGTCTAACGATCGGTGGGAAGGCCTGAGGACCCTGTTATACCGGTCGCGGATGACTTTCTCCGCCGCGAGTCCGACCAACGGGAGGACGGCTTGCGCCGGGCAGCTTTCCACCCGGAAAAACCCAACCGCCTGAAATATATACCGGTCGCGGATGACTTTCTCCGCCGCGAGTCCGACCAACGGGAGGACGGCTTGCGCCGGGCAGCTTTCCACCCGGAAAAACCCAACCGCCTGAAATATATTGGGAACGGTGAAGGAACCCACGAAGCGGGCGAGCGTTCATGCGTCCAGAAGCCTTGGTGCCGGAAGGGCGTCACGCGGGTGCCAACCGTTTTTTGGTGTGGGAATCCAAGTTCAGGTGCTCGGGCGTCAAGTTGTCCGGACACTTTGGCTAGATCCGTTGGGCGATCAGAACGGCAGGACCTGCTTGATCTGCCCCGCCCGGTATGGGACACTAACGGGAGCTCGTTGCCAAGTGTGGAAGCACTTCGCAAGCCTCTCGAAAAAAGTCACTTTGCGTGGAACGGTTTGAAAACGTAGTTTGCGATGTCACAAGTTCTCGGGAGCATCCCATGAAACGAATCCGATCCCTGGCAGTCGTTGTTTTGTTCGCCGCAATGCTCATTACACCAGCCGCCGCTCAAGCCGAACTTCGGGCGGGGACCGCCGTGGTCGATATCACCCCGGAGCAATGGCCGCTGGCACCGAGAGGGTCGTTCACGCCTCGCCCCACTGATTCCGCGCATGACCCATTGAAAGTTCGGGCCCTCGTTTTGGATGATGGAAAGGCGGGAGACACGACCATTGCCCTGGTGGTTGTCGACAGTTGCATGGTCCACCGCGAACTGCTGGGGGAAGTCAAACAACAAGCGTCGGAGGAGACTGGCATTCCGGTTGAGCGGATGCTGATTTGCGCGACGCACACTCATTCGGCGCCGTTCGCGAATGCCCAGCATGGTACACCCGAAGAACTTGCCTACCAGGAAAAGCTTCAGAGTGGCCTGATCGAAGCCATCGTCAAGGCGTCCAAGAATCTCCAGCCGGCACGCGCGGGGTGGTCCGGCCACGACCTTCCCGACGAAGTGTTCAACCGCCGATGGTTTCTCCAACCAGGTTCCGTGCCCACGAATCCGTTCGGCGAGGATACGGACATTGTGAAAATGAACCCGCCGCGGAACAATGACATCCTCATAAATCCCGCCGGCCCGACGGATCCGGAGGTTTCGGTGCTGTATATCCAAAATAGCAAGGGACGACCGCTTTCGGTCTTGGCCAACTACTCGCTCCATTACGTCGGCAGGACCGGCGGAGAAATGTCCGCCGACTATTTCGGTGAGTTCGCGCGGCTGATGCCCGTGCGGCTTGGCAATTGCGCACAAGACTTCGTCGCCATGCTCTCCAACGGCACCAGCGGCGATATCAACAATATCAACTTTCGCAATCCACGGCCACGCCGGGAACCGTTCGAGCAGATCCGAATCGTGGCCAGCAAGACAGCGGACGCGGCCACCCGGGCAATCCAAAAAACTGATTCTTTTTCCCAAAACCCAACGCTTGCCATGAAACAGCGCGAGATCACGTTGAACCATCGCGTGCCCACGCCGGATCAAATCGAACGGGCCAAGAATATCGTGGAAATGAATGACGAGGAGGCCAAAGAGCTCCCGCGGCTCGCGAAAGCGTACGCCAACCGAACGCTTCGACTGGCAGCGAAACCGCCCACCACCAAAGTCATTATCCAGACGGTCCGCGTCGGGGATCTTGCCATTTGCACGCTTCCGTTCGAGGTATTGGTGGAAATCGGCCTGGAACTGAAAAAGGAAAGTCCAGCGGCCGATACCTTCGTCGTGTCGTTGGCCAACGGCGGATACGGCTATCTGCCGACGCCCGAGCAACACCAGTTTGGCGGTTATGAAACGTGGTTAACCACCAACAAGGTGCAGAAGGATGCCTCCGAGATCCTGGTCGACAACCTGCTCGAGATGCTGGATGAGCTGTTTTAGTGGCGGCCAGGCGGCAGGACGTTCGACGCACGGTTTTCCGACTTCGGACGGCTAAAGTGTTACCCAAGAAAAAATCATGCCGAATCCTTTGCCGGAAAACGAGGTCCACGTTTGGTATTGCTTCTGTGATGATCCCGGCGTGGCTGTCCAGGAGGATCGGTACAGGCGGCTTTTGGCAGCCGAGGAAGTCGCCCGGTACGAGCGATTCGCGTTCGACCAGGATCGACGGCGTTTCCTGGTGGCTCGCGGCTTGCTGCGAACCACGCTGTCTCGCTACGTTTCCGTGGATCCCGCCGCCTGGCGATTTGAACGAACGGGGACGGGCAAACCGTTTTTGGCGATGGATGCCGGGGTACCGCCCCTCCAGTTCAATGTCTCGCATAGTCAGCAACTGGCGGTCTGCGCCGTGACGCTGAACCGCCGCGTCGGCGTGGACGTGGAATCGACAACTCGCCTCGCGAGCCAGAGGGTCGTGAAATACGTGCTCTCCGAGCACGAGCTTTCCCATTTTTCAAACACGACGGGCGAGTCAAGACGGCAATTGTTCTACCGCTACTGGACGCTCAAGGAAGCCTATGCCAAAGCGCTTGGTATCGGCCTTTCACTCCGCTTTAACGAATTCTCGTTTCATCTCGCCGAGCCAGACCCTCCGACGATCGGGCGCAACCCCTCCGCGCCCGCCTCCGATTGGAAATTCCATCAACAAAAAGTCGCCCCACACTACTGGCTGGCCGTCGCGGTTGAATGCCCGTCCGGGAATCGGCCGTTGTTC
>JBNJEM010000686.1:0-4146 GCA_051745935.1 Planctomycetota bacterium
GGCTGGCACGGGCTTGCCGAAATTGGCCCGTGAAACCGCCTCGATCACTTTCGCGAACGCCAGCAAAACATAGGTGGAAAACGGCGTAAACGACAAGCACGCCGTTTCTTCGCGAGAAAACAAAAACACCGGCCAGCGAAAACCCTCGAATAGTGGCTTCTCACTATCGCGCGCGCAAACAAACCCGCCACCTCGCACGATTCCATTAAGCCGAATCGGCATGCCCATGGGTAGCGACAGGACCTCGCCTAGAAACATCCCCAGGTCAGCGGCCAAACCCTGCCCGACATAAAACCTTCCAACGTGGCGAGTCGCCGCGTTCTCCAACATGTCCGACAGCTTGCATGATTGATGTGGCTCGCTTCGAGGGTCGATCGAGAAATCGTGTTCCAGCCATCTCGCAGCACGGTCCACCGACTCCATGACGTGTTTTGCCACTGGCCGCAAGATCATCAGGAAATCTCCCCTGACAAACCCCATGGCTTTAGAAAAGCAGTGAGTAAACTCACCTTTCGCGGACGTGCAGCGTCAAAGGGCTGTTTCGGCTTGGGCACCATAAGCCACCTTTGGTGAAATCTGAAAAAACCCAGTATCAGCGTTGCACCCGGACAGTCATCGCCCCAGACGGACAAACCGCACGAACCCCGCAACGATGGATCGATCAGTCATGTCACTGTCCTGGAAATGCTAGAGTCTTAGGGCGTAACATGCGCGCACGGTACGCGCATCCTTGACGTGAGCGACCAACGGGAGCGCCTCATCCCTGTGCGGTGTCCCTATTTGGCTGGCGGCCCTGCCGCCTTAGGGCAGACTAGAGGAACACCTGACTCCGAATCGCCGTGGTGATCAGGAAACCGAAGTCCGTTTCGCGAAAGCCCGGAAAACGCACCGCCTATATAGTTTAATCGCGGATTGACACGCCTGCAACACTTGACGGCGACCGTGGTCGGCGGACTCATGCTCGGCTATGATTGGTATTGCGTTTTTCGTCCGCCCAGAACCAAACGGAAACAATACGGGGTACATGGAGGGAATAATGAACGCCTCGATGCAGTATTCCGAATGCCGGCGGCGTCAACCAGACGCTCCAAAAAAGGCACTGCCTTTTGGGAGCGGAACGGTTTGTGGCGGAAACCTTTCTGGATCTCGGCACGCATCTTGGCTTGAAGCGACAAGGGCCTGGAAAGCCACGCCATGTTTGATGTTAACTCAAAGTGTAAGCGTTTCGCGCCCTTCGAACGCCCCAGACGCGAAGCTTACAGTTTGAGATTTTAGCAAACTGCAGCAATGCAAAGGACATCACGATGAAAGCAACCACGATCGCAATCGTCTTGTTGACGGCTACCATGTCGGCCACCCTCCTGCCGGCGGCCGAGAAGCCCGTCGTGACGCTCTGGCCTCGGGGACTCCCGAAAGACGCGAAGCCGCTCGCGCCCGACCGGGTCGCGAAATTGCAGGCCAAGCAAACCGCGGAGCGGATCACCTACGTCGGCGAGCCGACGTTGACCATCTACGAGGCAGCCGGGGAAAAGGCCAACGGCTGCGGCGTCGTGATTTGCCCCGGCGGCGGTTACAATATTCTCGCATGGCCGAAGGAAGGCCTGGAGCTGGCCGAGTGGTTCAATACGTTTGGCGTGACGGCCGGGGTGCTCAAATACCGGGTGCCCCGTCGTGATCCAAATCGGCCGCACTGGGAACCATTGCAGGATGCGCAGCGCGCCATGCGGGTCATGAGGGGCCGCGCCGGCGAGTGGAACGTGGATCCGAACCGAGTCGGGATCATGGGGTTCTCGGCCGGTGGACATCTGGCCGTCATGGCCGGCACGCACTACGATCAGAAGACGTACGATCCCATGGATGCCATGGATCAACTCAGCGCAAGACCTGATTTCATGTGCCCTATTTACGCCGCGTATCTGGGCAATGATTACCACGATGACCGTCCCGAAATCGGAACGCTGGTGAACATCACCGAACAGACGCCACCCACCTTCGTCGCCGCTACGCTAGACGATCGCTATCGCGGCGTCCAAGCCGCGTTGCTTCTGGCCAAATTCAAAGAGGCCGGCGTCCCCGCTGAAGCACATATCTACTCGGCCGGTGGACATGGCTACGGGATTCGCTCTTCCGATCTCCCGGTCTCCACCTGGCACCTGCGACTCAAGGACTGGATGCGGGCCGGCGGGCTCTTGAAGCCGGACAGTCCCGAGTAGGCTCGAATATAGCGGTCGCCGATGACTTTCTCCGCCGCGAGTCCGACCAACGGGAGGACGGCTGGCGTCGGGCAGCGTTCCATTCGGGAAAATCGAACCGTTTGGAATATAAGCTGATCTCGGCGGAAACTGGATCGGGACCGTTCTTGCTTTGAGTTTTGCAATCGCGTCCCACCTTTCCGAGGCGAAGCCGCCTTACGCTACGCGCTCGTGGAGCTCGTGGTGCCGGAGATATTGCCGCTGCGAAAGGCTTCGGCCATGGCCCGGGGCACTTCCGCCTCGGCCATCACCAGCCGTGCTCGGTTGGACGCCACCTCGGCCTTCATTTCCTGCTCAACGGCCACCGCTTCAGCGCGCCGACGTTCCGCTCGGGCCCGAGCCACCCGCGTATCCGCCTCCGCCTGATCGGCCTGCAACCGGGCCCCAATATTCTCACCGACGTCGATGTCAGCGATATCAATGGAGACAATGGCAAAGGCGGTATGAGCATCCAGCCCGCGTGAAAGGACGGCGCGCGTGATCCGGTCCGGGTTCTCCAAGACTTCCAGGTGGGTGTCCGCCGAGCCAATGGAGGTGATAATGCCTTCCCCGACCCGGGCAATCACCGTCTCTTCCGTGGCGCCACCAATCAACTGTTCCAAATTCGTGCGCACCGTGACTCGCGCCCGGATCCGCAATTCCACGCCGTTTTTGGCAATAGCGCTCAGCGTGGTCTTGCCGCTCCGCTTGGGATCCGGACAATCAATCACCTTCGGGTGCACACTCGTCCGAACCGCATCCATGACATCACGGCCCGCCAGATCAATCGCGGCCGCCTGGTCGAAGTCCAATTCGATTTTCGCCCGATGGGCGGCGATGATCGCGTGAACGACGTTCATGATACTGCCGCCGGCCAGGTAATGAGCTTCCAATCGTGTCGTACTGATCCCCGTGCGGCGATCGATGTTCAGCCCCGCCTGGGCCGTCATGATTTTCGCCTGCACAATCAACTTGGCATTGACCTGACGAAATCCCATCGCCACTAAACTGGAAAACTTGACGTCCGCGTCGGACATGAAACCTTGGAACCACAACTTGCCGTACATGGGGACAAAAACCAGCAACCCCAAGCCCAATAACACAATAATGACAAGAAAGGCATAGACCACGAACATCCACCCTTCGAATCCCGAACCTTGTGGATCAGCCTGGGCCAGCAGCATCAGCACCTGATCATTCATGAATGGACCCCTCCAGGTCAGAGAAACGCAATGGTATGTGCCCCGGCGAGTACGGCTTCGCCTTGGTCAACCACCTTCCGAAAAAATACCTCGATTCGACATGCGTCCCGGTACACGAAACGATGCGGTCAACTCCCCAGATGATAGCTGATTAAACGTGGCAAAGGTAGCACATAATCGGCCCGAAACCTTGGAAATTCGTAACACGTTGGGCGATTGGCGTACGTCACGCCCTCTAGTCTGACCGCCGTGAAGGCCTCGGTCGTCAGTTCGCCGGATGCGAGCAGTGTCGGCATGAATTGATCGGCAAAAAGTCCAGGTTTGGGGCTTCAATAGGGTAAAATGGCGGACCCTTCTTAGGAGCCCAAAGAGTGAACAAATACCCCTCCTCTGATCTCGGGCGGACCAAGTTATGACCAGGCCAGCCCAGGGTTGGGCTGGGCTGACGAAAACCCCCGGAATTTGAGCAGACTGGGACGAATAGGGGCTTCACCTTCTGTTGCGCCCCTTCGGGTTTGCAATTGAGCTGTGTCCGCATGCTCCCTTTGGTCTTTTTGGTCCCCTGTGTCGTATTTCAGTAACCGGTAAGGCGCAACAAATTGGGGTGAGATTATCCCAACGTTGCAAAAAGGAATGCGTAGGACGGGTCTCCAGGCCCGTCTATCACAGTGGAAAATGGTCATCTTGCGGATGTTTGCAGACTTCACGTTTCG
>JBNJEM010000687.1:0-4145 GCA_051745935.1 Planctomycetota bacterium
CGTGAGATCCGCGGACACCAGATCAAGTACGATTTCGTACTTGAAAAGACGGGCCTGGAGACCCGTCCTACATATACTGTTTGCAACGTTAGGGTTGACCGGGCCGGGTGAAGCGGCACGAATTGATGTTTTCTGCTCTCTTTGCAGCCGGTAACAAAACCGGGGGCCCGCCTCGGAAACTCCCTCTATGGCGGGGAATCCGCATGGGTTTGTCGTGGCTTCTTGCTTCCGCCATGGGGCTGCGGCGGGGACGAGCGACTCGAGGTTGATACTGCCGAAAGTTGTGAAGGAATGGCGCATGATGATCGAACGATTCATCGATCGTTTGGAACAACGGGGCTTGTTGGACAAACCGACCGTGGACGGACTTCGGCGCAAAGTCGCGCGTTCCAAGGGGAAGAAGATCACGCCCGAGGTGATTACGAAGTACCTCTTTGACAAAGGGTATCTGACGCGATTCCAGGCCACGAAACTAATCAGCGAAACGAGCAATTTCACGGATTCGGGGGCCGCGTTGGACAAGCCGGAGGAGGATGCCGACGAGCTGTCTCTGTTGCCCGAGGAGGTGGAACGGAGGTCTGGTGGCGACGCGACGTCCAAGCCCGAAGCACCTGGCCGCGAGGCGGCCGGCGCGGAGGACGCTGATTTAGACGACTTGTTGGCCATCGACGACGAGGAGGACGCGAAGCAAGGATCGCCGGAGAAGCGGCAAGAACCCCGGCAAGGCGATGCCGAGAAGACCGGGACGTCGGACAAGGGGGCCGCGGAGAAGAAACGGTCGCGGCGCCGCCCCGAGGCGGACCGAAAAGCGGCGGAAACGCCTTCACCAGCGCCCCCGCCCGCTCCCCCTTCCGCGCCATCGCCGGAAGAGCCGCTTGATGCGTTCGGCGGGCCGGATGAGGAGCTGTTGGGAGATCTTGAATCGGCGAGCCCCTTGATGTCCGAGGGACGCTCCTCGTCTCGTTTGGCGGGTGTCTTCACGGGAGGTGGGCCGCCGCGGGGCCCGCGGCGAAAACTGCAGAAATCCAGTGAGTGGGATTCGATGTTGTTGCTGGTCGGGGGAGCCTCGCTGGGCGTGTTGTTGATTGTGGGCGGATTCCTTTACCTGTCGTTGACGCGTGGCGCCGCGGAAGATGTGTTCGCGGCGGCCGAGGCGGCATACGATGAACAATCGTACTCCCTGGCCGTTAAACGTTACGACCAGTTCCTGGAGGACTATTCCGGTCACGAGAAGGCGAGTCTGGCGCGGGTGAAACGGGTGGCGGCCCAGCTGCGTCAAGTGTACAAGGATCCGGAACGTGGATTGAACGTCGCGCAAGAAGAACTGCCCCGCATTGAAGAAGAAGAAGCTTTTTCGGAGATCCGCCCCGAATTGGCCAGTATGTTGCCGCGAATCGCGCGTGGTTTCGTGGATCAAGCGATGCTGGCCGACGATCCCGCCGACCAGGAAGCACTGCTGGGACAGACCGACCGGGCGATGGAACTGGTCAATGATCCCGAATACATCCCGCGCCGCTCGCAGCAGACGACGATCGAGGAGATCCAGGCGGATGTCAAGCGCGTGCAGCGGGAAATCGAGCGCGAGCGAACGCTGGTCGAGACGGTTGAACGCATGACGGCGGCGGTCGCGGCCGGGGATACCGAAGCCGCTTATGCCGCGCGCGAGGCAATGTTGAACCAGTATCCGGGGCTGGACGTGGACGAACGCTTGCACGAGGCCGTGCTGGCCATTTCCGAAAAGGAGCGGGAGAAGGTCGAACGGGTGAACGAGCCGCTCGATGCGGTGGACCAGCCCCAGGTGTCTTCCGAGCATCAGGCCGTGATCCTCTCGCACGGCCGAGGACGGGCCGTGGGGGGGGCGAGCGGTTACGTGGCATTCGTGCTGGCCGGCGGCACCGTCTTTGCCTTGGACGCGTCGGCCGGTGAGGTGCTCTGGCATCGGTTCGTCGGCATGGAGACGACCACGCATCCTTTTCCCGTTTCCAACTCGCCAGGGGCCGACGCGATCCTCGTGGATCGTGGAGCGGAGGAGATCATGCGGCTTGAGGCGCGGAGCGGCCAGGTCGTATGGCGATTGGCGATCGGAGAACCGTTTGCCGAACCGGTTCGGCGGGATAATCGCTTATACGTCTCGTGCCAGTCCGGCCGGCTGCTCCCGATTGACACCGAAACCGGAGACGTGACCGAGCACGCGCGGATCCCCCAACCGCTCGAGGTGGGGCCGGGCGCGAGCGTGCGGCGCCCGCAACTGTATCAGCCAGCCGAACAAGATAACGTATACGTGATCGACAGCGAAACACTCGAGTGCCAGGAAGTCTTCTACACGGGGCACAAACCAGGAACGATCGCCGTCCCGCCCGTATTGGCCTTTGGTTATCTGTTCATTCTGGAGAATTCCGGTCCCGACTTTTCCGATTTGCATATCCTTGAATATGACGAGGATGGCGTCAATCTGAAGCCCTCGCAAAGCACGGTTCGTTTGCGGGGGCACGTCGTGGTGCCTCCCGCCGTGGGGCGTCGCCGCGTGTTGGTGGCCACCGACCGCCGAGCAGTGAAACTGTATGACCTGGAACAGGATGGCGTGACGGCATGGGAAGGGTTGCATGGCACCAGCGAGGATCCCATCATCACCTATCCGTTGCTTGAAGGCGGTTATATGTGGATCGCCAACGACCAACTGACCAAGTATCAGGTTCAGGCGACGACGGGGAAACTGCCGGCTGAGTGGGCCTTGAGCGAGCGGGATGTCTACGACGGGCCCTTGCGCCTGGTCGGGGACACGATTATCCATATCCGCCGACGTGAAGGCGTGTCCGGCTATACCGTGGGAGCGACTCGCATTAACGAGAAAACGCCGAGCTGGGAGACGGAGCTGGCCGTGCCCGTGCGAAACATGGTGGCCGACGGGAAGACGCTTGACGTAGTGAATTCGCGGGGTCGCTTGTTCGAGATTACGGACGAAGAAAGAGACACGGGAATTGTCAAAGAGGCGAAAGCGAGTGCTCTGCGCGACGAGCGATTGATGCTGGCCCTCTCGGACGCGGTCAAAGTGCGTGACGGCCTCTGGGCTTTGTCTAAGCTGAAACAACAGGACGAAGCGCAGGGAAAGGAAGAGCGGAAGGGGGAGGAACAGCGGAAGGGGGAGGAAGAGAGCAAAAGGAAGAAACAGAAGCGGAAGGGGGGCGAGTCCCGGCAAGAGTGGAGTAACCAGGTTGTATTCCATCGAACCACTGAAGACGACGCCGGCCTCAAAATGCTGACCCTGATGGTTCCGTCGGGTGAGGAGGTGGCCGCGGAGCCGACCCCGTTCGGGGACGGCTTTATCGTGCCGCTGAAAAACGGACAAATCGTTTTGGTTGACGCGACCACGGGCGCCGAACAAGCGCGCCCGTTTCATCCTCGGATTGAACCGGCCACCGAAACGAACTGGCACCGGGCGGCCGTGGTGAAGGAGGGTGCCGAATTCGTGATCGCGAACGGGGATCGGCAACTTTACCATGTCGGAATCGGCGACGAGCCGCGGCGTCATTTGAAGGAGCTGGCTTCGTCGAGGGTGGGGGAGGATGTGGTTGGTCCCTTGGCTTCGATTGGAAACGCCGTCTTCCTTACCACTCACTCGACGGAAGATGATACGTTGGTTTGCTTCGCTTTGCCCGAGCTGAAGCAAGTGGAGAGTTGGCCGTTGAGCGGGCGTTTGCGATGGGGGCCAGTGCGTGTTGGCGAAACGGTTCTGGTAGCCACCGATTCGGAATTGATTTGCATGGACGCCCGGCGGAAGCGGCAGTGGACGGTTCCCTGGGAATATGGGCCCGTGGTCGGGAGGCCTCTGTTGCTGGACGAGCAATTGTTGTTGGCAACCGATAGCGGGACCGTGTTGGCCTTGGATGCGGCCCAGGGCAACGTAATGGGCACGGTCGACGTCGGTGAGCCGCTTGATTGGGGCCCGGTGGTCTTCCAAGATCAGCTGTATGTTGCCAGCCAGAGCGGCGTGCTGTTTTTGGTGGCTCGTCCAGGTTCTTGAAATCCTTGAGGTTGGGTAACACTTTAGCCTATTGTTGCATAAAGACGGCGTAGGACGGGTCTCCAGGCCCGTCTTTTACAGCGCATAAATGTCTTTTTGCGGTTGTTTGAAGATCTCACATTTC
>JBNJEM010000688.1:0-4145 GCA_051745935.1 Planctomycetota bacterium
TCAGGCGGTTGGATTTTTCCGGGTGGAACGTTGCCCGACGCAAGCCGTCCTCCCGTTGGTCGGACTCGCGGCGGAGAAAGTCATCCGCGACCGGTATAAACGGGTACGTCATAAGGGATTTGTGATCACGAAGGCAGGATTCTACTTCAGACGGCTAAAGTGTTACGATCTTTGAAATGCCATGGGTAAGCTCTGAGCTCTGAGGCGGAAACGAACGACAGTCTCTTTGTTGGTTTCCGCTATTCGTGCCGAGCAATCCCCTCGTACTTGGATGTTTCGGAGATTCAAGCTTTTCAATACGGAACATTGCGCCGCCGACGTCATGCCCGCGAACCGTTGTTGCGAAATCACGCTGAGTCATCTAGGAAGCCATAACAAGAGCAGTCAGGTTTCCCTTCACCGAGGGGCGTTTTGAGAGCGGGAGCCACGTTTTGTTTACGGGCTATGAATACTTCTAACTCTGTTTCTTTCAACAAAAGGATAAGGCTCATGAAACGACGCCATCTTCTCAAGGCCGCTGCCGTGTCCGCGATTAGTCCGTTGACCTTGGGGCTCGTGAAACCGCTCCACGCCACGGCTGGGACGTTTCAAAACGAAGACTTTTTAACGAACGGCGAATTCGATGAAGAGAAGGCGAAGGACGGCGTGCTGGCGCTCTGCAAACAGTTTGGGTATCCCATCTTTCCCGGGCTGCGAGAGAATCTTTGGGTGAGCGATTATGGGGCGGGGCAATTCGCCACGTTGGGGTTGGCCGCCTACTTGTTCGAAAACCACGCTGAAGATGGGACCTACATGCTGATGGATGTGTTTCTGTTGCCCAATCAGATGTTGCCCGAACACTGGCACCTGGAAGGCGACCTGGGGATCACGAAAAACGAAGGCTGGCTGATACGTTGGGGAAAAAGCTACGTGGTCGGCATTGGGGAAAACAACATGGACGACTTTCCTCAAATCAAAGTTCCGTCTTTCCACTGTGGGGGCACGACCCAAACGCGCCACGTGGTCGAGGCGACACCGGGCAAGTTCGTGCCGCTGGCCAAATTGAAGTCGCCACACTGGCAATACGGCGGCCCCAAAGGCGCCATTCTGACCGAAGTGGCCAATTATCATACCAACGCCGCCGTCCGGCACAGTGACCCCAAACTAAACGAGTTCTTCCTCAACAGTTAGCTACCCGCAAGTAGCTTGGCATAAATCAGAGAACGCCATTCTCGCGAGTGTCGCATTTCATAGCGTCAGACGCTCTTCGACGGGCAACGTTGAACGGGCTCTTCCGCCCGTGTGTTATGCAACGGCGGGGTCTGCTTCAACCACGGAGGACACGGGCTTGAGAGAGAGCATGGTTCACCCGTGTTGATCAGTGTTCCGTCTAACTTCATCATTCGAAATTCCTTGCTCGATATTCGATATTCTCTCCGTGCCTTCCATGGTTACAAAAATGTCCGTGAACGTTGAGGGCTTGGCAGCCTAAGAACCCATAGAAAAACCATGCCGATGTCCCATGATCCAAGGGGCGTTTTGGCAGCGAGGGCTCGGGTTTGTTACGGGCTGTTAGAATAGCGAACGTGTCATGGCGCTTGTGAAGCTTGCCGGGGTGGTGGAGCGGTCAGACGCTTCACCTCAGGAAGGGATTCCTGAGCCACGGCAAGGAACCGTCAAGTTTTTGGACAAAAACCAGCGGGTATCAACCCCAAAGTATGGTCGGAGGAGAACCGTGAGATTTGAGAATAAAGTGGCGCTCGTGACCGGGGCCGCCGGTAGTATCGGCCAAGGAATCGCCGCGCGTTTGCTGGAGGAGGGGGCGAGGGTGTTCATCACCGACTTGGACCAGAACCAACTTGATGCCACCGTCGCGGATCTTGGCGAAAAGTGTCAGGCCATGGCCGCTGACGTGACCGTCCCTGACCAGGTCAAGCAAGTCGTTGCGGCAACCCGCAACGCGTTCGGCGGGCGGATTGACGTGCTGATCAACGTGGCCGGCGTCACGGGGACCGGTGGCCCCGTGGAAGAGATGACCGAGGAGACGTGGGACTTCGTGTTCGCCGTTAACTGCAAAGGAACTTTTCTGTTCACGAGGGAAGTCGTTCCAGTGATGAAAGAAGCGGGGGCCGGCAGCATCGTGAACTTCTCCAGCAAGTCGGGGAAGACCGGATCGGCGCTGATGAGTGCCTACTCATCGGCCAAGGCGGCCATCATTGGACTGACTCAAGCGTTGGCCCATGAACTGGCGGGGCACGACATCCGCGTCAATTGTGTCTGTCCGGGAATTACCGAAGGGACGGGCGTATGGAAGAAGGTCTCGGCCGACTATGTCGAAAACATGGGGCTGCCGATGGACGAGATCGTCAAGAAGTTCACGGGCAAAGTCCCGCTTGGCCGGCTGGCACGCGTCGAGGACGTGGTCAACATGACCTGTTTCCTGGCCTCGGACCACGCCAACTACATGACCGGGCAGGCAATTAACATCACGGGTGGCCGGGAGATGCACTGAGTTCGGGTCCCGGAATGTCGTACGGCGAACCTTCCTCCCATGGTTCCCTCACTTCAGGCGGTCGAGGTGTTATATTTCAGGCGGTTGGATTTTTCCGGGTGGAAAGCTGCCCGACGCAAGCCGTCCTCCCGTTGGTCGGACTCGCGGCGGAGGAAGTCATACGCGACCGGTATATTTCAGGCGGTTGGATTTTTCCGGGTGGCACGCTGCCCGACGCAAGCCGTCCTCCCGTTGGTCGGACTCGCGGCGGAGAAAGTCATGCGCGACCGGTATATTTCAGGCGGTTGGATTTTTCCGGGTGGCACGCTGCCCGACGCAAGCCGTCCTCCCGTTGGTCGGACTCGCGGCGGAGAAAGTCATGCGCAACCCGTATAGGAATAGGCAAATCATCGATTGGCTGGTCAACACGGAAACTTATGCGGTTGGAGAGTTCCATGTCGAGAAAACCGATTATTCAGGCGATTCTTGTTGCTCTACTGATGGCTCAGCCGGCGGGAACGGCTTTCTTGCGGGGCGAGGAATGGCCCCAGTGGCGTGGTCCGAACCGCGATGGCGTGTGGCGCGAAACGGGGGTTTTGAAGCGTTTCCCGCGATCTCAACTCAAGCACCGTTGGCGGGTTCCGATTTCCAGTGGCTACAGCGGTCCCACGGTGGCGGATGGCCGGGTCTACGTGACCGATCGCGTGGTCGAACCCCGGGAGATGGAACGGGTTCACTGTTTCCAGTGGCGGACCGGCCGCGAAATCTGGAGTCATGCGTACGAGTGCTCGTATGGGGGCGTGAGCTACACGGCCGGACCGCGGGCGGCGGTCACGATTGACGACGGTCGGGCATTCGCGCTCGGCACCATGGGACACCTCCACTGTTATGATGCCGCTTCGGGCGACATCCAATGGGCGCGGGATCTCAAGGAGGAATACGACATCCGTGTGCCGATCTGGGGCGTGTCAGCGGCGCCGCTGGTGTATGAAAACCTGCTCATCGTCCAGGCGGGAGGGCCCGACAACGCCTGCATACTGGCGCTGGAAAAGAGCGACGGCAGCGAAGTATGGCGGGCGTTGGATGATCGCGCTTCCTATTCCGCGCCCATCCTCATCGACCAGGCCGGACGCCGCGTGCTGGTGTGTTGGACGGGGGCGCACGTGGCCGGTTTGAATCCCGCTTCCGGAACGGTCTATTGGAAGCATCCCTTCACTCCCAAAAAGATGATCATCAATGTGCCGACACCGGTGGTGGCGGGCAATTGGCTGTTCGTCTCGGCGTTCTATGACGGTTCCCTGATGCTTCGGCTCCGCCAAGACAAGGTGGCCGTCGAACCGGTCTGGCGGCGTCGGGGACCGAATGAGCGGCGGACCGACAGCCTGCACGCGATGATTAGTACGCCGTATCTTGAAGATGACTACATTTATGGCGTTGACAGCTACGGGCAGCTGCGTTGCCTCGATGCCCATACCGGCGACCGGATTTGGGAGGATCTGACAGCCGTCCCCTCCAACCGCTGGGCCAACATCCACCTGGTCCGCAATCAAGACAAGATTTGGATGTTCAACGAGCGAGGCGAACTGATCATCAGCAAGCTGTCGCCCGAGGGGTTTGATGAGATTAGTCGAGCGAAGCTCATCGAACCCACCACGGAGCAGTTGTCGCAGAGAGG
>JBNJEM010000689.1:0-4140 GCA_051745935.1 Planctomycetota bacterium
TCGCTGCAAGAGATGATGTACGGGTTTTCGCTGGAATTGCCTTTGGCAACGCGGGTCCTCTTCTGGTGGCGGAATACCGGTCTCTGGTTGGTCGGCGGTTTCGTGCTATTGCTGGCGTGTTTAGCGGCGGCCTACAGAAGGATAGCGGGCCCGGTCCGGTGGCGGCGGTTGCTGTCCACCTTTCCTTTGTTTGGCCTACTAGGGCATTGGATCGCCATTGCCGAGTGGTGCGGCGTGTTGAGCGTTCTGCTGCGCCATGACATGCCGCTGCCTGATTCATTGCGCTGTGCTGGACGCGGCGTGGTCGACGCGCACGTGGGCAGCTTGTCTTTCCGTCTGGCCGAGGGGGTTGTTCGTGGTCGTTCGCTTTCGCAAATGGTGTCCGCGATCCCTCAAATGCCGTCCTCGATCGTGCCGGTGATTGAATGGGGCGAAAAGTCGGGCGATCTCGCCGACTCCTTTCAGATGGGACAGCAAATGTTCGACAGGCGAGCGCGATTGCGAGCGGCCATGTTGGAATCCGTTCTGCCGCCGATCCTGTTCATCGGGATTGGCAGCGTCATTCTGTTTGTTTTGCCCGCCTTGTTTTTTCCGCTCACGTCCCTGGTATCCGCATTAAAATGAAGTTGAGGCTGCCATCATGATTGTAGAAGCGGTTTGGGGATTGCTGCCCGTCGCGTTATTCACACTGGGGCTTGGCCTGCTGTGGTATGCCTCTTGGCGGCAGCAAGCCGGGAATGTGGCGAGCCCTGTTGCCGGATCGCCTATCTGGGCGCCGGCGGCCGGATATATCAGCGTGATTTTGGCAGGGGTGGCGGTTGCGATGTCAACGTTCGGTTTCGCGCCGCTTATCTGTATCGTTGGCGCCGTCGTGATTCTCGCGGGTGTCTCCCGGTACCGGCAGAGCGAAGTTCGATATCTGGTCTGGTCCCTGGCTGTCGCCGCCCAACGAGAGATTCCCTTGGAAAAAGCGGCACGAGCCTTCGCCATCGAGCGGGGTGGCCGGCTCGCTTCCAAAGCTCGGCGGTTGGCGGAGTATTTGGACGCGGCCATGCCCCTGTCGCTGGCCATGGCAAGGTCGAGACTGCACGTCTCGCCACACATCCAATTGGCCGCTGACATGGGTGAGAAAAAAGGTAGCTTGGGGACGTCGCTCCAGGATGCGATACGCCAGTCGGGCACGTTTGACGCCACCTTGAGTCGCTTAATGGCCAGATTCCTTTATCTGAGTTGCCTCGTGTTGGCCATGGGCGTCATGCTCACGTTCATGATGTTGAAAATCGTGCCCACGTTCCAGAAAATGTATGCTGAATACGGGTTCGCTTTGCCGCGGATGACGCGCTGGATCATGGAGGCGAGCGAATTCGTCTGTAATTATTGGTTTCTGTTGGCACCCTTTGCCCTGGCTCTTGGTTTCGCGGTGGTCATCGCGCTGTTATTGTTCGTCGGCGTGCCATCTCAATCGCTTCCGCTTGTCCCCCATTTTCTGAAGAGTGTCGAGAACTCGATGGTCTTGAGTTCGTTGTCTATCGCGGTACGGCGGCGGCAGCCAGTACTGGACAGCCTGGCCCTCCTGTCGGGTCTTGCTCCATCGGCGCGGTTGCGACGGCGACTCGGGGCGGCAGTGAGGCGCGTCGAGGATGGCACTTCGTGGAGTGATGCCCTGCAGGATTCAGGGTTTATCTCCAAAGCCCAAAATGGGGTTCTTCAGTCAGCTGAACGGGCCGGCAACCTGGTTTGGGCGCTCGACGAAATAGCGAATAGCATACTTCGCCGGGCGGCGGTATGTCTTCAGGCCTTGCTCGACGTGCTTTTCCCGGTCTGCCTCGTTGGCATTGGGTGCTGCGTTTTGTGCATCGCCGCCGCCATGTTGTTACCCCTGTTTTCCCTGATTGGAAAATTGGCATGAATCTCGTTGACCTACGGAACGTGACGGGCCACCGCGGCTTCGTGATGTCGGAGCTGATCGTGGCAATGGCGATCTCGGTCGCGGCGATGGTCGGAATCGCCCAGTTGATGTATCAGGTCACTCGCCAGTACCGCGCGGCCGTCCAACGAACCGTCGTGGCGCGGGAGGCGGCGAACGTGATGGAAGACCTCGTGTCGCGGCCGTGGAATGAGATCACGGCCGGTAACCCCCCAGCCATCACGTTATCTGCCGCCTGCCGCCAAGCCGTGCCCGATGCGCGACTGAATGTGGACATTCTGCCCGTGGAGGCGGAGAATGCTTTCCGCATCGCCGTTCGGATCGAATGGCCCGCCGATCACGTGCCGCGGAAAAGGCCGGTGCAGTTGGTTGCGTGGCGTTACGAACCATGAAGTGGAGGCCAGGATTGCATGGAAAGCTCGGATCGAAGTTGGAGTCGTCGGCATTCATGAGCGTTCATGAGCGGTTCCATGATTCAGTACCGATGAATGGTCACCTCGTCGATCAACGGATAAGAAGCCATGACCATCAAGAGACCACGCGCCGCTTTTACCTTGGTCGAAATGCTCGCCGTAATGGCCGTGCTCTCGGCGATCCTAGGCACTTGGATTCTGACGCTGCACGCCATGCGGAAGACCGGGTTCCAGTTCACCGACGGCATGGACGCCGCCGCGCAACGTCGGCGATTCGCGGTCCAGTTGCGGAACGATACGCATCAAGCCCATGCCGCCACGGTCAAACGGGTCGATCAAGATGAGCCGGCGGAAACCGTGTTGGAACTAACGTTTCCGGACGACCGAGTGGTCGAGTATCGGCTGCGCGAGGATCGAATTCAACGGCGCAATCGTTCTGGAGACGCGATTGTAAGTCAAGAGTCGTTTCGGGCGGCGCCGGTACTGGAGGAAGGCTGGTCAATGGATGAAACACGTCCCTTCCCGCTGCTTAGCGTGTACCTCGATCATGGACCGGGTATTGGAGCGAACGAGACGCCAACATTGCGCCCCCTTCGTGTGCGGGCAGCCGTTGGGGTTTGCATGTCGCCATCACCAAAGTCATTTTCGGCGGTGAAACCATGAGGATAATTCCCATGATTCAAGAACGAGGTCGCGGTCGTCCATGTTGCCGCGGGGCTGCCCTGCCCCTGGTGCTGATGTGCATCGCGTTTGCCATGATGTTTGGTACCACGTTAGTTAAGAGCGTCCTTCTTCATCAACGTCATGGGCGCATGATCGAAAAGCAACATCAGGCGCTGTGGTTGGCCAATTCGGGCGTGCAGCGTGCCAAGTACCGGCTGAGAGAGACTCCTCAATATCAGGGCGAGGTTTGGGAAATTCCGGAGGCGACGTTGAGCGATGGCGAGAAAGGCCGCGTGGTCATCGAGGTTGAACCGTTTAATGAAACCGCGAAAGCCTGGCGGATTTCCGTTGAAGCCATGTACCCGGAGGACCCGCGGCGACGAGTGGTGCAACATCGCGAACTCGTGATTGCCGACGAAGAGCAAGAGTCCGAAGGGCCGGCGCAAGAATAACTTCAGCAAAAACACCAACTAGCAATGGTAGAAACCCTTTTCGACTGGAGCGGCGCGCATGATCAAATGATCACCATGGCGCCGTCCTTTTGGGAGACGACTCATGAAATCAGATTATCACAACAAACCATGTGACGCGAAATTGTGTGACGCGGACCGGCGATCCACCACCCGTGGAGGGTTCACGTTGGTGGAACTACTCGTGGTGATTGCCATCATCGGCATCCTCGTGGCACTTCTGCTGCCGGCGGTGCAGGCGGCTCGCGAAGCAGCCCGTCGGATGCAGTGTACGAACAATATCAGCCAATTGATCCTGGCCGTGCAAAGCTACGAAATGGGATTTCGCACCTATCCTCCGGGCAGCATCGCGGAAGAGGGACCCATCAAGAATGTGCCGGAAGGCTCGCACCACAACTGGATCAGTATGATCTTGCCCTATTTGGAGGAGACGAACACGTATCGCCACATTGACTTTGGCGTGAATGTCTATGACGAGAAGAATGGACCGGTGCGCGCGCTGAGAATACAAGTCCTGAGATGTCCATCGGCGGTCGATCCGGGCGGGGAAATTGCCTTTAGCTATTACGCCGGCTGTCACCACGACGTGGAGTCTCCCATCGACGAGGATAACCACGGCGTCTTCTTTCTCAACAGCGCTGTCAGGCCGAAGGAAGTGACCGACGGC
>JBNJEM010000690.1:0-4119 GCA_051745935.1 Planctomycetota bacterium
CGAGAACGGCACGGACGGAATCAGCGCCATCAGTAACAAATTTGGCATTCAAGTGTGGGAGATGAAGCGGACCTTTCCGTTCGTGGCGGTGCCTCCTCAGTGCCGACCGGAAGCCCGCGGTTGGACCGCTGCGGGACAGGATAAGGCTTTGGCCATCTTGGACCACGTGGCCGAGAAGTATGGAACCGATCCGGATCGGGGCTACGTGACGGGCGTTTCATCCGGTGGAATCGGCGTGTGGAATATCGTTAGTTCGAATCCAGGCCGTTTTGCGGCGGCTATTCCCGTCTGTGCTGGTGGCGGCGGCAGCGTAGAATCGCTGGCCGGCCAACGAACTCGCGTCTGGCTGTATGAGACCCCCAGGGCGAAATCGTCGGTTTTGGGTCACTCGGTACGTCCAATTGGTGGTGGCCTCTGCTAGGAGCCTGGCACATTTGGGAAACGTTAACGGATTGGCTGCTGGCTCAGCGTCAGCGGGACCAGCCAACCGCCTCTCTTATGTCGTGACACAGGCATGTCACTGAGGTGCGCGAGCACTTCACGCTTCTTCGGCTTTTCGCTGGCACGGATCGTTTCACGACATCCCAGGCTACCGCGGTACCTCGCTCCAGACGACAAGGCGGCGACAAAACGGGGGCTCCACGCCGCTCAGGGCCCCGTTTCCCGCGCGGGTGGCATATTGTTCCGATTTTTTTCGCGACGCGCAAGTGCTTACTCACAAGAGACTTACGACTATCCCCCCCCCCGAAAAATACGGTCCTCTTGAACGGAAAAAGCGTTGACACAACTCCGCGCCGGGGTATAAACAGGGGCATTGTCAGCAGCGGCCCGCACGCCGGCCCGAGGACCGGTACCATCACGGCGATGGCGGACCTGTTGCTGCCGCTTGCCTCGCGACGGGGAGGGAACAGCCATGCGACCCGTCATCGCGTACGATGTTGTTCGCATCTCTCTCGCCGGCGTGCTTCTTCTGGCCGCCGGGCTCAAGGGCTACCAGCTGGCCACGGAGCCAGTCCTCGGCACCGGGCTTCTCGATTCCCGCTGGTTTCTGATCGCCGTGGTGGAGTTCGAGCTTTTCTTTGGTCTCTGGCTTCTTGCCAATATCCAGCCCGCGTGGACGCGCCGGGCAGCCGTCGTGTGCTTCGCCGTGTTCGCCACCGTTTCGCTCTACAAGGCTCTTTCCGGGGCTGCCACTTGCGGCTGTTTCGGCCGGGTTGCCGTAAACCCCTGGTACACGTTCGTGATGGATGGGGCGGCCGTGCTGGCCCTGTTGCGATGGCAGCCGAAGCGGGGACTGTCCCGAGTTACGGATGGCGAAGGGGGGCCTGTTCCCTTGGCCCTCCGAGGGCCCATCGTATGGGTCATCTGGCTCCTGGTCGGCGTACCGGCGGTTTTCGCCGTGGCCACGTACCAACCAGCCGTTCTGGCCGAGAACGGCATCATTATTGGCGACGACAGTGTGGTGATCCTTGAGCCTGAAAGATGGATCGGCAAACGGTTCCCTCTCCTGCAGTTCATCGAAGACGCTCCAGGTCAAGTAGAACCAGGCGAACGGCCGCTACAGGAGCAACTCTCCGAAGGCATTTGGATCGTCCTGCTCTATCACCACGACTGCCCGGAATGCCGCGAGGCGATAACGAGATACGAACAACTGGCTGCACGCTCGGCTGCCGACGCAAACGTTCCGCGAGTGGCGCTCATCGAGGTTCCCCCATACGACGAAACGGACTCGTTGAGACGACTGTCCAACGCTCCATATGCGCTCGGACGGCTGACTGACAAGAGGGAGTGGTTTGTCCAAACGCCGGTTGAGATGACGACTGAGTCGATGCGAGTCAGGCGCATAGGGAGCGCACGCAATACAGTCACATGGAGAAACGCCGGACCTTTTCCGGGATTTCAGAAGCTCGCGACTTCAGAAGCTCGCGACATGGACATGATGTGGTGAGAGGAGGCAAAACCGTTAGTCCGACTGGGGCGCTTTGGCGATGTTGAGAACGTGGGTGTTTCCAGCTCGGCAAGTTGTTGAAAAGCTTTTTCATGACACCCAGTTATGTTTCTTCACTGTCCCGGCGAAGAGGCGGCATTTTCAAATTCTCGGTACGTCAGTTGATGAAATGCGAGGTGAATAATGACGGTTACATTAAATGAGTGTTTTCGTTGGATCGTCGTCAGCACTGTCCTCTTGTGGTCGCTTTTGCTGCTAAGACCAATGGATAGCTCTCGCGCTCTCGGTGACAGTGAGTCCGCGAGGGTCTACGGAGGAGAATGTGATCGGTTGGCAAGTGACGGTTCCTGCGACAAAGATCATATGTGCGGCCCCGTTTCGGTGGATGACTGTGCGGCGACACTGTGCTTTCTATGTGACGATTCTACTTATTCAACCGATGAGTGTCTTGCACAGCCTCCATACAACGCCAACTGCAGCACGAGTGAACATAGCGCAGACGGTTGTGGTAAGCAACAAATGGGCGGGTGCACGGTAGCAGATGAGAAGTGCGTATGTGAAACCTCCGGAGTGACAATTGACTGCCCGGCCAATACATACGATTATTTAGACACAAACTGCGATGAAAGCTAGCCCTTTCGCATCGACGCCGCGTACCTGGGATTATTATTGATGGCGGACGAGTATATGTATATGTGGTCGCGCATAAGAAGGTGGATTGTCGCGCGAATGTTCAGGATTCTCTGTCAGCTGTCTGCCTGGGGTATCCTGACAGTTTCGCTTGCAAACTTCACGATGGCGCTTGAAATTGATGGTACTGACACAAAACGCGTCATCGATGCAATAGAAAGGTCCCGGCGGGCGTTTTCGTCGTTTGATGTTCGCTTGAGAGTTGAACGCAAGCTCCTCCTGCATGCAAGGCGCACGAGCGATACAGATCGAATGCAAATAGAGTTTTACAGGCCGGTGCCAGGGGCCGAAGAGATAGAGTTTTTTTTGTATCGACAGGTCATGACCCAAAGTGGAAAACGAAGAATTGAGGAGTTGGACCCCAAAACAAGTACGATTATTTCCACACGAACGTTCGATGGGGAAATAGTGAAAACGGTGAATATGGACCAGTATCGCGGTCTGATCCAACCCCCTCTCATTCGATACACCAAAAACGGGCATGATTACTTCAGCTTTATTCGGGGCCCATATTTCTGCACGCCATACGAAGAACTGTTTCGCCAGCGCCCCGAGACTACTGTTAGCACGACTGAAGCTGGCATGGTATTGGTCGAATCGCCACTGGGTGGGGATGACCTTCCCGACTTCTCATGGAAGGTGTGGTTTGATCCAGACAGAGGTCTGTTGCCTGTGAGATGTGAACGATATCGTTACTCAAAGCGACTACTGTTCAACACTTCAGTAATTGAACGAGCTCAAGAAGTGGATGATGGAGTGTGGATCCCGACGAAGGTCATTTTCACAGAGTTCAACTGCTTCAAGGAGTTCGGCCATTTTCAGGAGCCAATTTCGGTGACTACGACGACTGTAGAGCTATCGCAATCGCGATTCAACTCGCCCGTGAGTAACGATCTGTTCGATCTTGCGTTTCCATCCGGAATGAGAGTGATCGATGAAGTTCGCGAGCTGACATTCATTACGGGTGGCAATGGAACGGAGAAAAACCTTGACAAGCTTGTGGCTGATGCAAAGGTAGTCCACTCGATGCAAGACAACAGCGGACGTGGGCCTTCCGCAGGGGCACGCAGTAGGCAGAGAACAGGCTTGCTGATTGTCAATATTGTCCTAGGGATTGCGATTTGCGCGGGAATAGCATGGCGATGTATCAAAATGCGATGTGGGCGCGGTTAACGTTCCTTGTGCTAATTGTATGGGTGGAGGGGGGGGTTGCGCTTGGTAGTGTGCCTTCCGAAGAGGTTCTGGAGTGTGGCCCCTCGGTAAGCGTTCACCAGCACCGTGGCAGGCTGGCCGCGGCGGGCGGAGCAGTGGGAGCCTGTCAGAAACGTTCAGCGCGTGCCGTCCCCTTTCCTGTTGAGACTCAACAGGCGGATCGATACCGCCCCCGACCTCGATACCGATTTCGATCCCGATGTGAAGGTTCGAGGATGGCAAGGCGCAGCGCGACGTAGCCGTAAGAGGTGAAGCCGGGATGCTGAGAT
>JBNJEM010000691.1:0-4108 GCA_051745935.1 Planctomycetota bacterium
CGCGTCTTCCGGCGACTATTACGCTCTGCAAATGCTTGACCAAGCTGTCAAACCCACGGCGAAAACCAGGCCAAAAACCAGCATGTCTGCTTTCGTGCCTCTGCTTTCGTGCCCTTGACCAAGCTGTCAAACCCACGGCGAAAACCAGGCCAAAAACCAGCATGTCTGCTTTCGTCCGTCGCAAAGCTTTCAGAGGCTTGTTCCGCCCGCGGCGCCCACGCCGTGTGCGCTCAGCATCGGCTGGCAGGGTTCCAGCCGGTGAAGCTCCGCAGCCTCTTCGACGGGCGGCGGACGTGGTGGGGCGTCGCGGCGGTTCGTCTCGGGAAAGGATTCCCGAGCTACGGGCGGCGGACGTGGCGATCCGGTAGCTTGGGACTCCGTCCCGAGACGGAAGGCACCTTCACGCCCCGGCCCGCGTCACGCCGTCGCAAAGCTTTCAGAGGCTTGTTCCGCCCGTGGCGCCCACGCCGTGTGCGCTCAGCATCGGCTGGCGGGGTTCCAGCCCGTGAAGCTGCGAGGTCGGACCGATTCCTGTCCGAGGAGATGTTGGCCAGCACGTTTCGCAACCGGTTCCTCGCGATGCTGAAGGAGATGCACGCCTCCGGCGCCTTGGAACTGACGGATCCGTGGCAGTGCCTCGCCTCGCATGAGGGCTTTGATCGGTGGCTGGCGCCCCTGCGGCACATCAACTGGCAGGTACGGCACCGGCATGTATGGCGGCCCGAGGGGGTGGAAACGGGTACGCCCAGCGAGAAGGTGGTCAGCTACCTGGCCCGCTATGCCAACCGCGTGGTGATCGCCAACGACCGCCTGATCAAGATCGAGGACGGCGAGGTGTACTTCTCGTACAAGGACTACCGGGATGACAATCGCCGCAAGGTCCATCATAGTCCCGGTGTCGCGTTCCTGTCACAGTTTTTGCAGCATATCTTGCCGCGCGGGCTGCATAACAAACGACGCTATGGATTTTGGGGCTATCAGGTACGCACCGAAAACTTGGCCCGGATCCGTGACCAATTGGGCGTGCCGCCGGTGGAGGTTCACCATGAGAAGGTGGAGGACGCGGACGAGCCGACCGAAGCAGCGGAGGGACCGCGCCCGCGACACTGCGCGGTCTGCAAAGGCGAGATGGACTACGTCGGCGGCACGCATCGCCCCTCCGCCCGCCGCGTGATGGAGTTCATCTGGGACGACATCGTGCTGGCCGTCGACGTCTGCCCGGAGTCGTGCCAGGTTCGCACTCGGGTGGAGGTCTGCCGCGCACGCATTGAAGCCGCCCTGGCCGCCGCGCGTGAACGCGAATCGGCGGATGAACAGGGTGACACCCAGCAAAAGAGCCAAGCGGCGTCGGACCCGGCCAATCCACGACGCGGTCCACCGCCCGACCCACAAGGGCGTCTGGCGTTCGCCGTCCTCTGACGTGCCCGCCCGGCGCCCACTGAGCTCAATATCGGAGACCCTCATGGATGTTTTTAAACGACCCGAGACATCACACGGAAGACGTCTCGCCGCATGGATAGGGAAAAACGCAAAAATGACCAGCTACTGTCCCCCACTTCAGACATTGACACCCCACGCCATCTCTTCCACGCCCCGGTGGCACACCTGTGACACCAACCTCCCGATCGCACTCGTCCCAGCACAACCAGACGCTCGATTACTTTATCCCTTTAAGTAATGAGTCACCCGCTCCGGACGTTCCCCCCTACTCCGCACCACCGCTTCCCCGTGCGCTGTCACCGTGCTGCGGGCCAGTTACTCCGCTATTCCCGAAGAAAGGGACAGTTATTCCAACGTATCCAAGAGTAATTGCAGCCTGGAAGTATACGACTCAGCGGGTGACTCAATTATAGGCGCCGTATTCGGGCGACTATCATAAACACGCTTGTCCTTCAGAGCACTGGTGAAACGCTGCCATTCAGGAGATTCTTGGTCGATTTTCGTTCCATGTACATTCACGGACCGCAGCGACGCGATTGATGCAAGTGTGCCAATTGAAGCATTAGTAACCTGTGTGTTGGATATATCCAAGAATGCCAGTTTGGGACAATGAGAAAGGCGCTGCACACCCTTGTCGCTGAGGTTAGTATCTGCGGCAGAAAGGTACTCTAACGCGGGAAAACAGAGATCGGGACCGAGGTCTTTGATACCAGTTGCGTTCACCTGAATCCAGCGGAGGTTGCCCAACGGCTGAAGTTTCTGAAATCCCTCGTCGTCGAGTTCGGTCTCGGACAATATCAAGCCTCGGAGAGCCGTGAGACGCGAAAGGAATTGGGCAGAATCGCTGGTTATCGGGCACCGTCTCAATGACAGAATGTGTAGCTTGCCCAGGGCCGCCAGCGAACGGATACCATGTTCGGTAATGTGCGGGCTGTTATCCATCGCGAGTATCCGGAGTTGTTTCATTCGCGAAAGCCTTTGGAGACCCCGGTCATCAATGCATGTACGGCATAATTTAAGAATCGTGAGACGTTTCATTGGCAGCAAAATTGAGATGAACTTCGATGTAACCCGACTACTCGTCAGCGACAACTCTGTTAACAGCGACAATTTAGCGAGCGGCTTAGAACCATGATCGGTACAGTCGCCAGTCAATTCAAGTCTTCTAAGATTCGGAATTTTGCCAATACTCGGCAACCAAAGGTCCAGCCCCACCCTCTTACTGACCAAGAGGTACTGGAGCTGTGACAACCTCGTTAGAGTGTCAATAGACTGGGACGGTATAGAACACTTGTCAATTGCCAGACATCGAAGACATGATAGCTCTGAAAAGTCAATAGGATACTCAACGTTGCATTCGGAAATCTCAAAAGTTTCCAAATATCGACAGGCACGTATGTGTTGCCATGCATTTTCATCCAATGGCGCGGCAGTGTTCAAATAACCGATTCCTATATCGGTAATTGGAGTGTAAAGCCTTGCATTCTTCAATTCCTTGATGCACCACCGAGGAACACGTGCGGCCGTTCGGCCCCCAACCGACCAGGCGTGTGACGTCTCCCCACTGTCCCGTTGTAGAGGAGCTTCTAGATATGTTCGTGCCCTCTCTTCTTGTTGAAACGACACCACCTGATTCGTTACCCAAATCACAAGTACGCATATCAATGGGACACTTAGAAACAAGATCGTTTCCCCCCGTACATGCCCACTAAGTTTGCGTTGTGTGAGCAGATTCAGGCCGCATCTACGGAACCAAAGGAATTTCAGTTGGTTATTCATCGCTCAAACAATCTGTCTTCTCTTTCAATCCACATATCCGTTTTGACTCCTCGGTGGGCAGTCCGCGAACACGCCCACGCGCGACTACCCGCCCATTAGGACGCAACCTTTTATTGTATATCCCCATTTTTAATAACGTCTTTATGTCCTTGTCACATACAACATGTATCGTGACACTATCACATCGTTGCATGTCCCGACACGTCGAATCGTACCGTTCAGCTGTTCCGTCATCGCAGAACTCTTTGCGCTTTTCACACAGCGTGTCCTGCCATTCTTTGGCTTTCTTTAATGCTTTTTCGGTTTCTTCCATGACCTTGCTACTATGAAGTACGAGCGTAGTTGTGGGGAAGTCTGGAATTTGACGCCTCTCGTCCACCAGATTATTCAACTTGCGACTTCGACAAGCAACGAGCCCGAGGTAGTTTCCGCATCCGGTGATAATGTTCGTATCCTTGTCGTGATCCTCGCGAAATTTCTGCGCGGCTGGATCCTCTCCCCAAAGACTCCAGATTCCGTGCCCAACATAAATCCGAATGTTGCACTCCCCTGTGATCTTAACATCAGGAATGTCGGGCACGTCGGGGACTGACTCCGGCCAGTCTATTGGCGGTAGCATTGGAGACGATACCGCGTATTCAAAGAGACTCCACCCAGTTTCCCTATATTCCGTCGGATGCAGGTCCACAGAGTGCCCTAATTGAGGATGATTAATACGATGCCGTGTGTGGTGACCTCGCGTCAATTTCCACCAGTGCTCGTTGAACGCAGTATCCCCGGTATCCACGCCCGTTCCTACCCAAGGATTCCGTCCTGCACCGGAAGAACGCACGTTGAATCCAAGCGGATCCACCGCCCAAAGCACCTGGTGCTGTACATACCGATACAG
>JBNJEM010000692.1:0-4091 GCA_051745935.1 Planctomycetota bacterium
TGTTTATTTACAACCAGTTAGCGTGTTTCAAGGGCGGAAGCGTAGCCACTGAATATTTTGGATAAAATGTGATATTTTTGTCCTGCATGTTTTTGTCCTTAAATGACAGTTGACAAAAAGATGCGACACAAAAACATGGGGGCCGCGAGGGGGGCACAATCACGTGAGAGCGGTTGGATTTTTCCGGATGGAAAGCTGCCCGACGCAAGCCGTCCTCCCGTTGGTCGGACTCACGGCGGAGAAAGTCATCCGCGACCGGTATAAAGCACTGCTGAATGGTTTTGTTTTGGGCTCTTATTTCTTCGTGCCTGGGGCATCGTCTTCCGCTCGCTGCATGGTTATTGAATGGATCATCAGCTCCGCGTCGGCACAAGCCAACCGGAAATCATCGCCGTTGGCGCGTCCGGCGAACAGCGCGTGGGGCACGACAAAAGAGACTTCCTTCCATGTTCCGCTGTCCCGGATCGGTTGGACGTGGCCTTCGCGGAAACGTTGTGACACGCCGGATACGCGTGGATCGGCGGAATCGTACTGGAACGTGAAATGACCGGGTCCGCTATCCAGGTAGCAAATCGTGACTTTCACCGATTTATCGCCCAATCCCAAAAACCTGTCATCGACATCGAAGTACAGGTAGCGGTGGCTGGGAGAATGGTCATTCGGCAATGTGCTCCACGCGTTCCTGCCAGCCACCTTTCGTTCCGCGACCGGCCCGTCCCCTTCGGGATGGGGCGAGATTTGGATTCCACGTTCATGGCCCGGTGAGCCCTTGACTTGTTTGGGAGCCGGCGGCACGTGTTCGGGATCAACTTGGCGGCGAGCATGGAACAGGTCCGCGTACTTTCGAGTCAACTCAATGTACTTGCGTCCGTACTCGCGGCTCTCGCAAACATCCGTTCCTTCGTGCCATTCGTTCCACGTCTCGACGTGCACCATCCAGGGCCGCGTGGCGGGCGGTTCGGCCAGCAGTCTCTCCCACGCTTTCATGTAGAAGAGGCCGTTTTCTCTTTCACGCACCAGCGGATCGCGTCCTGGAACGGCGGAATGATCGTAGCCCGGGCCGATGGCAGCTACATCGAGATATCGCGGTTTGAGCGCCCCGCCCCACATATACACGCTGTCAGCCTCACCGGGCCATCCCTGCATTTTGACCAGGTAGAGGTCCGTGCCAAAGTCGGATCGAAACATCTCGCGGACGCGAGGAAACAGGTCTTCATCCACGCCGGCGGCAAAGGCACTGGCGTACAGCAAAACAATGGGACGTCCCTCAATGCAGGCTCTGTGCCGGGGCGGGACCAGGGAGAAGAAATCGCGAATGGTTCCATGGAACCAGCGTCGGCCCGCCGCCGTCCGCAAATCCACGTGGTAATCCCGCGGGTTATGGCGGAGCGTGCTGGTATCGTAAAACATCCCGATCTTGGGCGCGTCTCGTCCGTTGCTCAGAAGCCGCTCGCGAGCCGCGACCAACGGCGGTAAGCCAACGTTGCTCCAGGAGCGGCGTGTCCCGGGTGTACCCCAATAGACCGGCAGCACGACATCGATTCCAGCCCGCGCCATATCGTCCAGTTGTTGCCGGTGCCACGCTGGATTCCGATAGCTTAACCCGTCAAGGGTCGGGGGATGATTCGTCAAGGCATCGCTGCCGTCGGGATTCACGATATGCGCCTTGGTCTCGGCATCGTACCAGTAAAAGTAGGACGTCATCACGATCGGCTGCCGCCTTGAAAACCCGTCCGCCGTGGACTCCGGCGAGACGTGAGGCCCGGGAGCCGGTGGCAGTTCGTAGTCATCTGGAATGTCCGCCCACGCCGCTCGCAGTACAAAAGTAACAACTAGGCATGAAGACCAGAATATCGAGAAACCATGCATGGGAATAGATACCCTTCTTGACAGGAACAGCGAATTTCGGAAGGCCCTTTCATTCGAGTAACCGTTCACGGGCAAGAGACTGATGTCCGTGGACGTTCGCGCGTCCGTTGCACATATTGAGGAAAGGCTTTTCGAGGTGCAAATGCCACGGGCTTGTCCCGTGGTCCGTTACGTTCCACGCTACCGACGGCCAGGAGTGGTGTGTCTGGCCGGTTTGTAGCGGCGAACGTGAACCACCACGGGACAAGCCCGTGGCATCCATGCGGCCCTTGCGTGTCCAGGTCATGTAGCGGCACCCGTGAACGGCTACTCATTCGACAACCCGCAACTCCGCCAGGTAAATGGCCGTGATGGTATCCTCCGACTCATCCTTTTCGTGGCTGGAATACCAGGAGACGAGGCCTCGAGTCGGGCTCAGCTCGACGAACCCCGGGTAGGAGTTGTCACCCCCACTGGGCAGTACGGCGAACTCGTGCAATTCTTCGTCAACTAGCCACGACAGTGCCGTTCTGGCTGGGGCCCCAGCGGTCTTCCGCCCACCCACGAGATAGCGATTCCCCCACTCCGCCAACAGGGGACCGCCAATGTAGCGATTCAAATCCGTTCGGTTCCATTCGGTATACGGAGGTTTCGAGCGGCAAAGCAAGGCATTGGGACCGCTCAAACGGCAAACCGCCACGACCGTTCCGTCCGGCTCGAAGAGAAAGGCGGTCTCGTTGCCTTCGGTGGTTTGAAACAGGGCTCGTTTCCGCCAAATGAGTCCGTCGTCGCTTTCCAGCATGGCGGATTCGACCAGCGACCGATCGGAGCGTGGAGCCTCGACGAATTCCCGCTTGCGGCGGCCACACAGATAGGCCGTGCCGTCATGGGCCGCCGCTCGCCATATGTAGTGTCCATAGGTTCCCTCCAACATGATCGGATCGCTCCAGTCGCGACCGTCCGGACTGGTAACGGCGTAGCCCAGATGCTGGTTCATCTCGTAGACCTCCGGCGCCGAGTCGCCACAATACCACGTCCCGGTGTAGACGAACAGTTTGTCCTTGAAGATCAGAAAGTGAGGGTCCCGCGTGTCCCGTTTCGGTACATGGAACTGGTGCACCTGTTTCCATGCCCGAGCATCGCTGCTTTCAAGGACGATTATCGACGCCGAGGGATGAACCGCGTGTCCATCGGGACAACTTCGAAATGTCAAGTAAAACCGGTCTTGAAATCGGACCAGGTCCGTGAAGGCGTTGTGTTCCCCGTTGTGAAAAACACGACGCACGTTTTTGACCTCCACCTTGGGTAGCCCGTGTTCTTCCGCTTCCGCCGCGCGGGTGGCGATGCCCACGACCGCGGCACACACCATGGCGCCCGCCACCATGGCACTCAGGTTCTTCACGAAATCTCGTCGACTGACGGCACGTCCAGCATACATCGTCATTCCTCCTATACTTCACCCCATTGTTGCATAAAGACGGCGTAGGACGGGTCTCCAGGCCCGTCTTTTACAGCGCGTAAATGTCTTTTTGCGGTTGTTTGAAGATCTCACATTTCGTGAGATCCGCGGACACCAGATCAAGTACGATTTCGTACTTGAAAAGACGGGCCTGGAGACCCGTCCTACATATACTGAAAAGACGGGCCTGGAGACCCGTCCTACATATACTGAAAAGACGGGCCTGGAGACCCGTCCTACATATACTGTTTGCAACGTTAGGTTTCAGGCGGCCGGATTTGTCCGGGTGGAAAGCTGCCCGACGGAAGCCGTCCTCCCGTTGGTCGGACTCGCGGCGGACAAAGTTATCCGCGACCGGTATAACAAGCCATAACAAACCAGTCGTTTTTTTCACCTAGGGCGTTTTACGAGGAGGCCCCCGCCGATCCTTTCCGAAGCCGAGGCGTTGGATCGTTGGTTCCGGACGGCTGTACATGCTATAATCTGGACGTCGCTCCCGTCCCGAAAGATCAGCATGCGATTTGCTCAAGTACGATCGCCGTCCGAGGCCGTCTCTGGGGTCCTTTCAAAACCTCGAACGGCCATTGTACCACAATCTCGCTAGATATACTTCAGGCGGTCGGGTTTGTCCGGGTGGAAAGCTGCCCGACGCAGGCCGTCCTCCCGTTGGTCGGACTCACGGCGGACAAAGTCATCCGCGACCGGTATAGTGACGGGTGAAATCCTGCACAGAATGGCAAGAACTTGGCTGGCTGCGCGTAAAAAGCCCCCCTCTCCTCAATCG
>JBNJEM010000693.1:0-4084 GCA_051745935.1 Planctomycetota bacterium
GTGGGACTACGGCACGGGAGCCCTTGGTGATATGGCGTGTCATATCATGGACATGGGCTACTGGGCCATGGACACGAACGCCCCCACCGGCGTGATTGCCGAGCAATCGGGCGCCACGGATATTTCGCCGCCCATCAACTCGAAAATCACGTGGGAATTCCCTGCCGGGAAGTACTCGTCGAAGGACGGGTTCAAGTACTGCTGGTACGACGGCTATGTCGACGCTCATTTTGAGCGTGACGGCTGGAAGCTGGTGAAGGAAAGCAATGAATACAATCACCCAGGAGAAGATGTGTTGGACGGCATGGACTTTCGGAAGTACGGCAGCGTGGTGATTGGCGAGAAGGGCAAATTATTCTACCATCGCGGCAGGGGATGGGTTGTCAAGCCGGACAGCTTGACGAATGATCTCCAAGAGCCTGAGCCGTCCATTCCCCGTGCGGCGAACCAGAACCCCTATCAGGAATGGGTCGATGCGATCCAAGGCAAGGTGGCCGAAGGGCAATCCAACTTCCAATATGCCGCTTCCCTGACCGAGACAATCTTGATCGGCGTTGTCGCTCAACGCGTGCCCGATACCAAACTCGAGTGGGACGCGGAAAAGATGGAGGTCAAGGGCCGCCCCGAGTTGAAGCAATACATCCAGCGTCCGTACCGGGACGGCTGGCAGTTAAAGGTCTAGAGCGGTTCCCGAACGGTTTTCATGAAAAAAGAACACGGTTTTTTTCGGTAGTGATCCTTGAGTACGATAGGAGCAGCATCCATGACAACGCGAATGATCACCCCCTTGGCACTTTTGATTCCTTTCGTGGCGACCGTGGCTTTGGCCGAGGAGGCCGAACAGGCGCCCGAGGGCATGCGTTTGGTTTTTGAAGAAGATTTTGAGCAGGGGACCGCTCGCTGGGAAACGACGGACGACACGAACTGGGAACTGCACGATCGCGACGGCGGAAAAGCGTTTGGTATTATCCGCCGGCGTAGCGATTACAAACCTAAACATCGCAGCCCGCTGACCATTGCCTTGATCAAGGATCTAGAAGTTTCCGATTTCGTCATGAAGTTGGAGGTGAAAAGCATCCTCGACACGGGGGGGCACCGGGACTGCTGCATTTTCTTCAATCACCAGGATCCAGAACATTTCTATTACGTTCACCTCGGGGCGAAGCCCGACCCTCACAGCGGCCAGATCATGATCGTCGACGGCGCGCCTCGCCGAGCTTTGACCGACAACAAGAAGCCGGTACCTTGGGACGACCAGTGGCACGACGTGAAAGTGGTCCGCGACACGGAAAGCGGCATCATCGAAATCTATTTCGACGATATGGAGACGCCACATATGAAGTGTGTCGACAAGACGTTCGGAAAAGGGCGAGTTGGGATCGGTTCATTTGATGACGTCAACGACTTTGACAACATTCGCATTTACGCGGACAAGTAGGCGTCAGCCGATGTTCGGTCTCGCGTGTGTGAGGCGTGCTGTTAACGGGCGTTGAATCGCGAGGAGGACGTATCGGGAAAACCGGAGAGCTCCAGCAGGTTATTGGGAAGGCAACTGCACACGATGTCTGCTTCAAATCTACCCGCGCCGTTGCGCGGCATCGTGCCGCCCATGGTGACGCCACTTTCCGACCATGACAGGTTGAACGTCGAGGGAACGGAACGGCTGATCGAACATATCCTTGCTGGGGGAGTCCATGGGCTCTTCATCCTCGGTACCAGCGGCGAAGCGCCGAGCCTCAGTTACCGCTTGCGCCGTGAACTCATTCAGCGAACCTGCCAACGGGTGGGCGGCCGTGTCCCCGTGTTGGTTGGGGTCACCGACACGTCGGTGGTGGAGACGGTGAATCTGGCCTGCTACGCCGCTGAAATGGGGGCGGATGCCGTGGTTTTGTCCACCCCCTATTATTTTCCCGCCGGGCAGACGGAATTGCTCGACTATCTGCGGCGTCTCGTTCCCAGGCTCCCGCTGCCGCTGCTGCTCTACAACATGCCGATGATGACGAAGGTCCCGTTCGAGCCGGAGACGATTCGGCAAATCCTGGACTTGTCAGGGATCGTCGGCCTGAAGGACAGTTCGGGCGACATGGACTACTTTCGGCGGATCCGAGAGGTGACCCGAGATCGTCCGGATTGGTCGTTGCTGGTCGGCCCGGAACGTCTGTTGGGCGAGGCGATGAGAAGCGGCGGGACGGGTGGGGTGTCCGGGGGCGCCAATCTGTACCCCGCGTTGTTTGTTGCTCTGTATGAGGCGGCTGTCGCGGGCGACGAGAAACGCGTGGTGGAACTTCAGCAACAAGTGTGCAGTCTGGGCCGCATCTATCGCGTCGGCCGCCACGCCTCCGCCGTCATTAAAGGGCTTAAGTGCGCCCTATCCCTGCTGGGTATCTGTGACGACGTGATGGCGGAACCGTTCCATCACTTCTTTCCTCGCGAGCGTGGAAAAGTCGAGGCGATTCTTCGCGACTTCAACGCGGGCAGCAGCGAGGAACGCGACCAGTTTTTTCATGAGGGACTGACATGAATCGCCGAAACTCACTTCGTGTATCGTTTGTTTGTATGGCGTCACTGGCATTGCCGCTGATCGACGGTCCGTCAACGTGCCGAGCCCAGAAAACAGGGGAGTGGGAAAACCTGGCCGGCAAGAGCGAGTTGCCCAGTGACAAAGGGTTGGCCGCAGCGTTCGCCGCGGATACGGGGATCGCCTCGCACAAAGACGTGATCTTCGCCGACGACTTCGAGCGGGGAGAATTAGGCGCGGGGTGGGACAGTATGCGCGACAAGGACGAACGTGTACTGCGGCTGGTCGATACGCGGACCGACGCGCAACCGGTGGGCCAGCGGGCTCTTCAGGTCACGGCCACGCTCGGCAAAAACACGGGCGGAGGTCTGACCAAGTGGTTTGCATCAAACGAAACGCTCTTTATTCGGTTCTACACCAAATTCGACGAGGACTGTGACTACGTCCATCATTTCTGCACGTTGCGCGCGAATAAGGGACTGGATGGCAAAGCGCGCTGGAGTGGGTTTGGCGGAGCCGGGGAAAGACCGAACGGCGATGAGCGTTTCTCGACGGCCTTGGAACCATGGGGCAATTGGGGACGCTGGCCACCACCCGGGCGTTGGAACTTCTACAGCTATTGGCACCAAATGGAAAAGAGCCCGGATGGCCGCTACTGGGGCAATGGCTTCCGTCCCGCCGAGCAGCCTAACATTCCGCGTGATGCGTGGATTTGCGCGGAGATGATGCTCAAGCACAATACACCGGGTCGGAGTGATGGAGAACAAGCGTTCTGGATTGATGGCGAACTGCGAGGACATTGGCGCGGCATCAACTGGCGCGCCAGCCCCACGTTGTGGGCCAACGCCTTTACATTGGAAAGCTACGTCACCGACCGTTGGACCAAGAACAAGGTCAATGTCGTCTTCTTTGACAACGTCGTCATTGCCAAGTCGTATATCGGGCCCGCCGGTTAATCCGGAATGATGGGCGGGCGATGATCCGAGCCTACGACGAGATCAGCGACTTTATCGCAACCGGAACAACACCGGAGTTGGTTGCTGCATTCAGTCCATCACAGCAGTCGAGAGATCGCGTTGCCGATCCGCTGCATGTGCTGTATAGAGAGAAGTCGACTGGACTGACACCAGAGGAAACATCCGAACTCGATCACTACCTTCAGATCGAACACGTTATGCGTCTGGCCAAAGCCGTAACCGTTCACGCTCGCCGCTACAGACCGGTCAGACACACCACTCCTGGCCGTCGGTAGCGTGGAACGTAACGGACCACGGGACAAGCCCATGGCATCCATGCGGGTCTTGCGTGTCCAAGCCGTGTAGCGGCACCCGTGAACGGCTACCCAAAGCCAAAGCTCGAATGCTCCGTGCGAGATGAGCAGTTATGTTTCCATTGAACTGCGCCGTTTGGTGGCTGCTCGTGCAAGGGGACTGTGCGAGTATTGCCTGATTCATGAGAACGATATGTTAACCCTATTGTTGCATAAAGACGGCGTAGGACGGGTCTCCAGGCCCGTCTTTTACAGCGCATAAATGTCTTTTTGCGGTTGTTTGAAGATCTCACATT
>JBNJEM010000694.1:0-4075 GCA_051745935.1 Planctomycetota bacterium
AGTCACCCGCGACCGGTATATTTCAGGCGGTCGGATTTGTCCGGATGGAAAGCTGCTCGACGCAAGCCGTCCTCCCGTTGGTCGGACTCGCGGCGGACAAAGTCACCCGCGACCGGTATATGTTGTTTCCGTTCCCGGGCTACTTTGGCGGTTTGGGCGGGGATCCGTGTTCGACGAGCTGTTCGAATTCGGTCTCGGTAAGAACAGGGACGCCGAGTTGTCGGGCCTTGGTGAGTTTGCTGCCTGCTTTTTCGCCGGCAACCACGAAATCCGTCTTCCTGGAGACACTGGAGGCCGCTCGTCCCCCCAATCTCTCGATCAGGGCTTGGATGCCATCGCGGGTGTATTTGTTCAAGGTTCCCGTCAGGACGATGGTTTTGTCCTTCAGGACGTGTTGGGTTTGAGCCTCGGCCGTTTGCGGTGTTTCCATTAACACGCCCAATTCTTCCAGTTCAGCGATGATGGCGGCCCCTTCGGCGTCATGGAGAAACCCGTATACACTCTTGGCGATGGTAGGGCCGACTTCGTCGATGCCGCTCAATTCCTCCAAGGACGCGTTCCGTAGCGCGTCCATGTTGCCAAAGTGATCCGCGATGACCATCGCCACCCGGACTCCCACGTGTCGGATCGAGAGGGCGTTGAGGAGCCGGGCCAATCCACGCGATTTGCTGGTGGCGATCGCATGGATGAGGTTTTCCGCCGACTTGTTTCCCATACGTTCCAAGACGATCACCTGGTGCGTTTCAAGGCGATACAGATCGCCGTATCCGGTCACGAGCTTTCGGGAGATGAGCTGGTCGACCAGTTTATCGCCGAGTCCTTCGATATCCATGGCATTACGGCTGGCGAAATACCGAATGCGTTCCTTGAGTTGTTCTGGACAGCGGTAGTTCGGGCAGCGAATATAGACCCCACCTTCATCCTTCACCACCGGGGTGTGGCAGGCGGGGCAATGCGTGGGGAAGCGGAAGGGGGGAAGCTCCGACTGCCGCTTGTGTTTTTCAACGCGCACGACATGCGGGATAATCTTGCCCGCCTTTTCGACGACAATTTCGTCTCCAACGCGAACATCCTTGCGCGCGATCTCATCGGCGTTGTGCAGGCTGGCGCGGCTGACAATGGTGCCGGCAAGTTCAACGGGTTCCAGTTTCGCCACGGGAGTAATGGTTCCGGCCTTTCCAACTTGCACGCTGATCGCGTTCAGTCGAGTTGCCGCCTCGTATTTTTCGAATTTGTAGGCAATCAGCCAACGGGGACTCTTGGCGGTCGTGCCCAACCGCTCCCGTTGCCGAAAATCGTTCACCTTGAGGACCAGGCCATCGACTTCGAAGTCCAGTTCGTGTAGTTTCTCGACGAGCCCTTGGCAGTGGTCGACTGCCGCCTGAAAGTTCGAAAAACTCTTCACGTGGGGGGTGGCCGGTAGGCCATAGCCGCGCAGTTCATCCAAAAACGACATATGATTGGTGGTTTGAAGTGCCTCGCAGTACCCCACACCGTGACAAAACATGCGCAAGCGACGGCGGGCACAGACGCGTGGATCCAAAGTCCGGATACTGCCGGCCGTCACGTTCCGCGTATTGGCGAACGGTGCCTCTCCGTTTGCCTGCCGGCGCTGGTTGAGAAGGACCAGGTCCGAGTTGGTCATGTAGATCTCGCCACGCACTTCCAGCAAGGAGGGGGGGCGGGTGCCGCGGAGCCGAAGAGGGACTTCCGGTATGGTGCGGACGTTGTGCGTGACATCGTCGCCGACGCGCCCGTTACCGCGTGTTACCGCTCGCTGCAAAAGCCCTTTTTCGTAGACCAACGAAACGGCGACACCATCGATCTTCAACTCCACGACCCATTCGATTGGCTCGCCGCCCAGCAGTTTGGTGGTGCGCCGTCCGTACTCTTGGAGCGTGGCGATACTGTACGTATTGTCGATTGACAACATCGGCACTTGGTGCTCGACGCTTTGCAGCTCGGCAATCGGTTGGTCACCGATCCGTTGCGTGGGGCTATCGGGCGTGGCGAGGCGCGGGTGGGCTCTTTCCAGCGTATCCAGCTCGTCGTACAGTCGGTCATACTCCAGGTCGCTGATCTCGGGTCGCGACTCGATGTAATACTTCCGATTGTGATATTCGATCGTGCTCCGGAGTTGTTCGACCCGTTGCCGCGTTTTGTCTTCATTCATGGCAATCCCACTTTTTGCGTCACCCTGTTCATGCCGTCGCCGGATCATGCCGCCGGTGGACCATCGTGACGGGATACGAGATGGAGCATACCTCATCACATCGCGGCCGTATAGGCCGACAAGGTTTGGTCCCGTTGGCGTCCACGAGCCCCTTGATTTCCGCGCATCCAGGACCCAAGGCACTTCACAGTGTGATGAAATTGCTCAACGAAACGGCAATGGAGCTGCGGCACGATCCGAAGTTCAGCTCCCTCATCGTGCCACCCGACGCGGCAACAATCGGTGGAAGACATATTTCAGGCGGTTGGATTTTTCCGGGTGGAAAGCTGCCCGACGCGAGCCGTCCTCCCGTTGGTCGGACTCGCGGCGGAGAAAGTCATCCGCGACCGGTATATATCACCCGCCGGGCGTGGCGTTCCTGGCACGGTTCCCGCGGCATATCCTGCCGCCCGGGCTGCATGACAAACGACGCCATGGGTTTTGGAAGCGAGAGCTCGGTTGAATGGACCCACATGGCCGAGGAACTCGATGTCGGACCTGAAACAACTGGTGAGGGTTGCTAGACCGAGCAGGAGCAGCAAATGGAAATGGGTCGCGGAGTTTGCAGCACGGCGAGCGGCACGAGGTGGAGGGCACATCACCTTGCCCGTGTGTTTACCCTATTGTTGCATAAAGACGGCGTAGGCCTGGAGACCCGTCCTACATATACTGTTTGCAACGTTAGGGTTTATTCATGCCATCACCTCCGCGGTGCTGTCTGACGGCCATGTCACCCGGCGTGCGCCCATGTTCCAGCTGTTGGCCCGCTATTTGCCCAATGCCGCTGCTGGCCTGTAACGTTGGCGGTAACCCGGCGGCGGCCAGGAACCCGTGAGTCAAGGAAACGCGTTCGCCCCCGCTCCGGTTCACCGATTAGTTCCGCTTTGTTTGGGATACGCGTCTAACGGCGCGAAAGAGACATGCCCGTCAAGATGTGCAGCAATTTTATGCCCATCATGTATCGGATCCTTCTCCTCAGCGATGATCGGAAATTCGATTGATCGGTCGACGTTCGGGAAATCACCTTCGAACGGGAGTTCGTGAAAGACGAATGATGAATTTTGGTCGATCCAGTCCCACAACTTGTCGCGGTCCTCTATTTTTCTTCCCGTTTCAATCAGTTCTGCATCGTATGTCGCGAACAAGGCATGCCACTTTGCCCCATCACAGATCTGGCGCAAGTCCGACGGCTTGCCCGGAAATCGGCCGTTCATTGAAGCAAACATATGGCAGTACAAGGCGGTCTGCTTCAATGGCATCTTTGATGCGATCGCGTGCGCCCGCGTCAGTTCCGCAACCCTGTCAAGGAGCTCTTCGCGAGTTTGCGCAACGCTCGGACGGCAAATGGCTGTCACGAAAGCGGCAGCAAGGACAGTGGTTTTGACAAGGTTCATGTAAGAAGCCTTTGTAATCAAGTTTCTGGTCAACCATCCGAATGCGAAGAATCGGCGTTATGGCGCACGTGTCCTGAAAAGTCCGCGCGACATGTTTCACGTGATTCACCGTCGCGAGACGCAGGGCACTCGCAGCGAAGGCGGTCGAACCTGGTGCGAACGCATTTGGACGGTCATCGCCACATGCGAACAACAACAACGATCCATCTTTGAATACCTGTGCGGTGCGGTACACAAATACTTCCACTCGGAACCCGCGCCGTAATCTTGTGGCGGCTCCCGACACCTCCTAATCAACGTCGGGAACCTGAGTCGCCTGCTTGCCGACCACCTCCGAAGCCCCCTCACGCTACCGGCGCGCTCAAACTCAGTGAACGGAACGTCCTGGAGCAGGAAAGCGGGCAGCGCTCACTCGTGCTGCACGCGTGGGTCTGTTCGACCGCGGCACCCAACCGCATTTCCTGGAGTG
>JBNJEM010000695.1:0-4051 GCA_051745935.1 Planctomycetota bacterium
GGAGCACTCGCCGAACGAGGAATCGAACGCCCAGATTTACGCATTCTTCGAGCACTTCCTTCAGGCGGCCGGAGAGTGAAACCCCCGCGATGGCGCAACGAGCGAGCCTCGCCAAAAAAAACCGCGAATGCACCAGCGCGCGAAGCAAACCGCGAGGTTACCGGATCTTGCAACCGCATGGCGGGGCCGGAGGAGGGGTTGGAAACCGGGGAAGGCAACACGGAACGCCATCGCCCCAGCGCGCATCCCTCCGTGCCGACCGGTGGCTGGACACCAGCCATGGACACCCAACGGCCGATCGGCACTCCGGGATTGCGGTTAAACGGATCAGAGTTCACCGCCGAAGGTATTTCTGGCCGGTGGAGGTTCACCATGAGGAGGTGGAGGACGCCGACGAGCGGCAGTCCGATGGACCACGGCCCCGGCACTGCGCGATCTGCAAAGGAGAAATGGACTACGTCGGCGGCACGCATCGCCCGTCGGCTCGCCGCGTGATGGAATTCCTCTGGGACGACATCGTGCGGGCCGTCGACGTGTGCCCCGAATCCTGCACGGTCCGCACGCTGGCCGATTTCTGCTGGGAGCGGGCCCAGGCCGTTAAAATCGAGGGTGGCACTGGCTGAGTGAGCGATATATTCCTGAAACGGGATGAAAGAATGAAAGGGTGTGCGATATCAGTCACCGGAGACCCTCATGGATGTTTTTAAACGACCCGAGACATCACACGGAAGACGTCTCGCCGCATGGATAGGGAAAACCGCACAAATGACCACGTTCCGTCGCCCGTTTCGGCCATTATCCTCTCACGTCGCCTGGATCCCGTCCCAGCACGCCGCTCTGGCCCACATCCCCCCGCTTGGACCCCGTACACGGGGATCGGAGACTCGTTTACTTTTTCGCTTTAAGTAATGAGTCACCCCGCTCCGGACGTTCTCCCCTACTCCCTGACGCTGCTTCCACGTGCGCTGTCATCGCCACGCGGGACCGTTATTCTGCTAATCCCGAAGAAGGAACTTGGCAGGGGTGGGCGGGACCGCCGGAACCGCCTTGAGGGCTAGTTTACCCGCTAGTCTGATGAGTTAAGGAAACACACATTTCGACTCCACGTTTTTCTTTTTCGCTAACGGCGGTTGCGCCTCGCACTTGGCCGTGCCTTTGGAGTTTATCGCTATTGTCTGTTCATCAGGCAAAGCTAGAGCGACGCGAAAGCCCAAATATTCATAGCGCTTCGCCCACGGCTCGCTGGATCGACGGGCCGAGCGACACCGGGCGGCCTCGATTAACCACGATCCGCCGCGCATCACACGCCTCGAACCCGTCGCAGGGCCCTGCGGATCTTGCAATGGGGATCGCGTGTAATACTCATCGTCATACCAATCTGCGCACCATTCCCCCACATTTCCGTGCATGTCGTAAAGCCCCCACGCATTTGGTTCCTTCTCCCCCACCGGATGCGTTTGCGTATAACTGTTTTCCCGGAACCAAGCATACAGTGGATCCAACTGATTCCCGGAATTGTAACGTGTCGTTGTCCCAGCACGGCAGGCGTATTCCCATTGAGCTTCTGTCGGAAGTCGGTAGTTCTCCCCATTGGCCATATCTGAGAGCTTTTTGCAAAACGTAGCTGCGTCCTCCCACGACACTCGCTCCACAGGCCGTGAGAGTCCTTCAAACCTCGATTGATCCTCACCCATAACCTCCTCGTACTGCCGCTGCGTTACTTCGTGGACCCCCAGGTAAAACGCCTTCGTTATTTGCACTTTGTGCTGGGGACGCTCGCCTTGAAACAACCTCCACTCCGGCTTTGTACCGAATGCCTTCCGCAACGCCTCTGCCGATTCGGAGCTGCCCATCATAAATTCGCCCGACGGAATCAAAGCTAGTTTCATCCCGATCGAGTTGGTAATCATTACCGGCATACCCAGCTTTTCAGCAGCCGCTTGTTGCTGTTGAGCCGCTTTTTCCCGTTGAGACTTGAGTCGGGTTGTTGATTTCCCGCCGGTTGACGCGGGATCTTTACATCCACAGGCTACCGACACCGTCACCAGCACAACGCCCCAGACATGGAATGCTCTCAACGCAACCTCTCCTCTATTTGTGGGTTCAGCGAGTTGTGGGTCCAGCGAGCACACTTTCACGCACTCTTCGTTGCCGTGCATGACATTCAACAGTGCGATTCTGCTTCTTCTTTCACTCGTATGCGATTCTTCCCGCCGGATGGATGACTGCCTCCAACCACAAGCGAGAGAGCGTTAAGAACAGGAGTTGTAGCGACTCGCACTCGGGTTCCATTCTTCGCGGCTAATATTCGCCACTACAGGAGGTGGTCCGCCAAGTCGAAATATGCGAAAGGTTGTCGAGGTCATGTTTGCGGTGTCGAGCCACCAACATCAATAGTTCAACGCAGCAGGATCCGCGTTATGGAGGACGCTGACAACCTGCCGCCATAGCTCCGGCATCGGTTCATTAAATACAATCACATGAGTAGGCAACATGGGGTCCAGCCTACGTTCCCCGGGCATTACCAGAACAATGCCAGCCTCACTCATGCAGGTGAAGCGCCAAGACCAAAACGTGTAATGTTCGCCATCAGCAAAATACAGAGTGATATTTGGTTGAGGTCCGCCGACAGGAATCTTTGCATCCAGGCTGTCAGGTTCGTAACGGTGATAGGGCATTGCCTTGTCGAAGCATGCTTCCAGGTACCGTAGTGCCACCGCGTCACTGCAATTCAACACGTGGCGCTGATAAGCAATTCTTATGCGAACCAGTCTCGGGCTGCCGGTTCGAAGCCACTGCGAAAACGACGACCGCCCCGCAAGATGCCCGTGCAAGGCTCTTCCGATTAAGAAGATCGGCATGACAAGAATCAGAGCTACCGACCCCAACAACAGTTTCCGCCGACTTAAGGTCATTTTGGCCAACTCCTGACTCATCTCCACGAATCGCGCATAATCACTTCCCCATCTTGGTTCTCGACGATGACGAAATGTCGAGAGGCAAGGTTGAGGGCAAGACAACGAAACTCTGTTATGACTCGGTAGGTACGCTCTTCCTCCCACTCCTCTTTGTGTTTCACTACATCAAACAACGAAGAGTCTTGGAGCTTTTTCGCTGCCAAGTAGTGGCGAGAACCAAGAATAAAAGCTCCGATAGCTCGCGCCCAGTGCTCCCAACTGCCACTGAACGTATACGTATCATACTGTTTCATGTCTGCGGTATATCGATAGCTGTATTGACATTTAACGGAATCCACCAACCAACCGTCGTGTGTGGATTTTCCCGCGGACTCGCGCTTTAGTGTATAAGCTTGTTCCTTGAAACGCCCTGTCCCCAATGCCCAGCCGAGGTCTGTGCCCTTGAGCATATCAATCGGCGGCAGCTCGTCCCATTCTACAGGCGGGTCCGTTAGAAAGAACTCAACCCCGAACGGGTTCGCGACCGCCCCCCCATGCCCACCAAACTTACTTACCAATCGCCTAGCATTGCGCTCGTCTATTTTCTCAGTATACCGTTCGTCTGACTGGATAACGTTGCTGAACTGCGATAAATCATATGTCCTCGCGTGCTCTCGTCCAAGAAACATCCTTAAGAGTTCAGCCGCAAAGTTGAAACCGGCTTGGTCCCACTCAATGGCAAGTTCGACTAAAAGGTAGTATTCATCCAGCAAATGACCTGGAAGCCTGGACGGGGGCTCGAGTGTTCTGCTCTGTTCGCTTGGCACGCGAGCAGCAATTGCCCCTCGGTGGTCGACGGATATTGTTGGCCGGTTGGTGACATACCGATACAGATTCGCATCCCCCGCCTCGAACCCGATCGGATCTTCGCTCAACCAGCGTCCGGTGTGGGCGTCGTACCAGCGGGCGCTATCCTAGGGCCTGGTGCGGTTGCGGACTCCTGGGCGCGTAAGGGATGGATGGCCAGGAGCTTGCGCCGAGGCTGGGGCGGCCTAGAGCCGGGATCGTGTATTCGCGCGCGGGCGCGCGAGGGGCTGTTGACATGCCAAAGAACTCAGGGTTGATTATAGCGAAAGAGACCGCCGAGAGCAAAA
>JBNJEM010000696.1:0-4047 GCA_051745935.1 Planctomycetota bacterium
CAGCGAAAGCATGCTGATCGAAGTGGAGTAGGACCGCGTGGGGGTGGCCAGGGAAACGGTAACCGTGAAGGTGATTTGGTGTGCGTCGGGCTTTTTGGGCCCGGCAACAGTGAATCGGGCGAAAGATGGTAACTCAAACTGTAAGCTTCGCGTCTCGACTAGCTGGTAAAGCCCGGCTTTCGGCGCCTTTTCGGCCATGACTGCACCCGTCACGGGTTCAAATTCGATCCACCTGGACACGACCTGAAACCAGGGCTTTTCCAGCGTCTGGGTCGTTCGAAGGGCGCGAAACGCTTACACTTTGAGATGGTAAAATTCGCTGAGCGGCGGCGTCTGCGTGGAAAGGCTGACACCACCCCCCCGCTCGAATGTTTGCAAAAGACGGGGTATCATCCTTCCTTCAGGGATGGGAGACTGGTGGGGTGACGAAAACTTGACCACTGATGCGGGGCCTTCCTGTCCCATTCGTGCCGACTGTTACACCGGTCGCGGATGACTTTCTCCGCCGCGAGTCCGACCAACGGGAGGACGGCTTGCGACGGGCAGCGTTCCACCCGGAACAATCCAACCGCCTGAAATATATTTCTTTACGGATCCCAAACGCCTTTCGGGGAGAATAGCGACGTGCTTAAAGGACAACTGATCCAGCCTGATATATTGGAAGTCTTGGGACGGGCGGGGCATGGTTCGAAGGTGCTCATTGCCGACGGCAATTATCCATGTCGCACGAAAATGGGCCCGAATGCTCGACTGGTCAACCTAAACCTTTCCCCCGGCGTGGTGGATTGCGTGCAAGTGCTCGAGGCGCTGGTCACGGCGATTCCGATTGAACAAGCGGCAGTGATGCAATACGCCACCTCCGGTCCATATGCGTTGGACAGTGAGCCAGAGATTTGGGCTCGCTTTCGCGAAACGCTTAAACGGAGCGGATACACGGATCCGTTGGAGACAATTGAGCGGTTTGCGTTCTACGATGCCGCCGGGACTCCCGACGTGGCGCTGACCATCGCAACGGGGGAACAGCGAATCTTTGCCAATCTGCTGCTGACCATCGGCGTGGTCCTGACGTGACACGCGGCCTTGCCAGGTCACACTCCCCTCGGGATCTTGTGTGCAGCGGCTTTTCGGCCATTGCTAACGCGGTCGCCAGGGGTACGATCTGGCCAGTCCCAGAAAAAAAGCGGTGGATTTGTGGTCTTGGTGCTGGCGTAGAGAAGCGAGTTCGAGAATTGCTATCCGACATTCTGCATTCATGGCGCAGGAGCAGGAGCAGGAGCAGGAGCAGGAGCAGGAGCAGAAGTAGGAGTAAAGAGACCTTGCTCGTGTTATTACGAATCCTCGGACAGATTCTTGAACATGAGAAATCCCCCATAAACCCTTGGACTGAAGAGAGTGCACCCGTCGCCAGCGAGAGAACTTCATCGTGTCTTGAGCGGAGGTTCCGCTTGAGCACCACGGGTGGCGGGCTGGCAAGCCTGACGTACACCAATGGGTTAAACGCCTACGGTTTTTTCACTTGCGACGTCGAAACCAACGCTGTCCCGCGAACAGTCCGAAAGCAATGAGGCACAACATAAACGTCGAAGGTTCGGGGATCACGGTGATTGATCTGCCCCCTATGGCTGCTCCTCGGGACCCGCCACCGCTATAGCTACCAGTGCGGCCGCGACCCACCGTGTAATCGGTGCTTGGCGCCTGCGTGCCGGTGGCGGGTGCGTACGAGGCGGCAACGTCCGTCGTGGGGCCCCCACCAACAGCCCCAACCATGTAGGCGATGTCCGAGTCCGCCGCGCCGCCGTCACGTTGCGGTTTCCACATGATTGCATGGGTGGCGCAGTTGGCCCGTCCGGCCCCGACGACGGCCCCTTCGGCATTGATATCCCAAGCAACTTGAAAACTGTGACCAAATTGGCCGTGGTCTTGCAGCAAACCGGTGTCCGGATTCCAGCGAACGGCGTAATTCGGCCCATGGGCGGGCGCGGCGTAGGCACTGATTCTCCCTTCGGCACCGAGCGAATAGGCCTTCGCGAACTCGGCATCAAATGTCCCCAAGTTCGTTAATTCGCCCGTTGAAGTGTTCCAGACGTAGACGCGATACTGGTCGCCATCCACGCGTGAGTAACCCGCGACTTGTCCCCGCGCGTTGATTTCGAAAGCAAAGCTGACAAGACTGTCCAGGGCCTCCACCGCTGTCATGGTCTCCGCTTCAGGATCCCAAGTAAAAGCTCGCACGCCCCCGTCTTCGGTTTGCGAATGGCCGGCGACGACACCGGCATCACTGATTGAATATGCATAGCTGAAGTTGCCGCCCAGCGTACCGAGATCCTTCATGGTTTCGGTTTCAGGGTCCCAGAGGAACGCGTGATCCTCTTGGTCCTCCGTTTGAGAAAGGCCGACAACTTGTCCAGTTTGGTTAATGCCCGTCGCCCGGCTGTTGTTGCCTCCCAACGTGCCTAAGTCTTGCATGCTCCCGTCGACGAACAAAAACGCGCGCACTTGGCCTTCCGCGGTTTCGGAAAACCCCACGATTTGATCTTGGTCGTTCACGTCTTGAGCATAGCTGAAATCACCGCCCAGCGTACCGAGATCGCGCATTTCCCGCTTACTGCTGTCCCACGCGAAGGCATGCACCGCTCCGGATTCCGTTTCTGAATGGCCCACAACGGTGGTGCTCGTGCTATTGATGCTGGTGGCCTCGCTGAATTCGCCGCCCAAGGTGCCTAGGTCAATGATGTCCCCTTCGGCCGCGGGCGCGATTTGATCCAAAACGTCCTGATCGAAAAACGCCTCTTCCTCGACGATGCTTGGGGCTTCGGGAATCGTTTGCGTGTCCTCGTAAACCGTCTGCTGCCACGCCGCGCCGCGCCAACGACGCCGTTGAGAAAAACCGCCGAGCAACCCAGTGACCGATTCTTGTCGGTTCCAGCCTGAATCCGCCGTCGCGTTTGGAAATGACTGCGTTTGATAAACAGCATGCTCAAAGCCACCGCCGTTTGTCCATGCCGAAACATCCGCCCGTGCAACAGACGTGCAAACAACGGTGATGGACACCAAGAGTCCAAAAAAACACCGATTTAACATGTCACTTCTCCCCGCGTATGAAATGATTCAAAGGCAGTGCGCCACCGCCCGGCATTCATGACTTCAACCATGCAATACCCTGACTGGGATTATCCTTACTGGCACTCGGCGTTGTCACCCTCGAATCTCAGGCCCCCGCGCCCGCGCCATTTTCACGAACCTTCCCGTCTTTTACAATCTCCAGCATAACCAGGTCAATTGCACTACTCAACCAATCTTTTCGAAATTCCGACCTAATGGGTCCCTTTGGGGGGGTTACAAAGGGCTAGAATGCCGGGGGGGTGTTGCGTAGGGCCTGTTCCGTCGGCAAGGGGGCTACGGCATCGTTGCCGGAGCTCTCATTGCCACCCGCGGCCTGGGGCAAGGAAAAACTCCAGGTCCGTGCTTGTTGCGCCTTGCGCCCCGCTCATGTGGTGGGATGCCAGTTATTGTTTTTCTGAGTAATTGTTTTGCTGAACATCTGACTATTAGCGATTATCAGTGTCTATTCGCGGTTTCGTCGTTCTTTGCCCGTGAACGGTTACCTATCCGGTCTAGAGGGGGGGGGGCGGCCAGCGGGACAAAAAGGGGGTGGTGAAAGGCGAGTTTCGAAGAGCGCAAAGTGCCCGGTCTCGAGGGGCGTCGGCTGACCGGTACAACCGGCCGGATCGATCATAAGGCGGCCGAGGAGGGGCCAAATGAGAATAAGTTGGCGGGTCGAATTATGACCGGCTGCTGCTAACATGGCAGAATAGTAACGGTTCACGGGCAAAAGACTGATGTCCGCGGGCGTTCGCACGTCTGTTGCACATTTGAGGAAAGGCTTTTCGAGGTGCAAATGCCACGGGCTTGTCCCGTGGTCCGTTACGTTCCACGCTATCCACGGTGTGTAGCGGCGAGCGTGAACCACCACGGGTCAAGCCCGTGGCATCCATGCGGGCCTTGCGTGTTCAAGCCGTGTAGCGGCACCCGTGAACGGCTACGCAG
>JBNJEM010000697.1:0-4040 GCA_051745935.1 Planctomycetota bacterium
TTGTCTGGTATCGCTGTGCCTTGGCTCAACTCGGCTCGTCAGAGGCAGACGCATACAAAGCAACCTGTCGCGGCATGGTCGAGGCGTTTCGGGATGGCGACTCGCCGAACCCATGCTACTGGACGGCGTGGACGTGCCTGCTGAGCCCGAACTCCGTGGAAGACTACGCGCCGCTGGTGCGAATGGCGAAACAGGCCGTCGAGGAGGATCCCGATTCGGAGCATTGTCTCAAAACGCTCGGTGGCATCCTCTATCGCGCCGGGCGCGCAGACGAGGCCGTCCAGCGGCTCACCGAAGCGAACCAGCTGCTGGAGGACCCGGACACTGAGTCGCAATCATCCCCTGCGTACACGTGGTACTTCCTGGCCATGGCTCATGACAAGCTCGGGCATGAAACGGACACGAGGAAGTGGCTCGACAAGGCCACCCAGTGGACCGACAAGGTACTGAGCGCTCACGAGGACGGCACGGCCCCGCTGGCCTGGAATCGTCGGCTGACATTGAAACTGCTGCGCGACGAGGCGGAGGGAATGATCGACCGACCGCGTGATGAGCCAAAGGATGGCACCGAAACCAAGCCAGAGGAGAGACAAGAAGCGAAAGGTTAGAGGCAACGTAAAAAAGCGGCCGGTGAGGCACAAGACACCAATCGAGATCCTCACCGGCCCAGCATCCCCCGAGCGGCTTGGTCTGCGCGCTGGGGAAGATGATTCCTGCATTGTACCTCGCAGACCGGGAACGACAAAAGGAGAACCCTGTCATGTTGAGTCAAATGAAATGGATCCGTCGCGGAATCGCGGCATTGATGGTCGTGGCACTATTGTGCGGCAGTGCCTGGGCGAAGAAACCACCCAAAGACGACGATCCACCACTGGAACCCGATCCGCCGCCGGTCAAGTACGAAATCACTTGGGTTGATTTTGACGTTGGCGACATGGTTGTATTTGGCATGAATGACAATGGTGACGTTGTCGGGTACGTGCAGTCGTCAGGACTCTACTTAGATGACCCCTATTCGTCCAGTACATTTGCCTACGTGTACACGCCAGAAAGAGGGGTGATGGATCTGAATACACTATTGCCCGAAGATAGCGGGTGGTATCTGGCTTACGCGGCCGACATCAATAATGATGGACAGATTGTTGGAAAGGGCTATCGCTATGGGGACGAGAGATCGCGGGCGTTCCTCTACACCCCAGCTACGGAGGATGGGATTCCCGCAATTGAAGAACTGTGTCCGCTGGCTAAGGACGATGATCACGCCTTGGCTCTACAAATCAATAAATCCGGCCACGTTCTTGGCCGAATAAGGGACGCCGACGGGGTAAATTGCGTTTACCTCTTCAAAGACGAAGAAGTGATACCCGTCTTTCAATCGACCGCAGGAACTCCGATTCTACCACGAGGCCTCAGTGATTCAGATCAGATTCTCCTCGACCAAGACAATCTTACTATGATTCGTTTGTACCCTGACGGCAAACCTGATTATTTCTACGACGTGCACTTCTCGGGCTTTACCAACAACCTTAACAATAATGGGGAGTTCGCTGGTAGCAAACTGTTTGAAGTGCCTATCAACAAGGTGAAGACGAAAACCGTGTGGCGAGCGATACGTCGCGATGGCGTCGCCGCACTCGATCTCGGTGCAGGAGACGACAGCATTGGTCTTGGCATCAACAATCATGGTGATGTCGTGGGCAGACTACCGAGGTCAGAGGAACTGACGCTCAACGGCTTCGTCTATCTCCAAAAATTCCAGCAGCTCGTTCCTCTTGATGATGCCGTTGTTGGTGATCCAGCCGACGTCGAGTGCTGGCTTCTTCCGGGTGTCAACATCTCTCCAGAGGTAACTAACGATACAGGCCAGATCGCTGGCACACTTAGAACCAGCGGGCTGTACTACACCGAAACCACAACTATTGCCTTCGTTCTCACGCCCGTTCTGTAAACATTAGAACGACACTAATCGGTCGGGATGCAGCGCAGACGCGCAGGCATCCCGACCTTCTTTTGTTTTGTTACCCGTCTTTCTGTTTTCATCAGCATGGACTGCCGCCGATGAGCGAGTCCGCAGTTTGCTGACGCACTCGGGCCGGACTGGGACGCTCGTAAGCCAGGAGACAATCCTCTTGGCAGGACCGCTCAGGACGCCGCAGGCAATTCGTACTGAACGATCGCACCGCAGGTCGCTTGCGTGCACCGGTGCCGCCCACCGGAGCAGCGAAAGGACGCTTCTGCGAATGCCGGTTCTGACATCAATTTGACGGCGTTTCGTAGCTGTCAACGTGTCCGCTAATTGGAGGTGATGATTACCCGCCCATCGCCACCGTCGCCGGTGAATTCCAGGTGTCGTTTCTCACTCAGGAGTATCCGTCCTGAGTCACGAGCAGAATGCCGCTTGGGCGCTCAGGATAAAACGACCTGAGTCAGTAACGAAGTTCGCCGCGGCGAGCAAGAGTATTCCTCGTGGGGCCGTTCTGGGGGCGGGGTTCACGAATACATTCGGAAGGGCACCGACAGGACCAAAGGTGAGCGTGCCACGCGCTAAGCGAGGTCGCGCGAAGTTGGCCCTTGGCGAAAAGACTGGCGGCCAGATAACACGGGTCGGTCGCTCAGCCAGATGGGACCCGCCGCGCAAGTTCCAAGAGCGCATCGGTTCTCAACAACGATGCGCTGCCTGCACACGCGACAACAATGTGTCACGGAACAGAACGCAGACACACAAACTGTGAGAGGCGAGGATGGTGGAGGGGGCAGAATACCCCCCCTGACCTAAAAAACCTGTGTGTCTTCGTTCTGTTGGAAACTGACAATCCAGATCTTGCTCCATCGCATGTCGTTCTCCGTTCGTCGTCCCGTCGGAGTGTTCGACCAGTCAGCCGCTCTCTCTGTCACAGCCCCTTCGTCGCGCAGGAGTTGCATCCAGATGTCCTCCGCCTCCCGGTTGCCGCGCCGGTGGGTACAGGGTGTCTACGCGTTGGATCGGGCTCTCGGCACGGAAGCCACAGAACCGGCTGGAGCGGTCACGGACAAATCAGCGCCAAGCGGGGGAAATAGGTCCTTAACCGGTTCACATCTCGGGTCACCAGCGGCAGGGACTCGACGCTGGCGTGCGCACCGATGAAGAAGTCCGGCAAGGGGATGGCCTTTCCGCCCCCGCGACGTCGGTACGCCAGGAAGCTATTTCCGGCCGGGAACGCGGCCTCACGCTGGGGTGATGAAAAACTCTAAGGTGCCTGGCGTGGCATTGTTGCGCCGATCGCCGTGCTGTTGTAGAGGCAATGAGCCCCGGTGGGGCGCGCGTCAATAGCCGACGGCGCCAGCCCTGGGGATCCTACAACGCCCCGAAGGGGCGCGCACAAATCAGCCCAGACATCAGAAGCGCCACCCTGGCTGGCTGTGGTCTTTTTGACAAGGCCTTTGTTTCAGGCAACGCCTATTCCAGGGTTAGACGGCCTCCCGTGCACGTGACGGTTTCTTAAAGAAATAATCGATCCGACCGCATAGATCGTGTAGCGGCACAACAACGGCGCGCGGCCACGTCATCGATGATAGCTTCAGTGCCTGGAGGAGCGAGTGCCGAGGCCAACACCACTGATTCTCCGTGTCCCAAGCCTTAGAAATAGTTGTACAGCCAGCAAGGCGATATCCGTCTTCGTCCTTCGCGTCTTCGTCTTTCGGCCCTCACCGGCACTCGATTTGCCCTTGCCCCGAGCATCGATGCGGGGGAAAATACAGTGTTTCTTATTGCTCGGTTCCCCGATCCGTTTCCGGAGGTGGCCATGTCCGATTCCGCGGCTCTTGAACGGCGGCTCGTCCAGGTGGAGAAGGAGCTTGCCGATTTGAAATTGCATGTCCAGAACCTTCAGCCGAAGGCCAATTGGATCGATGCCATAACGGGATCGTTCCAGCACGACGCGGAATTCGACGAGGTATTGCGCTTGGGCAGAGAAATCCGACAGTCGGATAGGCCGGTAGATGAGTAAACGATCATGTTCATCCTCGATACCGACCATATTGGCATTCTGCAACGAAAAAGC
>JBNJEM010000698.1:0-4034 GCA_051745935.1 Planctomycetota bacterium
AGCGACGCCTACATTCCAGCCGCCATCATGCGGGAAGGTCTGGAAACATTGCGCGAGGCGGGAGTCGACGTGGAGATACGGCCGTGGGAACACGGATCGTTGAGTGGATTGCAGGAAGCGAACTTGGCGATCGAGCAGGGTGGTCCAGCGGCCGTACCGCTTCCAGACTCGCTGTTGGCCGACTGCGACGGCTTTCACGTTCTGGTGGTCCAATTCGCGCCGGTCAGCCGCCGGCTACTTGAATTGGCCAGCTCTTTGCAGTTGGTCTGTGTCCTGCGTGGTGGAACGGAGAACGTCGACGTGTCCTTCGCCACTGAGCGGAATATTTCCGTCATGAATACCCCCGGCCGAAACGCGCGGGCCGTGGCCGAATGCACGCTCGCCCTGATGTTGGCCGAAGTGCGAAACATCGCTCGATCGCACGCGGCACTGAAAAGCGGCGTCTGGCGGCGCGATTTTCCCAATACCGAAGCAATTCCAGAACTGAACCAAAAGACGGTGGGACTGGTGGGGTATGGCGCGGTGGGACGCTTGGTGGCCCACTATGTGACCGCCTTCGGCGGCAGGGTCATCACCTACGATCCATTTCTCCGGGCTGACCCCGAACGCGTACGGCGAGTCGAACTGGCGGAGCTGCTGGAACAATCCGATATCGTTTCATTGCACGCGCGTCTGACCGACGATAACCGTCATCTGATCGGGCGGGCGGAGTTGGGGCTCATGAAGCCGACGGCCGTGCTCGTCAACACGGCGCGAAGCGGATTGGTGGATGAAGAGGCCCTGGTTGAGGCCCTGGCTGGAAAACACATCATGGGGGCCGCGATCGACGTGTTTGACCAGGAACCCCTTCCCCCGGAACACCCTCTGGTCACATTGGATAACGCAACGATCACCCCTCACTTGGCCGGCAGCACCGTGGACGCCTTTCGAGGCAGTCCGGCTCTGATGGCCGGGCACTTAAAGCGGCTGATGGACGGCGACCAAAATGTACCCATCGTCAACGAAATACGCCCGAAATGGACGGGCGCGTGAACCCGGCTTTTTCTCAGGAGATTGACACGTCATGAAAAAAGTGCTCATTGCCCCCCGAAAGTATATTCAAGGCCGCGGCGTCCTCGGCGAACTCGGTGACTACCTTAAACTGCTTGGCGATCGCCCCCTGGTACTCTGGGACAAACCGGTTAGGGAAATCGTGGGGAAAACGGTTGAAGAAAGCCTGGGACAGGCCGGCATGGAAATGGTCGCGGTCGAGTTCGAGGGCGAAACGACCGCCAGTGAACGCGCCCGCGTGGCGCGCGTCGTGCACGATACCGGCGCCAACATTTCCGTCGGAATTGGTGGTGGAAAGGTCCTCGACATCGCCAAGGCGGTGGCGGTCGACACCAACATCAAAATGGTGACATGCCCCACCATCGCCTCCAATGACTCACCGACCAGCGGAGCTACCGTCTGGTATGATGAACAACACAACTTCGTCGGGTTCGACTGCTGGCCGTTCAACCCCGATATCGTGCTGGTCGACACACAGGTCATTGCCAACGGTCCCGTCCGCGCCTTCGTCGCGGGCATGGGAGACGCGCTCTCGACCTGGATCGAGGCGGATGCCGCCCACAAATCACGGGCCATGAATATTGCCGGAGGTCGCCCGACCATGGCCGCGCTCATGCTGGCCCGCGGCTGCTGCCAAACACTGCTCGAATACGGGCTGGATGCCAGACGGGACGTGGAAAACAACATCGTGACACCCGCCGTCGAAAAAGTGACGGAAGCCAATGTATTGCTGTCCGGATTGGGGTTCGAAAGCGGCGGCCTCGCGACCGCGCACATGATTGGCAATCTATTGTCCAACGTGCCCGAATGCCAAGCCGCCGGATTGATGCACGGCGAGAAGGTCTCTTTCGGCATCGTGACCCAACTCTGCCTGGATGACGACTTCGAGGCCGATCAGAAAGCCGGCCTCGTCGACTTCCAAATCGCCATCGGACTGCCGGTTACTTTTGATGAGCTGAACATGGCCGGTATTTCCCGCGAGCGGCTGAATGAAATCGGCACCCTGTGCAGTGGCGAGGGCTCGCTGTGCCACAACCACCCATTCCCGATCACGACGGCCGACATCGTCGATGCCATGATCGCCGCCGACGCGTACGGACGGGACCGCAAACAAGTAACAAGGACTTGATTCGCCGGTGTCTTTTCGGCACGCGTGTGCAGCCCTTTTTTAGCTCGGCCGGGGGGGTGCACAGAGGGAGAGGTCACGGGTGGGCCGTGGCGATCGGCCGCTACGCGAACATGGCGGCGACGTGAAAGGTCACCGGCGTTTGGGACGGCCGCGGCGAAGTACGGTTCGGCGGCGGTCGCGCCGGGTGAGCGTCAATTTCGGCCAGTGGTTGAGCATGTACGTGATCGCTTTCCCCAGGCCCGAATTCGGTTCCACCAATCGTTCCTCGAACTGTCGGTTGAGCCACGACTGAAAAAGCGTCCATGCTCGGGCCGCCGTGGGTTTGATGGAAGAGCAACCGCTCCTCCGGCGAAACCCCTGTTCGCGGGCGATCGCGTCATTCTCGTAAATGACCGTCAGGGCGTCGACCACGTGGCGGCTTCCGTCGGGGAACATTTCAGCCACGTCCACGAAATAGCGGCGCGCGTGCGTCATGCAGTAGGCCATGAGGGTCTCTAGTTCCTTGGGCGTGTTTCGCGCGAGGCCATCGCTCACGTGAATCGGCGGTTCCAACGCCCGAGCGCGCTGGCGGAGCACGTCCGTGAGATTCTCGCCAGCGTGCTGGCGTCCCGTGAAGAACACCGCGATTTGGTGATCCTCGTATTGCGAAACGATGCGGGTGGTGAACAGGCCGGTGCGTGTTTTCTTTTTGGTGATCGTTCACGGTGTTGCGCCGAAAACAGGAGTGCTCGTCGGCATCCGCCGTAACTAGCACCTCCGTACAAGACGACTGGTAGGACGGGTCTCCAGGCCCGTCGAAACACCATCCATGGTATATTTCAGGCGGTTGGATTTTTCCGGGTGGAAAGTTGCCCGACGCAAGCCGTCCTCCCGTTGGTCGGACTCGCGGCGGAGAAAGTCATCCGCGACCGGTATAACAGAAAACACTTCGGACGGGCCTGGAGACCCGTCCTACACACCACTTGTGCAATTCGACAAAGCCGACTGCCGACGGTGGTGCCGGCGTCTTGGAAGGCGAGGCGGAATTCTCCTCCACCCGCCTTTTCAAGGCGTAGTATCCCGGTCGCGGATATCACGGAGAACACGGATGAGGGCGGCTGGAGCAACCCCTTTTGATGTTCTGCTTCGGATGGCTCAACAAATAAATCATTCCGCCCCCGGCAGGCTAGCGCGCATCGTCCCCGCGCCGCGAAAAAGGACGCGAGCCGACGGGCCAATGAGTCGCACTGAAAAGAAAAGGGAGCCGCGCCGACACGGCCAATACGGCGCCAAACGACGTCGAATCTCCGGCCACTTTTTCCGTGTCGCCGCTCGCGAACAAGAGTCCAAAACAAGAAGAGGTTTCCAGCCCGTGCTAATCGAGCACCAAGCAGAAATCACACCCATAATGAAAGTCGGGAATGATTCGCCCCTTCCATTGATCCTCCGACAGGATCAGCACCGGATGCCCCGGCTCGTCCTCGTCCAACTGGATTTTCAGCGAATTGCCGGCAGCCGAATCACGAACATAATACGCCGTTCCGCGCAGGACAATTCTTTTGCCACTACAACGCAGCACCACCGCCGTGCTCTGTCCATCGAACTCCGACAGTGAAACTTGCTTTGGACGCTGCTGCCCCCTTGCATTCTTGGCAACTTCGCGTTGCCCACTACTAACCATGAGTTCTCCTACTTCTTGTCAACTTTCTCCAAACAAAACTGATGAAGCTCCACGTACACCCCTTCTTGCATACGCACCAGAACCCGGCCATGGGCTCGCTGCTTTACGACAATGGCTTCTGAGCCCTCCAACAATCCGGCGATAATTCGTACACCTTGCCCTGGGGAAACCCTCAAACAAATTGTATCGCCATCC
>JBNJEM010000699.1:0-4030 GCA_051745935.1 Planctomycetota bacterium
CGAACCACCTCTTCGGTCCGTTCCAGCGGCGTCCCTGGGGCGAGCAGCAATCTGGCTTCGATCACGTCTCCATCGAGATCGGGGAAGGCCTGGAATTCGAGAACGCCGCCGGCGATCAGGCCCACCGAAAGCAGGAACAGGCAAAGCACGACTCCAATCCAAAGGTAACGCCACCGAAGGAGCACATCCACGCAGCGTCCCACGAGGCGCTCGCGAGCCCACTCGATGAATCGATCAAAACAGCGGCGAAGCCGGCCCGCCTTTTCCGGCTCATACTGATGCATCGCGTGCCCGAGGTGCGCCGGCAGAATGAAGAATGCTTCCACCAGGCTCACCATCAGAACCAGGATGAGCACCAGAGGCACGACTTCCAGCACCGACCCGATATCGCCCTCCAGCAGAGCCAGGGGACCGAGTACACAAACCGTGGTGATGAACGAAGAGAACACGCCGGCCTTTACCTCGCTTACTCCGGCCACGGCCGCCTCCAGGGCCCGCTTCCCCTGGGCTCGGTGCGTCGCGATGTTCTCGGCGATCACAATGCCGTCGTCCATGAGGATCCCAAGGGCCAAGAGCAACCCGACCGTGGTCATCATATTGATCGTCAGCCCGAGATATGGCATGAAGAAGAACGCGCCCAGGAACGAAACCGGCAAACTCATCACGACCCAAAAAGAGAGCCGTACGTTGAAAAACAGCCACATCGTCAGGAACACCAACAACATTCCCTGCCATCCGTTGTTCGCCAGCATCTTCAGCCGGTCCTGCACGAGCGTGGAGCTGTCCTGAGTGATTTCGAAGTCGAGTCGCGGATAACGATCTTGCTCGGCTTGAATGAAATCCTTGACGGAGTCCGCCACGCGGATCAGGTCTCGGTTCTTGATGATCTCCACGTTCAAGAGTCCCGCGCGGCGGTCGCCCAGCAGGATCTTCTGCTCGTCCAGCTCGAAGAGATCGGAGACGCGAGCGATGTCCCCCAACCGGATCTCCGCCCCGCCGGGATTCGCCACGATCACGAGCTCCTCCAGCTCGCGAGGCGATTGGCGTTCCTCGACGAACCGAATCGTTAGTTCGCCTTCCCGCGCCTCGATGGCGCCGGCGGGAAGGTTCACGCTTTGGCGTTGGACGATGTCCGCGATCTCGGTCGCGTTCAGACCATACTGCCGCAGTGCCTCGTCGGAAAGCTCGACGCGGAGCTGGTGGTCGGAGAAGCCCTGGATCTGGACGAGCGACACCTCCGGTTGCTGCTGGAGGCGATCCTTGAGATCCTCGCAGTACGCCTTTAGATCGGCGAGCGGCAGCGGGCCGGTGACCAGAATCGAGAGGACCAGGTCGGTGGTGTGAAGCTGAACGATCACCGGGTCCTCCGTTTCCGCGGGAAGATCATCGATGGCCGCGACTTCCGTGTCGATTTCATCCTTGAATGCCTGGTATTGACCGCCCGGAAGCATCTCCGCCGTAACGATGGCCAATCCTTCCCGCGCGTCGGAGCGAAGCTCCTCGACAAAACGCACCCCGTCTAGCGCGTCCTCCACCCGCTGGCACACCGTCTCCTCGACTTCCGTGGCCGTCGCGCCAGGGTACGCGACGCGCACTTCGACCTCGGCCGGGCTGTAGTCGGGAAAGGTCTCGCGCCGGAGGCTCCGGATGCTCAAGATGCCTGTCGACACCAAGATGAGCATCAACAGGTTGGCGGCCGTGGGATGCTTGGCAAAGAAGGAAATCATCGTAACGGTCCTTCGGCGGTCGCTTGGGAAATCAAACGCTGCTGGAGTCGCGTGTCCGCCGCGGGGTCCACCAACAGCCCTTCGATGGCAGGCGTGGGGTCGGAGACAACAAGCGTGTCTCCGTCCCGCAACCCCTTGTTCAGACAAAGGAAGCTGGATTGCGCGAAGGCGACTTCCACCTCGCGCCGCCGAAGTCGGTTTTCATCGTCCACGACGTACACGTGTCCGTGGTGAAGCGCCGAACGAGGGATGACAATCCGGCCCTTGCGCGCCTCGCCTCGCAGTTCGGCCTCGCAGTACATCCCCTGCACCAGTGGGGGGCGTTTGCCGGGAATCGCCTGTTCGTAGGGCCCGTCCACGGCAACCACCAAAGCGGCCGTGCGCGTTCGGGGGTCGAGTTGTTCGCGCATCCTGACAACCCGCCCCTCCCATTCCGTTTTGAAGTCGCCACTGCGATACCGCACCGTCACCTGAAACCCGAAAAGTTCTTGTATCGCTTCGGCGCCCATGTCGGCCGGTGCCTGGAAATCGCGATCGGGATGGATCAGATTTCGCAGTTGATCCAACGGGATTTGGATATCGATCTCGGTCAATCCGGTGCCGTGCGCTTCGAACAGGGACTGGCCCGCGGCTAGATACTGGCCGGACTCGATGTCCACCTCCCCCAAACGGCAATCGAACGGCGCCTCGATCTCGGTTTTGGCCAGATCGAGTTCCGCTTGTTTCAAACCGGATTTCTTCACGGTCAACGTAGCCTCCAACGATTTCCGCCGTTGGGGGATGAGTTGCAACGAATTCTTCAATTTCTGGACGCTCTGGCGTTGGGTGAGAACATTTCGCTTCTGCTGGTCGACTTCGGTCGGGGACGTGGCATTGCGTGACAGCAGGGTTTCATGGCGTTGCAGCTCGCGTTCGGCCAATTCCAAGGAGGCTTCTTCGATTTCGAGAGACGCCTGCTCGTTGGCTTCTTTCACCGCAAGTTCTTCCAGTTGCGCGGAGGCTTGGGCGATGTCGGCCTCGAACTGGGCGATCGCCAATTGGTATTCCGCCGGATCGATGCGCAGGAGGACTTCTCCCGCCTTGAGCATCGCTCCCGGGTTCAATTGGGGATGAACTTCAACAACCCGCCCTTTGACTTCCGCGATCGCCCGCCACACCTGGCCAGGCTCGGCGGTGCCGTAGCCGAGTACCCTCGGAACGACGTCCACTGCCGCCGCGCGTATCACGCGAACAGCGCGGGCTTCTTCTTGCTCGGGCGTTCGCTCGGGTCCCGACCGGCTGAAAACCAGCATGACCAGCATGGCCAACCCCAGCAGCACGGGTACCACGATTAGCCCCTTACGCACCCTCGAGGACATCTTCCACCGCATGGTCCGTTCCTTTGTAACTCTCGAGCCGATACAACTCTCCAGCCGGTTGGCTCGCCGTTTTTTTCCGCTGTATATGATACCGGTCGCGGATGACGTTCTCCGCCGCGAGTTCGACCAACGGGAGGCCGGCTTCCCTCGGGCAGCTTTCCACCCGGAAAAATCCAATTAGCGTGTTTCAAGGGCGGAAGCGTAGCCACTGAATATTTTGGATGTTTTTGTCCTGCATGTTTTTGTCCTGAAATGAGAGTTGACAAAAAGATGCGAGACAAAAACATGTGCGCCGCTCGCCTGAAATATCGTTGGACAGCGGGCGCGATCCCATTGCGGGTCACCGTGTGATAGCCATTAATCGTTTCTCGTGTTGGTGTTGTGATATCTGAGCCGTCCCTTGGTTCTCAACCCCGAGCCCCCCGAGGCGGGCTCGGTGGGGAATAAGGGGTCGTCTTTTAATGCCCTTTCTGGTGTTACCTGCCCCGCAGCGGTGTGTTGAGTGTGAATCCCTGTTCACTTTTCGCGGAAACGCGGCTTCAGGGCTCTCGGGGTGCAAGGGCGGTGCCGAGGAGGCGCCAGGCCCGTTCGGCATGCTTGGTTACATCAAAGTGCCCGTCGCTCAGGTGCCACAAGACCGCCCCCGGCTGGACAATTCCCAGCAGCAGCAGGGCAATCGTCTCCGGCGCCACGTCGGAGCGGACCTCTCCTTTCTGCTGGCCGGCCCGCGCCATTTCGGCCACGCGGTCCAGGTAAGCCCGGACAATGTCGTGCGCCTTCGCCTTGCGGGCCGGGTTCCGGCTCGTGATCCCCTCGGAAAAAATAATTCGCGGGACGGCCTGGTTGTTTCGCACGAATCGGACATGTCGCATGACAAGACGGCGCAAGCGTTCCAGGCCGTTTCCGCCCTCTTGTTGCACGGCTTGGACATTGCTCAAGAGCCGC
>JBNJEM010000700.1:0-4022 GCA_051745935.1 Planctomycetota bacterium
TCATACAGCGTGGGTAACCGCCGTGATGGCGCCAGGAACCTGAGTCTCCGCTGGCCCGAGCTGGGAACATCACTCGAACTCCTTGAATCAGACAGTTATACCGGTCGTGGATGACGTTCTCCGCCGCGAGTCCGACCAACGGGAGGACGGCTTGCGTCGGGCCGCTTTCCACCCGGAAAAATCCAACCGCCTGAAATATATTTCTTTACAGATCCTTGATTCTCGGGTTGGCGCATTTTACCGGCGCCGCCGGACCAATACCAGCTTACAGCGCATCGATGCCTCCTTGAGCGCACGGCCTCGCATCCATTCCCAGCGGGAACCTCTTCCAAGTGCCGTGTTCCGGATCCTACGCTCAGTCCGGGGCCGCCCAACACCTCGGGTGATTCACCGTTGCACGGTATGCGTGGTCACCGCCTGTCTCGTCCGTCTTGTACGACCGAAAACTCCATCGATCACATCGCCCGCACGCAATGGGCAACGCCTCGAAGTGCCTGTCTCCGAATTACGTCCGTCGGCGCAACACATCGCCGCGTCGCCGCTGGCGGGACCGCCACCGCTCGGCGTGCCGTGAGGGGCCGGGGCGAAAGATGTCCCCCATGCCAGCGGATACGCCGGAGACCCATTGAGGAACCTGTGGAGGCGAGGGAGACGGAGGGGGCGGCGATGGCGGTTCAGCAGCTGGGGCCAGCGGCTCGGCGTCTAGCGCCGCCGGTACAGGCGATGCCAGCCCTGCTTCAGGAGCCGGGCCGCGGAAAGTGATCCCGTCGGCTTCCGGCTCAGTCGCCGTGAAAGGGAGGTGTGTTTATTGCGTCAGGAAGGCGTTGACCAGTCGCACAAGGGGCAGGCGTCGATCGTCCGGCGGACTCGGGACACGGCCGGCTTCCAGGTCATCCTTGGTCCGCATGTACTCGGCTAGGGCCGCTTCTCGGTCCGTCCCGAAGTATATTTCAGGCGGTTGGATTTTTCCGGGTGGAAAGCGGCCCGACGCAAGCCGTCCTCCCGTTGGTCGGACTCGCGGCGGAGAAAGTCATCCGCGACCGGTATAATACCACTTGCCCCGGATTTTCTTCGCCCACTGGCCGCTGCCTTTGTGATACCATAGCGGGAACGCGGGCTTTCCGCGGGGGGTTTGGCCGCCAGAGGGGCGGCGTGTAGAATGGACCATGTCGGGCCGCCTGGGCTTAGCGGTCAGGCTCGATGCGTCCGGCATCACACCACACGGCGCCGGACATTTCCCTACTCCAAGTTCCAACATCAGGTGTACTAGTGGATGTAGGATGGAAACCAGGGGGGCAGGCCCGAAACGCGAAAATCCCTTGTTTTATAGGTTTGGATGGGTGGCCGAGTGGACGAAGGCGGCAGTCTTGAAAACTGCTGTACCCTTGCGGGTACCCTGGGTTCGAATCCCAGCCCATCCGTTTCCCGGGTTCTGGCGTGCGGCGTACAGGTGCCCGGGCTGCCTGAATCCCAGCGTCCGGGTCGCGCGGGAGCCTCAAATCCGCCGCCAAGACGTCCTCGCTGCCCGGCACAAGTTCGATCACTTTGGTGGACTTTGGAGTGCAATCCATATAGGCAACTAACAGACGGCTTGGTTGCGCCTTCCAGTTCGCGAGGACCGACGCGGGACGCGGGGCATGGATTTGCACTCGTCGGTACGGTTCGACCGTGAACACGTCCTGTTTCAAGGTTTCCGCGACCGCAAACGTCGCCTCATACGAGTAAAAATCTCGCAACGCCAGTCTTCCCAGTTTTCGGGGTTTTCATCGGCCCAGGCCAACCGGCGGTGCCGAAACACGGAGGCCGAATGCCTTGCCCCCCCGGCAGAGCGGGACATGGCAGCGCTCTCGCCCCTCGGCGGCGGGGGCGTTAGTGCTCCTTGGCCTCGAACCGTTCGATGATTTCCTCGCTGCCCGGCGTCAGTCGCCGTATTTTCTCGATGATCGCGTTTTTTTCTGATACCGTGGCGGTTTCCAGTTTCCGCTTGAAATGGTTGATTTTCGCGCGTCGATGTCGTCGCCGCTGGATTTCCTTTTGTCGTTCGCTGCGTCCCACGCCAGTTTTCCCTCTGTTTGAATAGGTCTGTTTGAATAGGTATGTATCTCTAGAATCTCGATTACGGTCCCGGCAAGGCGGGCCACCCCCGCACGCGTTAGGTTTAGCAGGCCGGGGGTTCGGCGTCAATGACGCAAAGGGCGTTGCCGTATGTCACTTGGTTTGATACACTTATGGGCTTCGATGAAGACCTTGTGTTGAGACCGCCAGGGTGGCGGCCAGGCTTGCATCGATCGTCTTTCCCCTTTGTCCTGCGAGGCTTGGCGAGCGGGCGCTCTCATGGACCAGCGGGCCGCTGGCGTCTTGCGACATCATCGGGTTCACGATTGTTTTGCCGTGAACAGTTAAACTTTAATTGAGTGTGCAATGGTAGATCGAAATCTCATTCGTAGTTTGGAAAGCGACCCGGAACTGAAATCGGTTTTTCAGGCGGCTATGGAAAATGCTCAGGACGTCCTTGTCTCGGACGTCGAGCAGGAAGGCGACTTCAACATCAACAAGATCGTTGAGGGACGCATTGTTCGCGCGGACGGCGACTCGGTGCTGGTTGATGTGGGGTATAAGAGCGAGGGAACCATCTCGCGTGATGAGTGGGACGAGGGCGAGGAGCCGCGGGTGGGCGAGACGATTCAGGTCTTGATTGAGGAGATGGAAGACGAGCTGGGGATGGCCGACGACCCGCACGGGATGGTGAGGCTCAGCAAGCGAAAAGCTGAAAAGATCCTGCAATGGGAAACCATGATGCAAACCGTGCAGGAGGGCCAGGTGGTCACTGGTACGGTCACCCGCAAGATCAAGGGCGGCTTGCTGGTGGACATCGGCGTGAACGTCTTTCTGCCCGCCAGCCAGGTTGATATTCGGCGGCCGGGAGATATTGGCGACTACATTGGTCGGGTCGTGCAATGCGAGGTCCTGAAGATCGATGAAACGCGCCGCAACATTGTCGTAAGCCGTCGATCGTTGATAGAGAAACAGCGTGAAGAAGATCGCGAACAGTTGTTGGCGGAATTGGAAGTTAATCAACGGCGCAAGGGCGTGGTCAAGAACATCGCCGATTTCGGCGCGTTCGTCGATCTAGGGGGCATCGATGGTTTGTTGCACATCACGGACATGAGCTGGGAACGGATCGGCCATCCTTCTGAAATGGTCTCGATCGATCAAGAAATCGAGGTCGTGATCCTCAATATTGACCGCGAAAAGCAGAAGATCGCGCTGGGGCTGAAACAGAAACAGGCCAACCCGTGGGACAACGTGGCGGAGAAGTATCCCGTCGGCTCGCGGGTAAAGGGAACCGTGGTCAACGTAATGAGTTACGGTGCGTTCGTGAAACTGGAGCCGGGGATCGAGGGGCTGGTTCATATTAGTGAAATGTCCTGGACGAAGCGGATCAACCACCCGAATGAACTGGTGCAAATCGGTGATGAAATCGAAGTGGTTATCCTGGCGGTCGATCAAGGGGGCCAACAACTGTCACTGGGAATGAAGCAGACTCAAGAGAACCCCTGGGACACGGTCGCGGCGCGGTATCCGACCGAGAGCGTGGTGCGGGGCAAGGTCCGGAATCTGACCAATTACGGTGCGTTCGTGGAGTTGGAAGAGGGCATCGATGGTCTCTTGCATGTCTCGGATATGTCCTGGACGAGGAAGATCAGTCACCCCAACGAAATGCTGGAAAAGGGCCAAGAGATCCAATGCAAGGTGTTGTCGGTGGACCAGCAAAGGCGCCGCATTGCCCTCGGCCTGAAACAACTGGATGAGGACCCATGGGCCCACGACATTCCGAATAGGTATCAGCCCAGCCAAGTCGTGAAGGGAACGGTTACCAAGATCACGAACTTTGGCGTCTTCGTTGGCCTGGAAGACGGCCTGGAAGGTTTGCTGCACATTTCGGAGCTGGCGGACCACAAAGTGGATAACCCGGAAGAAATTGTCTCGGTGGGCGAGGAGATCGAGGTCAAGATTCTGAG
>JBNJEM010000701.1:0-4011 GCA_051745935.1 Planctomycetota bacterium
CCCTACCCAAGTCCATGGTCGACCGAGGCGTCCAAGTGTCCACTAGAGAGAATCGCACGGAACAACGCAAAACCCATTGATATGAAACCACTTAAGGGCTGTCCTCCCGTTGGTCGGACTCGCGGCGGAGAAAGTCATCCGCGACCGGTATGTTCCAACCCGGATGTGTCCTTGCCTTCGTTGGTCTGCCCCAGACCGGACGGCTCTTCGGAGGCTCCGGTTTCCCGCGTCGCATCCGCGGCCGGTCCTGAATCCGCGTCGGATCCCGGACGAACGATTTGGTCGAAGTCGGGCCAGCCGCTGCGAAAGTGAATATCTCGCTGAGGAAAGGGGATTTCCATCCCTGCCTCGCGAAATGCGCGATCGATGGCCTGATTCAGCTCATGGATGGTCACCAGCCGTTTCTGGAAATCGGGCAGGTAAACGCGAACGGTAAACTTCAAGGAGCTGTCGCCGAATTCGTCGAAGGTGATCAGCGGGGCGGGATCCTCCAGTACATTGGGATGTTCCCGAGCGACTTTGTGCAGCAGCTCGGTGGCAAGGGCGACATCGCTTCCGTACGCGACTCCCACGTTGATCACGGCACGATTGACCGTGTCGTGGTGGGTCCAATTGAGTAGACGACCGGTGATGAATTCCTTATTGGGGACAATGAATTCTTGCCGATCCCAGTTGGTGACGGTCGTGGCTCTTGTCTGAATCCGGGAAACCATTCCCGAGATGTCGTCAACCGTTACGATATCGCCGATGCGAATCGGACGCTCGAAGAGGATGATCACGCCGGAGACGAAGTTGGCGAAGATTTCCTGTAACCCAAAACCTAGGCCGACACTGACCGCCGCGACGAGCCATTGGATATCCGACCAGGCTATACCCAGGAAACTGGTTCCGACGACTATTCCAGCAATCACGATCAGGTAGCGAGAAAGGGTGGTGATGGCGTAACGGGCTCCCGTGTCAAGTGGAAGCCGTTTCGGAATCGAGATATCCAAGAGGCCGGGAACATTTCTCGCGGCAATCACCGTCATCAACACCGTCAGGAACGCCAAACCCAGATCGCCGATTGAGAGCCGGGGCACGAAGGCGACCGCATCAGTGGCTTCATCGCCGGTCCCGTCTTCGACAACCTGCATCGCGCCGGGAATGGCGGGAATCTGATTCAATATACTCAAGGCCGGCAGCATGTCGATCCAGATCCAGTAGATGACAAGCGCGGCGAACAGATAGAGAACACTACGAAGAAGCCGTTGGGACTGGGCGCTGGAAGCGGTTAGATCGGTCCCACCGCCGCTCACGCCGGCCTGGACGGCGAGTCCCGAGCCGTCGGGAGACACGAGCGTCTTCTCCGGCGCGGCGCGGCGTTGACGAAGCTGTTCCATGGCCAGTTTCCGCCGGGCCACGAGAATCCAGCGAGTCAGAAACGCGTACCCCACCACCACCGTGAGAGGGAACAGAAGGGTATATCCAGCCCGGGCGGCAAGTTGCTGAGCCGTGTAATGATAGCCGAGTACGGCGAGCACGATGAGCGAGGCGACCCCCACCAGTGCCAGGCCCCACCAGAGATGGCGGAACCGGTAAAAAACTCCTTCGTACTTGGCGGCGAGCAACTGGCGGAAAAACTCCCCTCCCGGTCGCAGTATCAGATGCGCGAAGATGCCGAGCAGCAGACAGGCCATAATGAAGCTGATCCGGCCAGCCGAGGTGGTCCACTGCTGGATTCCCGACCCCTCCAGCGTTCCGACCACGAACACCAGGGGCAAGACGAGTGCAATCAGCCAACAGAGGTGTTTTCGGACCAGGCGCAGGGCGCCCGGCGCCCATTGAAAGTGCGATGGCCCCAGTCCTTTCGGTCGACACACCTGTCGCAGTAGCAGGCCTGGAAACAGACACCACGCGGCCACGGTCAAGCCCGAGGCAATTCCCCCCGCGGCGGAATCGGCCGTTTCCGCGGCCGTCCGCAGACGCCACGCCAGAAACCTCAGCAGCAAAGGCCAGAAGCCCGCCAGGACGAGCGTCACGAGGAGAGCCAGCAGGGTGGGGGTGATGCGGCACAGGTGGGACTGCTCCGCCGCTTCGCCCCACGTCGTCAACCCTCTCCGGAACCGGCGCTGCTCGTAGAACCAGAGAATCAGCAGCATCCCGGCCGCGCTCCAAATAATCGAGTGCTGGCCGAGGTCGGTTTTGAGCATGGTGTGAATTTCCGACCAGCCGAGTGGACCCTCCGGGTTCAATGCTTTGCGAAGCGTCTCAAGGGCCAGCGACAAGTGCTTCAGTTCGAGCGGAGGGTCGCTGCGAATCCAAAACACCCGCTCGTCGATATAATCCTTGTACTCCTCGACCGTTTCGATCAGCTGCCGCTCCTGTTCGTCCATTTTCACCAGCAGCCCGAGCACGTCGAAATACTTGCTGATGGCCGTGTCGAGCTGATCGCGTTGCTTCGCCAGCACATCCCGCACGGCCGTCCGCAACCGCTGTAACTCGTCATGCGACAGATCGCTCGCCCGCCGCCGGATTTCGGCCGTTTTCTCTTTGGCATACTGATCGAAATTGGCCATTTCCGCGCGGCGGTCCTCGAATTCGAAAAGCTTCGTTTGGACGTCGCGAATCTGCGATTGGCGCGTTTTAACGGCTCGCCGATGTGGCCCCGTCTCCGGCAGCGAGGCCCGCCGGCTTCGCAGCAACAGCCCCATGGCCTCGCTGAACCCCACCTTGCCTTTGCCCCGTTCCCGCGTGCGTTCCAGTCCCTTGGATACTTCCTCCAACGTTTTCGTGATCGATTTCAACCGCTCCGATTCCGTGATGAACAACGCCGTGGCCTCTTCCGTCGCTTCGGCCAACTCCTGGTTTTTTTCGGCCAGCGGCTGAAGCGCCGGAACCGTCCGGGCAACCTCTTGGCGGGCTTGCTTGGTCTGCTGTTCCGCCTCTCGCTCCATCCCAAGATTAACCACGCGGCGCCAGTTATCGACTTCCGCCTGGGCCGTGGCAATCCGTTCGGCCACCACTCGCTGTTGCAGAGGAAGCAATTCCCGGGTCGCCGCGTTGGCTTCCAGTTCCTTCTCGGATGCCTCTATCGACCCCTGCGTGGCCCTCCGTTTGGCCAGCAGAAGGATCCGCTGGACCTGGGCTTCAAGATCGCCCGCTTCCTCCGCGGTCAAACTGCTCAGTTTCTGATCAATTTCCGCTAACTGGCTTTTGAGTGTATTGATCTTTTCGGGGAGTTGGCGACGCCCCGCCACTCGCCCAAGCAACTCCGCCTCGAGCTCGGCCAGCTGGCTTTTGGCCTCGGCGAGTTTAGCCTCTTTCTCGAGCAGTTGTTCTTGGAGTGTTTCCAGGCTGTCTTCTTCAGACGGTTTCCGAACCGTTGTTTCCTGGACCTCGGACAGGGTCTCCTGAGCGGCGGCCATGTCGTGCTTGGCCGATTCAATTCTTTTTTGCAATTCCGCCAGACGAGCTTCGGAGGCTTCGGCCGCCTCCAGGAATCGCGCCGCCTCATCGCACTGGGATTGCAGTTCTTGCAGCGTCGCCTCCTCGATGTCCGTCGCTGATTCCAGCTGGTTACGCGTCTCCTCGATCAGATCCTTGGTGATCGAGGGCGTGACTTCCTTGGGAGTCGATGACGTGTCCTGAGCCGAGACGCGATGGGTGGTTCCCAGAACCAACAACCACCCGACGATCATCAGAACAGGAATGAGACAGGATTCCAGGCATCGAAACCCGCTAGATCCGCCAAGGCGAGGCCGCCAGCAGCGACACGAATGATTGACTAGGCAACGGGGGGGCATGTGGCTCCTTTCCGGAGTTCGCCTCTGGCAACCGCCGTTTTCCAGTCGCTCCGTTGCTCGAAATATACCGGTCGCGGATGACTTTCTCCGCCGCGAGTCCGACCAACGGGAGGACGGCTTGCGTCGGGCAGCTTTCCACTCGGAAAAATCCAACCGCCTGAAATATATCACGCCGTTTTGTCCCCTAAATCAGCAATTCTAGTTTTGCAACATTCCCGGACCGGACATT
>JBNJEM010000702.1:0-3999 GCA_051745935.1 Planctomycetota bacterium
CGAATTCCAGGCCTTCCCCGATCTCGATGGAGACGTGATCGAAGCCAGATTGCTGCTCGCCCCAGGGACGCCGCTGGAACGGACCGAAGAGGTGGTTCGCCGAATCACCGACGGGCTCGACCAGGTGAACAAACGCTTCGCGCCGGTTCAACCCCAGGAGCAAGATCTCGTCGAGACGGTCTATGTCCGGTTCAACCAGAACCCGGATGCTTTCGAAAACGGGCCGCACGTGGCTACCGTGACGGCCGACCTGCTGACCGCCGATCGGCGCAACGCCCGGCTGGACGACGTGTTTCGCGTTTGGCGGGAAGAAGTGGGACAGCCGCCCGACGTGATAAGCCTCAACTACACGGAACCCGGATTCGGGCCCCAGGGGCGGAGCATCGAGATCCGACTGCTGGGAAGCGAGCTCCACCAGCTCGAGGCGGCCGCCACGGACATGCGGCAGTGGCTGTCCAGATTCGTGGGGGTCCGCAACCTGGCGCACGATCTTCGCACGGGCAAGCCGGAACTTCGTATCCGGATGCGCGAAGGGGCCTTCGGGCTGGGGCTCGATGCCCAGAACATGGCCCGGCAGTTGCGGACGGCCTTTCAAGGCGTGATCGTCGATGAGGTGCAAGTGGGCCCCGAACCGTACGAAATCGACGTCCGACTGCGGCGGGACGACCGCGACAGCCTCGCCGACTTCGAATACTTCCATTTCACGTTGCCCAACGGAGGCCGCGTTCCACTCGGGGCGGTGGCCAAGGTTGAAACCCGACGCGGGTGGTCGCGAATCGCCCGAGTCAACGGCATTCGCGTGGTGACGCTCCGCGGCGATGTCGATCCACGGCTCACGAACACCGCGAGTCTTGTGGCGGAAACCCAAAACAGCTTCCTGCCCACCTTGCAACGGAAATACCCGGGCGTCGCGGTGTCGTTCGAGGGCGAGCCCAAGGAAGGCGCGACCACCCGCCGCTCCATTCTGCAAGGCATGCTGATCGGGCTCTTGGGGGTGTTCGTCCTGCTCAGTTTCCAGTTCCGAAGCTATATCGAGCCGTTGATCGTGATGGCGGCCATCCCGCTCGCTCTAATCGGTGTCGTCGCGGGACATCTCCTCCTGCGGATCGATCTGAGCATGCCCAGCCTTCTCGGATTCGTTTCCCTGTCGGGGATCGTCGTGAACGACTCGATTCTGCTCATCCTGTTTCTGAAGATGGAGCGGGAGCAGGGCGCCAACGTGCTGGAGTCAGCCGGACGCGCCAGCCGGCAGCGGTTTCGAGCCATCATTCTCACCTCGTTGACCACCATCACTGGGTTGCTCCCTTTGCTCACCGAGAAGAGCCTTCAGGCCCAGGTGCTGATCCCACTGGCCACGAGCATCGCGTTCGGGCTGATGGCGTCGACCGTCCTCGTGCTGCTCGTGATTCCCAGCCTCTACGCGATGCTGGGCGACATGGGCTTGGTCGCCGCCGTGGACCAGGATCTAAGTCCCAGCGACACTCGCGCGCGGGGATGAAGCTAACATATATTAGTTTTCAACAACAGCGTTCTCCAGCGACACTCGCGCGCGGGGATGAAGCCCGAAGCACCCCCCGGGGAAAAGCACGAATAACGAAGCACGAAGCACGAAGCACGAAGCACGAAGCACGAAGCACGAAGCACGAATGCGCGAAAGGAATCCGACCGCCTTCTTGCTTGGCTAAACAGCTGCCGTTTTCATTGATCCCGGAAAGCAGACTTTGTTTTTTCGTCGCGAGGGCGTTAAGATGAAAAGCCGTATTGCGGTGGGCCAGTGCCCACGGCATCTCTCCAAGAACCCAACCTCAGCGGAGAACCAATTGATGACGAAGCCATCCAACGATCCAGCCAAGTGGTCGCCTGCCGGCGCGAGATTAACCCGCAGGCAATTTTCTCGGAGCGTTGCGGCCGGAGCCGTAAGCGCGTTCGCGGCGCCGGCAATCGTGCGGGGGCGAAACCTCAACGCGAAGCTGGACATCGCGATGATCGCCGCCGGTGGTCGAGGCGCGGCAAACATGCGCGGCGTCTCCTCCGAGAATATCGTCGCGCTGTGCGATGTGAACGAAAAGAACCTCGATCGGGCAGCCAAGGAGCATCCCAAAGCGCGAAAGGTCGCCGACTTCCGTGAGCTTTTCGAGCGGCCGGATGAGTTCGACGCGGTGGTGGTGAGCACGTGCGAGCACACGCACGCGGCCGCCACGATGCTGGCGCTGCAACACAAGAAACACGTTTATTGCGAAAAGCCACTGACGCATGACGTGTGGGAGTCGCGGCAGGTTCGCCTCGCCGCCGACAAGGTCGGCGTCGCCACGCAAATGGGCATCCAGATTCACAGCCGAGAGAACTACCGCCAGGTCGTCGAACTGATTCAAACCGGCGCGATTGGGCCGGTTCGCGAATGTCATGTGTGGGTCTCGCGCGCCTGGGGCTGGCAGAGCAAAGAAGCAGCCGAACGGAACAATGACATCGTGTTCGTTCAGGAACGCCCCGAGGAATCCATGCCCGTGCCGGATGGACTGAATTGGGACTTGTGGATCGGTCCGGCTCCGTTTCGGCCATTCCACGAGGTCTATTTCCCCGGTCCGAAATGGTACCGCTGGTGGGACTTTGGAAACGGCACGATGAGCGACCTGGGCAGTCACTGGTTGGATCTCCCCTTCTGGGCCCTGAAGCTTCAGGCCCCGTCGACAATCGAGGCTGGCGGCCCGCCTCCACATCCCGAGATCGCGCCGGCATCGATGTGGGCCACGTACCAGTACGGTCCCCGGGGTGACCTGCCGCCGGTCACGCTCACTTGGTATCAGGGCGACGAGAAGCCGGAGATCTGGAAACAGGGCAAGATTCCCCAGTGGGGCAGCGGGCACCTGTTCATCGGCGAGCGTGGCATGATTCTGTCGAATTACGGCAAGCATATCCTGTTGCCGGAAGAGAAGTTCGCCGATCTGGGACGGCCCGAACCGTTCATCCCTCGCGTCGACTCGCATTACGCCGATTGGATCACGGCCTGCAAGGACGGGAGCACCGGCAGTGCGAACTTTGATTATTCCGGCTGGCTGACCGAGGCGAATCACCTGGGCAACGTGGCGTACCGCGTGGGCAAGAAGATTGAGTGGGATCCGGACAATATGAAAGCGAAAAACGCACCGGAAGCCGCCCCCATGATCCGCTGCCCTCGCCGCCCCGGCTGGGAATTGCCAGAGATCGGCTGAGAGCAGAAAAGAGCCCGACGTGGTTTTTTGCGCGTGGCAATGGATATCATGCGGCCGATCGGACGCGCGCGTTTAACCGCAAGGCCAGAGTCCGCGCCGCGCACCGGCCAATGACCATGGATCCCCGCCGCGGACGGCGGTCTGCGCGCCAAGGCCGGAAGACTCAAAGTGGCCATTTCGGGTTCCAACCCCGCCGGTGGCCTCGTCGAGGCCGCGCGACCTTACGGGCCTTCGCGACCGCGGGACGGGGCCCGAAGAAGGGTTGGAAACCGCGGAAGCAAGCACCAAACCCCGCTGGCCCAGCGCGCATCCCTCTGTTCCGATCGGTGGAAGCGCCGGTGGCAATGAGTACCCCGCAGCCGATCGGCACTCCGGGATTGCGGTTAAACGCGCTAGCCAGAAGCCGCTCAGAACGGCCAGCCCAGCGAGAAGGTGGTCAGCTATCTGGCCCGCTATGCCAACCGCGTGGTGATCGCTAACGATCGGCTGATCAAGATCGAGGACGGCGAGGTGTTCTTCTCGTACAAGGACGCTATGGCTTTTGGAGCTATCATGTGCGCACGGAAAACCTGGCCCGGATCCGCGAGCAGCCGGGCGTGCCGCCGGTGGAGGCTCCTCACGAGGACGGATCGGAGGAGGGCGTCTGGCGTTTGCCAGCGCCTCAGCGGCCCAAAGGGGCCGCACCAAGATCGCTAATGTCCATGGCGAAACCCATTCAGGCGTCAATCTCAGATGTACGATGGATTAGCCTCCCGCTCCGAGTCCGCCGGCGGGCTGCTAGGAGGCTCTT
>JBNJEM010000703.1:0-3976 GCA_051745935.1 Planctomycetota bacterium
AAAACGCACAGAAGTCGTTCTCCGGCGGCCGATTGAAAGAGAAGGTGGCCGATATATTACCGGGGCGCGTTTGGCGTGTTGCTTAGCTGCGACAAAACTTGGAGAACTCCATTGAGGTGGGCCAATCGCGGGCCAAAGCGATCGACGAATTCGTTTAGCATGAACTCGCCATCCATCAGGCAATCCCCATGGATCTCGATCTCTTCGGTCAAGTTGCGCAGAAATTGAGCTTGAACCTGGCCGAGTGTTTTGGCGGCTGATTGGCAAGATTCCGCCAATTCGGGATTCGCATCTTTCCACTGATCCAATTCATGGACTCGTTGACGTTGCGAGGCATTGAGTTGCTTATTGAGTTCTCGCAACAATTGGTTCTGTTCTTCCTGGTTGGAAATGGCTTGGCGCAGTAGCGCCACGATCAAATCACCCGTGTCCATGTCGTCATCCAATTGACCCGAGGAAGCATCAGCCGACACATCGATGCGGAACATAGGCAAGTGTTGCGGATCGGGTGTCATTCAAAAATCTCCTACGTGAATACGCGCTCAGTATAGCCGATTTGGCGGAAATGTCGAGTGACTTGCGGGGAACGAATTGGGGGTAATTTGGGGTCCTGGCCCTGCAATCCGGATGATCGTTAAAGTCGGGCGGGACGGCTACCCGATGGAAACCCAAGCCAAGGCTGCCGGGGGCCGGATTGAGTTGGATTGGTGAACCGCATAGCCGAGCATCGACGAGCACCTGCATGACGACAACAAGCGGCCAGAAATCATTGTCTGCCATTGGGTTTCTAACCATCGTCAATGGTTCCGAGCAGGGGATTTTTGGAGGGTATCTTATTCTCAATGCGGTGGGCCGACCGTTGGAATTCCACTGCACGGCGCCGGTACGTCCCAACCGGGCTCAAGAAATTCTGTATGGGCCGACACTCGAGCCTTATCTGTACGGAGAACGGATCGGTCCCGCGTTGCTCAACAAGAGCAAGTTGAAACCGGTTTCAGTGTTCACCGACGTCCAGCCCGCCATGTCTGCTCGCCCCTATATTACCACGCCCATGACGCTTGTGCTGCCGGGGCCCATGGCGCCGCATGACGGGGCGTACGAAGAACCGATTAGTTCGCGTTGCGGGTACGTGGAGCATTCACGTTCGGACGCTACCTCCTCTCCTAACTGTTTGTGCCACTTCGAATTAGGGTCATATCGCCTAGCGGTGGATCGCCAGTATCCGGAGGATGAAACCACACTGGTCCGTTCATGGCCCGAGTTTGCCGGGCACATCAGTCTGGATGAACCCTTTGGAAGAATTCGGGAAGCGATTGATGAAGCCCGCCGGGGAGCCAGCGGATAAGCGTGAGCCGGAGAAGGGGTTTGTGATCACGAAGCTGGGATTCTACTTCAGACGGCTAAAGTGTTACAACGATTCACATATCCTGCCATCCAAAGCGTTGTGGTAACCGTTCACGGGCAAGAGACCAATATACACGGACGTTCGCACTTCCGTTGCACATCTTGAAAAAGGGCTTTGCCGGGTGCAAATGCCACGGGCTTGTCCCGTGGTCCGTTACGTTTCACGCTACCGACGGCCAGCAGTGGTGTGTCTGGCCGGTTTGTAGCGGCGAGCGTGAACCACCACGGGACAAGCCCGTGGCATCCATGTGGGCCTTGCATGTCCGTATTTGACATATGCCGAAACCGCCTGAAAGCCGTGGCATCCATGTGGGCCTTGCATGTCCAGGCCGTGTAGCGGCACCCGTGAACGACTACGAGGTGTGGAAATGGAGGCCCGGTTTGGCCGGGAACAAGGCCCGACTCGCGCCAGTCCGGCCAAGGGTTTGCTGTTTTTTCGGTTTCGCGATGCTCGAGGAGAGATGGTTCGAGCGAGCCTGGAGGAAGCATGTCAGCGGTATCCGAGGCGGTACAAGGACGTTCCACGGAAGGCAGTCCCGCGTTTGCAGCGCCCGTGGAAACCTTCTCCCTCGATGTTTCCCTGCCCGTTCACGTGTGGGCGAGCGGGTGGAGCATGGCCTTGCGGCGAGCGGCGAAAGTCGAGGTGCGGACGATCCCGCTGGAACCGGAGAATCTCAAGGTCGTCTCGGTGCGGATCGGCCAAACTCCCGTTGCCACGCGAAGTTATGCGTTCGGGGAGTGTCCGGGAGGAGACATGCCGGTGGCGGAACGGCCCGTCGAGCCGGGCGTTGCGGCGGCGAGGAACCAGACGGCGACCGGTCAAACGGTCGCCACGCCAGCGGGAGCGCGGCAAGGGACTCGATTCCATCCCCCGCGTGACATTATCAAGCTGCAGGACCGACTTTACTACGTGTTGCAGCCCCCCTTGGAAAACCTGGTTCGTTCAGGGCAAATCGAATTTCCGTTCCAGCCTTTTCCGTACCAGTACGAGGGCGTGGCGTTCCTCTATCCACGCCACTCAGCCATCCTGGCCGACGAGATGGGATTGGGCAAAACCATGCAAGCCATCACCGCCGCGCGGCTGTTGTTTCGCGGCGGCGAAATTCGCTCATTGCTTCTGATCTGCCCCAAGCCGTTGGTCGAAAACTGGAAACGCGAGTTCGCGATCTGGGCTCCAGAGCTGCCCGTTGGCGTGATTGAAGGGGATCAGGCCCGCCGACGATTTCAGTGGGCGCAAAGCAACGTGGTTGTCAAAATCGCCAACTATGAGTTGCTGTTGCGAGACGCTGATCTGTTCCACGATACACGGTTGCAGTTCGATGTCGTGGTCTTGGATGAAGCCCAGAGAATCAAAAACCGCTCAAGTACCACGAGCCAGGTGGTGCGGTCCATCCCCCGAACTCGCTCCTGGGCCATGACCGGTACCCCAATCGAAAACAGTACGGAAGACCTGGTCGCCATCTTCGACTTTTTGATGCCCGGCTACCTCAACGCCAACATGCGGGCACGGAGCATTGGGCAGGCGGCCAGCGATTACGTGTTGCGGCGCACCAAAGACAAAGTCTTGGCCGACTTGCCCCCCAAGCTGTACCGGGACGCGGAACTGGAGCTGACCAGTCAGCAATGGGAGGCGTACCACGCCGCGGAAGATCAAGGCGTGGTGCAGCTCTCCGAAATGGGCGAGGCCCTCACCATCCAACATGTGTTCGAGCTCGTGCTGCGACTCAAACAAATCTGCAACTTTGACCCCGCTACCGGCGTAAGTAGTAAGATGGAACGACTGGAAGTCGACCTGGAGGAGGTGGCGGCCAGCGGCAAGAAAGCGATTGTCTTCAGTCAGTGGGTGAAAACCTTAGAGCTAATGCGAGAGCGGTTGACGCGGTTTGGCCCGCTGGAATACCACGGCAAAGTCCCCTCACGCAAGCGAGATGCCGTCATTGACCGATTTCGACGGGATCCCACGCACCACGTGCTATTGATGAGCTATGGAGCAGGTAGCGTGGGCTTGAATTTGCAGTTCTGTGGTTATGTCTTTCTATTCGATCGCTGGTGGAATCCCGCCGTGGAAGATCAAGCCATCAACCGGGCACACCGCATCGGAGCCGATGGTCCCATTACGGTCACCCGGATGCTTACACTGGGAACGATCGAAGAACGCATCCACCAAGTACTCGAAGAAAAACGACAATTGCTCGATACCGTCTTCTCGGAAACCGCCTGTCCCGCCAGTTACGGCTTGACCCAAGAAGACGTGTTCGGACTCTTTGACCTGAGGATTCCAACGCCTCAACGCAACCAGGCCGCTTGAAGCGCCTTGTCGGGAGCCGACAAGAATTGGTCGCTGACCGGTGACTCTCTGTGTTATGCCGTTACCCCGTTTTGCCAGGTTGGGTGCCCGAAATCGGAAGCAGGCCGTCATGTCCCAGGTTTTGTCGATCAAGGAAGCAGAAGCGTCGATTCGTTTTGGCACGGCTTTCGAACCGGAAACACGTGACGGAAAAACCGGAAGACCGATAACTCCCCGAAACCCCAAGTTTTCAACTTGCCAGCCAAAGACTCACCGGCTACAGCC
>JBNJEM010000704.1:0-3970 GCA_051745935.1 Planctomycetota bacterium
TTGTCACGTCGTGGGCTCGTGTGCCTCGATGGGCGAGGCCGCGAAGCGGATGGAGGCCTCCCAGTTGAAGGGCGCCGCCGCGAGCCGCCGCGTGTTCAAATAGCCAACGTTCGGCGGTTCGCTTTTCGGTTTCAGAGCGACGTAACCGTTCACGGATCCATTCAACGCATCGCCCGGGCCCAGCCGGCTGACAATCGGTCGTCTTTTTTTTGACCGAGACGCCGGCCATAGTTTCGCGGTGCGCGCCGCGCGACGCTCACGTTGCGTGACCTGCTTCATTCGGCCCGCACGATCTCGTCCATTTCATTCCCTCCGGTCCGGTACCCTTGCTTCTCCCCCCCTGCATCACCCATTCGACTGGCCATGCAGAGCTCCAAATGCTCGCCGAAGCTCGCGCACCCCTGCTGGAAATCAGGATGTCTGCTTCCGGCTTCCGGACAGCTGTGAGGCGGCATCCTCGACGCTTGCCGTCGAGTGCTTCAGGCTAACTGGCGGAATTGGTGCATGAGCCAGCATGCTGAATCTCCCGACGGCAAGCGTCGGGGATCACGCGGGTGAGGCGTGCCTGTTCGTGGCCACCTAACCTGAACCACTCGCCGGCAAGCGGCGAGGATGGAAGCAACCTTTGTGCCGAACAGTATTGGGACGAGGGTCATTATAGGAAACGAACCCAGGTCCCCTTTTCAATCCCGCCTGCGCCCGCCAGCTCGCGCGTCCCGATGCGCTCGGCGGCGCCGAGTGCCGCCTGAGTGGCGGTGCGGCAGGGTTCGTGAAAACGTGGGGCAGAGCGCCGTTAGTGTTCGTTGAGATTATGTCGGCGAACTTGTCCGCGGTGCGCTGGATGGCCACGCCAGCCGGGGGGATGAAAAGGGCATCGTTTCTCACCAGCATCGGCCATGCGCCGGCCGGTGGAGGCATCTTCGTCATGTTGCTGATCCTCCCCTCTGTTCCAAGGGTGACCGAAGGGAGTTGAACCCTCACCTCCTGTTTCACAGGCAGGCGTGCCTACCACGTACGGGCGCAACCGGTCTTCCGCGCAGGCAATCGGGTCTTGAGCCCTGTAAGTTCTTCGCCCCGAAGGGGCCCAACAAATCAGCCCAGGGCAAGGCGACGCGAGCGGTGCAAGCGTCGCCGCCGCCCTGGGTTTGTGTAGGAAACAGGTCGGTGAGCCCTGAAAGGGCGCGACAAAGGGTTGTTTCGCCCTTTCAGGGCTGGCCGTATGTGTCACTCCAGAACCCAGGGCGGCGCTCCCCGCCGCACAGGCGGCGAGTTCGCTCTGCCCTGGGCTGGTTTGTTGCTGCCCCTGTCGGGGCGAAGAACTCACGCACTCGGGCGCGTGCCGAATTCTTCGCGTTCAGATGCTGCGTGGGTGCCGCTTAGGCCCAGAGCGCTCGATCACCGCGGCCAGCCGGAGGAGCTTCCTCGACGGCAACTGCACTGCTAGCATGTATCGCGAGGAAGACCGGTTGCGCCCACCACGTGCACCCTATTGGGCGGCACATCCGGCGGCCCTTTGCTAATCCGAGGCGGGCGTCGCTCGGCTGTCGCAAATGAACCACCGCTCGAAGTCCCTCGCGGTCTCGCGAAATGTCCCCGCGTCGCCCAAGCGGTGCACGGAAGGATCGGTTCTACGCCCGACAGCACGGATCTCCGATTCTTGGAACGTTTCAGTTCCTGCTCCATTGCCTCCGGCCCCGGCCGGTGGTTGCCTGGTGCCGCGAAACCGATTGCTTCGCCGACCACAGCGGGGTAAAATCCCATGCAGCGGAAAGGGCCGTCGTTCCTCGCCCGCAAACCCGACGAACGACCCGATGTGCATCCGGTTGGGAGAGCCGCAGTCGCGTTAGCATCGCAACTTGGAGCTGTGATTGGTGGCGACGACGGAGAGAGGTATGATTTGCAGACCGGCGAGGTAATTGATGGCTAACAAGCCGCTGTAGTAGACCGCGGGCGCATTGGTGGTACGCGCGGCGCTGCGTGAAATATAAGAAAGCTAGCATACGGAACAGAGGTGACCAATGAAAACGCATGTTCTCAGAGGTTCGAAGCAGGAGATTGCAGAGCGCCTTGTTCGGATCAGCGGCGAAGTCCGCGAGGCGATCGTGTTCGAGGACGAGTCGGCACCGGCACGGGGAGATGCAGCGTCACGCGAGGCCGAGGACATCTTTGCCGAGATGGCTCCGTTCATGGTTGATGCCCAGAATGTGGACGACGCGCGTGAAGCAATTTACACACGGATGGAGGGCGAATGATACTCCTCGACACGAACCTGCTTACGCGGATGACGCGGTCGCACGATCCGCAGTCGGGCGTGGCGCGCGCGGCGATTCAAACGCTGCTGCGGCGAGGAGAGCGGCTGATCGTCGCACCTCAAAATCTGTACGAGTTTTGGGCTGTGGCGACTCGTCCGGCGGGGCCGCCCCCTACGGGACGCAACGGCTTGGGGATGACCGTGGTGCAGGCGGGACACTGGCTGCGCTTCTTTCGACGCCGTTTCACGCTGCTTCCCGACCGCGAGGAATTGAGTACGCTTTGGGAGGAACTGGTTGAGAGGCACGCCGTGACGGGGTTTCGCGCGCACGACGTCCGCCTCGTGGCGGCGATGCAGAGCTATGGAATTACTCGGCTGCTCACGTTCAACGCCTCGGATTTCCGCGGCCTTGCCGTTGTGATTCTCGATCCGGCAGCAGTTTGAGGCCGAACCAGCGGATGAAGGGGAGCGGCGATCGAAGTTGCTTGCCAGTGGTTGGCGTGGCCGTCGCCGCCCCGTTATCCTGAACGCTCTGGCCGGGAAGCGAAGAGGGGACGGGGGTCATTATAGGAAAGCGAAAACGCGGGGGCATTATAGGAAACGAAGCCCGGTCCCCTTTTCAATCCCGCCTGCGCCCACCAGGTCGCGCGCGGGCGGGGACACAGCGGTTTCCTGGGCGGGGTCATATGACTCAAACGGGCGGGGTGGTGTGCCGGACGGCGCAACAGCGCCCCGTCAGGCTACGCCCACCTTATACCCTCCACCCGAGAAAATCCTGTTCCGTTCTCGTTCCGTTTTGCCACGGACCGTCCCACCGAAGAAGTTGCTACAGCACATGCCCTCCTGCGCGGACCCTGCTATGCCACCCGAGAAATACCTGTGCCCCCGTTCGGCCCTCTTACGCTTGAAATGCCGCTACCGTCTGCACCGATGACGTCCAGGTTGACATCCAGGCCCGGTTGCCTACTGACCAACACTCCCAGCTCCCGTTGCGTACAACCGGACGTTCGATCTGTGGCAGCGTCACCCTGGCGAATTTCAACAAAACTCGACTCCGGCTGCGCGGTCTCGCTGCTTGCAAAGGATTCTCCAAGGCGGAAAAATGTTCCCACCAGCGGCGTTCCGCCAATTCACCGGAGACGTGCATGCCCAAACCCTTCGACGCCACGATCAAAGACCTTGCCGCCCTGGGGCCAGCCGATTTCGTCAGCCGCTTCGCCGGCCCGACGACGCTGCCCGTGCAGTTGCTGAACGTGGACCTATCCACGGTGACCACGGCTGCGGATGTCGTGTTCGGCATCGGCGAGCCCCTGGCGGAGATTCTCCACCTGGACGCGCAGGCCAGTGCATCGGCCACGAAGCATCTCGACGTGTTGGCGTACAACGCCCTGCTGCACCGCGCGTACCTTGGCGATTCCAGACACCTGAAGTGGATCCGTTTAGGCGGGTGGATCCGACGTCGTGTCTCCCCCAACCAGCAGGCCGTGTGTGATGCCGGGACACACCCGCGGCCGCTATACATGGCTGTACATGGATGTGTGCTAATACAGGATCTGATGGCCGCTCCGACGTGTGCGGGCCCTAGCTCTGCATACGGGCCGCGGCATCGGGTGTGCGATCGGGGGCCTCCGACCGATTGTGCGAGCGGGTATTTGACAGACCCACGGCGGTTCGGATATAGTCAGGGTCGCGTGCGAAACGCGGGCAGATCTCATGAAC
>JBNJEM010000705.1:0-3956 GCA_051745935.1 Planctomycetota bacterium
TTTGTTACGAGCTGTAAACTACCCTTTAATGTCTCGGTCGGCAACCTCCATGCTTGAAGTGTGTCACATTGTTCAGGTTCGAGGTACCAGGTACCCGGTACCCGGTTCCGTAACCGTTCACGGGCAATAGACCGATATCCGCGGAGGTTCGCACTTCGGTTGCACACCTTGAAAAAGGGCTTTGTCGGATGCAAGTGCCACGGGCTTGTCCCGTGGCCCGTTACGTTCCACGCTACCGACGGCCAGGAGTAGTGTTTCTGACAGTTTGTAGCGGCGAACGTGAACCACCACGGGACAAGCCCGTGGCATCCATGCGGGCTCCTGTGTCCAGGCCGTGTAGTGGCACCCTTGAACGGCTACCCGGTTCCAGGTTAAAGACAAGCGAGTATATAATACACTGTAATTGCGGCCGCGGGCCGTCCTAGTTTAGAACCCAGCACAAAACCAGCGGCGCGGACGTAGGCGCTGTTCGGCGGACAACGACAAAGGACAAGCGTCATGCCGCGCCTCTTTTTTATTTTGTCGGCGAGCTTCCAGGTCATGTTGGTCGTCTGCGCGGGAAACGCCGGCGCGCGCGATGGCGGCATCCGCGACTCCCGCGCCGAAGGGTCTGCACCAGGCGAAGATATCGCGGCGCTGGTCGAGGCGGACTGGATTGCCGACGACCGCCGCTTCAACGCGAGCGGGGCGACGCGCGACCGTGCCGGCGCCGTGACCACCGCTCAGGACGCGGCCGGAGCGGTGGACGGCGTCACGGACAGCCAGTTGGGCTTCCACGTGCAAAGCGGCGAGACCGACCCTTGGTGGCAGGTCGATCTTACGCGGGTTGTTCCGATCGAGCGGGTCGTGGTTTACAACCGCACCGACGGCAACACCGCTCCGCGGACTCGCCGCATCCAGATCCTGGTCGCCCAGCAAGGTGCCGAGGACTGCATGCCACAGGACTTTCGTCGCGTCTACGAACATGACGGCAGCGTGTTTCACGGGGCGGCGGAAAACGCGCCGCTGGTAGTCACGTTCGACGAGCCGATTGACGCGCGCGTGGTCCGCCTGAAGGTTCCCGGAAACTGCTCTTTTGCGTTGGTGGAGGTCGAGGTCTACGCGGCCGGCGACCCGGACACGAACATCGCCCTAGGCCGACCGGCCAATCAGAAGAGCGTCCATCCAACCGCGTCGAGCTGGGGCACCAAAGGCCACCCGCTACCCGAGCCGCGGGTCGGCAGCGCCTTTTCGATTGACCACACCCGCGAGGTGCTCGACCGCGCCGCCCAGCTGGCGGCGCGGCTACACGGCCAGGCCGATCCCGAGCGGCTGGCGCCGTTGGTCGAACGGCTCGAGACGCTCACCGACCGGGCTAAAAAGGCCCCTAAAGCGAATGAACGGCCCGAGCCGGTCCGGCGGGAACTCTACATCGACGCGCGCCGGTTGCTGCGCCGAATCGCTTGGACAAACCCATTGCTGCTGGAGATCGACAAGCTCCTATTCGTCAAACGTCACGATCCCGGCGGGTTGTTTCACATGGTACACCAGTATTACGGCTTCGGCGCAAAGCCGGGCGGCGGCCTGTACGTCCTGTCCGAGCCATTTTCCGATGAGCCGGAACTGATCGACCTGCTGGCGGACTCGCGGGTCGAGAACGGTCGCCTGGCCGGGCGGCGTCTGGTCCCCGGGGCGTTCCTTGCGCCGGAGGTCTCCTACGACGGCCAGACGATCTTGTTCCCGTACACCGAGGGCCTCGACAGCATGCCCGATCACGGCGTCTGGTCGCCCGAGGCGTGCTACCATATCTTCCGAGCCAATGCCGACGGCAGTGGGCTGGTGCAATTGACCGACGGATCCTACAACGACTTTGATCCCTGCTTCCTGCCCGACGGGCGGATTGTGTTCATTTCGGAGCGCCGCGGCGGGTTCCTACGGTGTGGCGGTTCCGCGCCGCGATGGCCCTCGCCCACCTACACGCTCCACTCGATGGAACCCGACGGCAGCGACATTATCACCCTCAGTTACCACGAAACGCAGGAGTGGAACCCGAGCGTGAACAACGAAGGGATGCTCGTGTACACGCGCTGGGACTATGTGGACCGCGACACGAACGTTGCCCATCACCAGTGGATATGCTACCCGGACGGCCGCGACCCGCGCGCATTCCACGGCAATTACCCGACGGGCCGGCGCCGCGACCGGCCCTGGATGGAGATGCAAATACGGGCTATCCCGGACTCTCACCGCTACGTGGCCGTGGCCGCGGCGCATCACGGCCACGAGTTCGGCTCGCTGGTCCTCATCGACCTGCGCCCCGAGGACGACGGGGCCATGTCGCAGCTTACGCGGCTGACGCCCGAAGTGCCGTTTCCCGAATCGGAAGGGCATCCCACTCGCCATTACATGGTGTACGGCACGCCCTGGCCGTTGAGCGAGGAGGATTACCTGGTGGTCTACGACGCCGAAGACGCCGAAAGCGGCCGTTACAACCGCGGCATCTATTGGATGGACCGGTTCGGGAACCGGGAACTGATCTATCGCGACCCGGAGATTTCCTGTTACGCCCCCATGCCGCTGCGGCCCCGACGCCGGCCGCCGGTCATCCCGCGGCAGACGGTCCAGGCGAAACGTGACGTCGCGGCCGCCGCCGATGAGAGTCGCGAGGCCACCGTTGCCGTGACGAACGTGTACGACAGCCAGTTCGACTGGCCGGAGGAAACGGAAATCCAGTCGCTGCGGATCATCCACGTGCTGCCGAAGACCACGTCGCCGGCCAATCAACCTCGCATCGGCGTGGCCAACGCAGCCAACGCCCGGGCGGTGCTGGGCACGGTCCCGGTGGAATCGGACGGCAGCGCGTTTTTCGAGGCGCCGGTGGGCAAATTGATTTACTTCCAGGCCCTCGACCGCGAGGGGATGGCCGTGCAGTCGATGCGTTCGGGCACGTACGTCCACCCGGGCGAGCAGCTCACCTGCCAGGGCTGTCACGAGGACAAGCACACGCCGCCCGACGTCCGTCGGGGCACCCCGCTGGCGCTGCGGCGCGGCCCTTCGGCCATCGAACCCGAGCCGGAGGGCTCCAACCCCTTCAGCTACGTGCGGCTGGTACAGCCGGTGCTGAACCGCCATTGCGTCGAGTGCCACCGACAGGAAGACGCCCTTCGCCTCGGTGGCGGGATTGAAGGCCCACACGGCTTCAGTCGGTCCTACAACAACTTGGCGGGCAAGCACGGCTTCTATTACCACTCGACCAACGGCTCGTTCCGCCACGCCGTGCATGGCGGCGCGCGGACCGAGGCAGGCCGGTTCGGGGCTCGGGCCTCGACGCTTACGCCGTATCTCGACGAAAGCCACCACGGCGTAACGCTGACCGACGAGGAGCGGCGGCGGGTCATCCTTTGGCTCGACGCCAACTCCGATTTCCTTGGGGCGTATGAAGACACCGCCGCCCAGTCACGCGGTGAGATTGTGTACCCGTCACTGAAGTAGGGCGTGAAAGCCATGAACCGTTTTGTTGTTGTGTGGGGGATCAGCGGCCGGCCGTGGGTCCCAGAGCCGGATCATCTCGACGCATGCCGAAACCAGTTTATCGTCAAAGCGATTTAGATCGTACTTGCCCGTGGCCACCATCTGCCCCCAGCCGGCGTCTCGCCAAAGCCAGAGTGCCTGCCCTTCTTCTGCCCGCAGATCATCACCGATGCGTCCGCTGAATTCGTATGTGGGCAATGCACCCCCACTTGGCCATTGTCTGCGCGGCTCAAGCCGCTGATAGCTGCGTTTCAGGAAGATATTGGGCCGGTTAGCCAAGTCATGATTGTACTTAAGGGAAAGGAGCGCTGCGCCGTTACACCCCGCGCACCTTCCACAAGGGTGGGGTGATGAAAAACCCGAAAATCGGACAAAATAGAACAAGTGGGTTGTCCCGAGTTTGTCGCGCGTGCTTGATTGAAGAGTGGAAGATTTCGCGACCAGGG
>JBNJEM010000706.1:0-3946 GCA_051745935.1 Planctomycetota bacterium
CTCACGAAATGTGAGATCTTCAAACAACCGCAAAAAGACATTTATGCGCTGTAAAAGACGGGCCTGGAGACCCGTCCTACGCCGTCTTTATGCAACACTGTAAAAGACGGGCCTGGAGACCCGTCCTACGCCGTCTTTATGCAACACTGTAAAAGACGGGCCTGGAGACCCGTCCTACGCCGTCTTTATGCAACACTGTAAAAGACGGGCCTGGAGACCCGTCCTACGCCGTCTTTATGCAACAATAGGGTATACTCCACACGAGCAAAAACAACACGAATCTGCCGTGCCACTTGCGGCACCAACGACCAGAACGGCGTGTTTTATGACCCACCGCGCCTTGTGTCGCGGTTGCCCAGCAGCGGCATGAAATCGCTGTCGCATGCGGCCCGTAATACGCCTAGTGCTTTGTCAGAGCTAAAAATTCGAGTGGCGCTGGCTCTGCCAGTGTTGTTTTACGTGACTTTGTACGATTCGAATGGCAAAGGCCGGAGTGTCTAACGCTAAGTTTAAGCTCTGACAGAGCACTAGATTCAACCGCAAGGATCGGCGAGGACGCGGAACGTGCGCAAATTCATAAGACACGTGGCATCCATGCGGGCCTTGCGTGTCCAGGCCGTGTAGCGGCACCCGTGAACGGCTCCACCACGCCACTACATCTCACATTGTGTTGAGCCTAGCAACAACTTCTCGATAAACAAAAACCCCTTTGTTTGCCGACGGAAATCAATACCATTCAAAAGAAGTCCGCCATCATGGGGTTAAGCCTCCGAGACACGATCACGCCTTGGGATAACGCATGCTCACATTGTCCGAATTCTCAGCGGCTCAGCAACGAATAGCCTCGGCCTATGACCCCGAATTGGCGCGTGGGCTGGGGCATCAGTTCGTGGAGCAATTGGCGGAGCACCTTGGTCACGTGGAAGCGAGCGAAGGGATGGTTTTGCCCTGGCGCGAGCCGGACGCGAATGTACGAGACGCGGCGGAGTGTCTGGATAACGTCCTTCCCGAGCAGGCGGGGCCCGAGGAGGTCATGGCTCGGTTTCGCGAACTGGTCGGATTGATGCTTGAGCGGGGGAATAATCTGCATGACCCGCGATACATTGGTCACCAAGTACCGGCATCCGTTCCCCTGGCGGCGTTTTTCGATGCGGTCGGCGCCGCCACCAACCAACCGATGGCGATTTACGAGATGGGACCGTGGGCGACCGCGGCTGAATTCGCCATGGTTGAGCGGTTGGGGCAACGGATCGGATGGGACGCGGGAACATTCGCCGGCATGATCACGCACGGCGGATCGCTGGCCAACCTAACAGCTCTACTCACGGCCCGCAACGTCATGCTTCCCACCTCGTGGGAAAAAGGACCGATCACCGCCGCCTCCGCCAAACCACCGCTGCTGTTGGTGCACAACGACGCGCACTACAGCGTCAGCCGCTCCGCCGGCATTCTGGGGCTAGGGACGGCGCAGGTCGTGCGCGTCGGCTTGGACACCCGGCGGCGGATGGATCCCAATCAACTGGACGATGTCCTCCGTTCGCACCGCAACCAGAACCGCGACATCGTGGCCGTGGTGGCATGCTGTTGTTCCACGCCGATCGGCGCGTTCGACCCGCTCCGCGACATTGCCGAGGTGTGCCAGCGGCATGGCGTTTGGCTCCATGTCGACGCCGCTCATGGCGGCAGCGCCTGTTTAAGCCCTCGTTATCGGCATTTGGTGGATGGTTTGGAGCGGGCGGACAGCTTGGCCTGGGACGCCCACAAAATGCTTTTCATGCCGGCACTATGCGCGTTCGTGTTCCTGCGAGACAAGACGCATCGTTTCGAAACGTTTCGCCAGGAAGCGCCCTATTTGTTTGATCCCACCGCCCCGGGGTTGGCGGAATATGATAGTGGACTCCGGACGGTGGAATGCACCAAGCGGGCCGCCGCTTTCGGACTCTGGGGCATGTGGTGCTTGCGTGGACAGCAGCTGTTCACGGATATGATCGACGTCACGTTCGAGATGGGCAGAATCTTTCACGAGAAACTCGTGTCCGTTCCGGATTTCGAGCCGCTGCACCAACCAGAATGCAATATCGTCGTCTTTCGATACCGTCCGAAACAGCTGGATGCGGCCGCTGATGACACGGTGGGACAATTCCAGCTGGCCCTGCGGCGCCGCCTGATTGAATCCGGTGAATTCTACATTGTCTCCACCAAGATCGACGGCATCGGCGCGTTGCGAATCACCATTATCAACCCGCTCACGACGCCCGATCATCTGGATCAGCTGCTGGACGCACTGCGTCGTCACGGCCAGAAACTTCTTGCATCCGGTCAGTTCGCGGACGAGTAAACGCCAGCATTGCAAAAGTGTTACGGATTTCCTTCCCGTGAACGAGCGCGGATCAATCACGGTTGGTGACCTGGCTCGCCCGTGATCGATGCATCGAACCCCGGCGTGCCCGACCCCTTTGGTCTCTTTCGCCCCCCTGGGTCCTTGGTCCAACACGCTTCGACTTCAAGAGGTGTCGACGTGCGACGTGGTTCGCGTGGACTCCGAATCGATCATCAAGCCAATCGATCATCAAGCCAGGCTGGAGCACATCGGAAACGTGCCTGATCCGCTGGTCCTGTTCGCTGGGGGAGCCCCTCCGCTATCGCGATTGCTCCTCCAACGTTTCCCAACGCTGGTAGGCGCCGTTCAACTCCGCTTCCAAGTCCTGTAAACGCGCGTGCTCGCTCGCGATCTCCTCGCCCGCCCGCTGGTAGAACCGGGGGTCAGCCATCGCCTCATGCAACTGGGAAATCTCGGCTTCCAACCGGTCGATCTTTTCCGGAAGCTTCAGCAGCTCTTGTTGTTCTCTATAGTTGAGGCGTTTTTGTCGCTTTCGGGGCGGCTGGCGAGAGGGTGAATCCGATGCGCTCTCGGTCTTCCTGGTTGGCGGCGTGGTCGTTTCCGTCACTCGATTGTTTCGAGCGCGTTGCCAATCGTCATATCCGCCGTCATACTCGCGGACCGTCTGGTCCTCGAAGACAATGACGCTCGTCACCACATTATTGAGAAACTCGCGGTCATGCGTTACCAGCAAGACGGTTCCCGGGAATTCCACCAAGCGTTGTTCGAGCAATTCGAGCGTTTCGGCGTCGAGGTCATTGGTCGGTTCGTCCAGCACGATAAGGTTCGCCGGTTTGGCGAAGAGGCGAGCCAACAACACCCGGTTCCGCTCCCCTCCCGACAAGAATTTGACCGGTGTCCGCGCCCGTTCGGGGGAGAAGAGGAATTCTTGAAGGTATCCCAGCACATGGCGGCGTTTGCCCGCCATGGAGACGGTGTCGGTGCCGTCGCCCACGTTCTGCTGCACGGTGGCATTTTCGTCCAATTGTTCCCGGAGTTGATCAAAGTAGGCGATTTGCAGATTCGTCCCGGACCGGACGGTTCCCTGATCCGGGTGCAAGCGTCCCAGCAGCAGACGGAGCAGCGTGGTTTTCCCGGCGCCGTTCGGCCCCACGATCCCCACCTTATCACCGCGTGTGATCACGGTGGAGAAGTCCTCCACGATCTGGCGATCTCCGTGGGCGAAAGAGACTTCATCCAGGACCGCGACAAGATTTCCACTCCGTTGACCCGCGTCGATATTCAGCCCCACGCGCGATTCGGTGTCGCGCCGTTTCCGCCTTTCCCCGCGCATCCGTTCCAGGGCTCGGACCCGTCCTTCGTTGCGGGTCCGCCGGGCCTTAATGCCTTGTCGAATCCACGCTTCTTCTTGCGCGAGCTTTTTGTCGAACAGCGCGACTTGCTTTTCTTGCGCGGCCAAGGCCGCTTCCTTTCGCTTGAGAAACGTATCGTAATCGCAGGACCAATCGAAAATCCGGCCCTGTTCGATCTCCAGTATGCGGGTCGCCAGACGGCGCAAGAACATCCGGTCGTGGGTCACGAATATCAAAGTCGCGTCCCACTTCA
>JBNJEM010000707.1:0-3940 GCA_051745935.1 Planctomycetota bacterium
TCCTAGAGGTCCTTTCGTCTCAATACCGGCGAAACGAACGGCGCAACAATATGGATGGCAACGACTTGGAGTTTTTCCTCACCCCAGGGATGGGGTGGGCTGATGAAAAACCCGAAAATCGGACAAAATAGAACAAGTGGGTTGTCCCGAGTTTGTCGCGCGTACTTGATTGAAGAGTGGAAGATTTCGCGAGCAGGGCAGGACGATGATCGCTGGTGCTTTAGATATCATGATAGGCCCACGGATGGCAGAACGGACCCACGGATGAGGAAAGACGGAGAGAGTACAAGCCGGGTCGCTTGCGTTTCATGCGTTAGCGTACCCGCCGTGTTCCCTGAGGTTTTTTAGGTCTCCTAGAGGTCCTTTCGTCTCAATACCGGCGAAACGAACGGCGCAACAATATGGATGGCAACGACTTGGAGTTTTTCCTCACCCCAGGGATGGGGTGGGGTGGTCAATTTCTTAGGTGGTTCACGTCTCGACTGTTGCGCATTTGAGGATGCCTCTGTGTTCGGCGTAGGTGACGTTACGGCGGAAGGTGTCTATCGTGTTGAAGCTCTTGACGTACCCCGTGAAATAACAAGTTGCGCAACAGACTCGCACTGCGCATTTTCGCTATCCCATCCAGCTTCCCGACTATTTACAGCCCAGGGATGGGGCGCTCCCGTTGCTCGCTCATCTCAAAAAATGTCCCCCCTAAAAAATGCAGGGCCTTTGCCAATTCTGAAGAGCACTCAGCGCGCCAGGGTCCAACCACCGATAACGATTAGGCGGATATGCTTCAGGTGGTCGGATCTGTCCGGGTGGAAAGCGGCCCGACGCAAGCCGTCCTCCCGTTGCTCGGACTCGCGGCGGACAAAGTCATCCGCCACCGCTATACAAGCCACCGCTATACAAGGATGTGTGATGCGGAGTGCAAGCTGTTTCACCAAAAAGCCATTCCCAAAACCATTCGTGATGCTAAAGCGTTACGTTGTAACCGTTCACGGGCAAGAGACCGATATCAACGGACGTTCGCACGTGCGTTGCACATATTGAGGAAAGGCGTTTCGAGGTGCAAATGCCACGGGCTTGTCCCGTGGCATCCATGCGGGCCTTGCGTGTCCAGGCCGTGTAGCGGCACCCGTGAACGGCTACGTTACGTTTTTGTTACCGTCTGTAGAATTTACAAAACTACCCGGGTATTACCGGGGTACTGGGGGGCGCAATCATGAAGCGGTCTTTGTTACTGATCGTGCTGTCGTCGGCCGTGATTTTACCGGCCACCACGAACGTGGCTCATGGCCAGGAAAATGGCTGGCTTCAACGAATCAACCCGTTTCGATGGCCTCGCGAGCGGACAGCGGCGCGCGTTCCTCCGACTCGATCAACGAACGAACCGCTCACTCCGCCTCCCGCCGATGGAATGCACGCCCCCCGGAAGGACGCAGCCGCGTCTCGCACGCGGGCCGTACCCCATGAAGCGCAACCGAGGCGACCGTGGGGGAGCGAAGACGAGGGGAACCCGCAAACGCGTCCCGTTCCCCCACAAGCTCGGTATGGCCGGCGATCGGATGAAGAGAGTGGTTTTTCCGCGAATATACCGGTCGCGGATGACTTTGTGCGCCGCGAGTCCGAGCAACGGGAGGACGGCTTGCGTCGGGGAGCTTTCCACGCGGAAAAATCCAACCGCCTGAAATATAATCGGGCCCCGGCGGATCCGGCGGTGCAAGGCGGACCGTTTGGGCAACGGAGCGAGGCGGGAAACCCGCCCACGGCCGAGGAATTAGGCGACCATCTTGGTGCCCGAGGGGTCGATTCGGCGATCGTCGACAGGCAGATTGACCACTTAGTCTCGGGGCGTGGCAAGGGTCGGGAACGCGTGTCGGAAGATGTCCCGCACCGTGGAGCTGAGCGGAACCCCGTAGCTGAGCGGAACCCCGTAGCTGAGCGGGCAGTGAGATTGGAACGGATCCGTGCCGAAATGCGTGCCCGCGACATGGATGAGCCGCGGGTGGGAAGGCAATTACAGCGCGGCTCCCGTTTGCGATCCAGGCAATCGCGGTTAGACGGGCCGGTGGAATTCAACGGGCCCTCGAACGGCGAAGCCGCGATTGGAGAGCGGGTTTCGCGCGGGGCTCGAGCGGCCGGCCTGCGGCAAAGCGTGAACACGCGGCCGGGATCTCCGCCGGAACGCCCAAACGACTCCTCACGCGCTGCTCGTTTAGGACGCGGTCGCTCCGGGCGGCCATGATCTAGTGCCCTCAAAGGCGGAAAACGAGCGGCGTCTACCGCTCGCATGGCTCATATTTCAGGCGGTTGGATTCTTCCGGGGGGAAAGCGGCCCGACGCAAGCCGTCCTCCCGTTGGTCGGACTCGCGGCGGAGAAAGTCATCCGCGACCGGTATATTTCGCCCGTTGCATGGCTCGCCCGTTGCATGGACTGGCATGGGTCCACTTGGCCCCGGCGAACCGTTGACCACCACGCCTCGTTAGGCGGAGGCACTGCAGCTCCCGATGAAGTCGACGCAGACAAACCGGCCGCGTTTCCATGACGCGGCGCCGATTCGAAAGCGCGCTGGGCATGTCTGTGATCGGCCACATGGCGCCGCAACGGTTCCAGCCCATGCGCGAAGTGTCACGCATCGCGCGAGGAGAAAAAGTGGCATCAGCATTTTACAGCCCGCGAGAACTCTTGGCTTCCGCGTCCAAACCGCCTTGGATGGCAGGAAATGTGGATGGTTTTCTCACGGCTGGTTCAAAGGCTCGGTGATCGCCGGTACGTCTCCCGCTCGTCTCCTGCTGGCTTTTGGCGTCCTGGTCGCGGCATGCAACTGGCCGCAGCCCGCCCCGGCCCAGCTCGAACCCGCTTTAATCGCCCACGGGCCCAATCCAACCCAGCCCTCGGAACAGTCAGCTTGGCCGGCCCCTCATGAGAATACTTCCACGTTGGATCTGAGCCAGTTAAGTGATGCTCAGCTTCTGGAGCTCTACGCAAACACATATCGCCAGTCGCTGCCTTCGATGCTGGCCGACGAGACGGCCATGGTGGAGGCATCGCGTTTTTTGCTGCAGATGGGCTATACCTATACCCATGATCGGCATGGGGGGACCGAGAACACGACGCATACGATCCCCGAATTGAGGTTGCGGTATCGCATTGGGGAGCGGCTTGAACTCCGTCTGGGGTGGGCGGGCGTGGTGCAGGACCGGCTGAAGGATGAAACGACGGGGATAACGGACTGGGATACTCGAGTGTCGGACCCCTCCATTGGAGCCCGCTGGGCCCTCGGCAGGCAAAAAGGGTGGGTTCCTCGTACATCCATCACCGTGGCTTCTCCGCTGGACGTCGATTTCGACGCCCGGCTGGCCGATTGTTTCGACCCGTTCCTGGGACTGGGCTATACCTGGCGATATGGCCGCTCGTGGTGTGTTTCCGGCCAGTCCGCGGCGGTATGGACCCAAGAACTTGACGACCGGTATTTGGATTTTCAGCAGACGGTGTCCGTCGACTACCTGCTGGGGCGGCGGTGGGATGTCTTCGGGCAATGGAGCAGCATTTACCCCGAAGGCTCACGTCTCGAGCGCAGCAGTCAAAGCCTGGGGCCCGGCCTGGCCTATAGCGTGACACGCGACCTGCAATGCGAAGGGATGGTTCTGCTGGGGCTGCACGAACCGTCCCCGGACGTGCTGGTGCAGTTTCTGGTCTCCTGGCGTCTGTGAATGACGGAGCGAGATTTCGCAACGCGGGTTCAAGGAAATCGAGCCCGAACCGCGAAATACCCAAGCCCGGAGAAACGAGGGATGGGAGCAGTACGCCGTTCGTGCCTTAGGGACCGCGTCTCCGCCCTCCGACCTCTGACCCTGGGATGGCGAAAAACTTTAGGTCCTTGTAGCCCGTTTTGTTGCGCCTTGCGTCCTTGCCCGCGTCGAATCAAGGACCTCAGGGACTGAAAGGACC
>JBNJEM010000708.1:0-3935 GCA_051745935.1 Planctomycetota bacterium
TACCGGATGGTGCTCGACCCTACGGCGGCTTGCCCAGTCGTAGGCGTCGTCATGTTGTCCGGCGTAAAGCAGGACGCACTGCTCTCCGTTGACGTTGTAAATGGCCCGCAGAGCGCCGGTAACGCGAGCCGACCAGATGTTTTCGCTGCCAGCGTCATGGACCCGCTCCACATTAAGACCGGGACTGGTCGGATTTTCCATGAACTTTGCCATGAAATCAAAGACGCGTCCACGATCGTTGGCCGCCAGATTACTGGCGGATTTCGTGAACGTCTTCGCGACACTGACTTCGACCATTACAACGCTCCCAATTCGCCTTCGATTTGTGCTGCGGCATCCTGGGTGGCTGGATCAATTTCAATCGCCTTCTTGCCATCTTGTTTTAGAGTGCCCACGACGGCTGCGGCATCATCCGTGGTTGCGTCCACGACCACAAGGGTCTTACCCTCGCGCCGTATCTCGGCCACGTATTCCCCGATAACGCGTCCGTTGACGGTTACGTCGGAGCCAGGCTCGATGTGTGTGTCAGGCGTTGCAGCCAGTTGGGTGAACACGGCTTGCCAAACCCCGGGGAACAGGTCCGCCTCGAAGCCCTCGGACTTACTTCGCGGTGGTTCTGGCACCGGGCGAACCTTTTTGGGTGTGCCGAACACGTGCGGATAACGCTCGATCGTGCTCATCCACTTATCTCGATGGGAAAACCGAATAACGGTGTACCCGTAGTCTTCCATGTCTTCGGTGTTTTTCTGGTCACGTTCCTTCCGCTCGGGATACTCATGCGGTGGCCCGTCAATGTAGATTGCCGTTTGTTGCTCATCGAACATGAAGTCCGGACGCGTATGACAGTCCTCGATGAGCGTCTGGCTACGCGTCGGCAGCCGCAAATCGTAGGAGTCAAGCCAGTCGAGCCACTGTTTTTCCAATTCGGAACCGGCAATGTTTTTCAGCTGCCGGAGGTGTTCCGCACGCGGTACTTCAGCCGGTGCAGGTTCCACCTCGGCAGCGGCCAGTTTCAGCAATAGATCCCGGATGGCATGCCGGTCCAGCAAGTCGTGATCCCGCTGATTGCTATAGCTCATCATGCAGTCGTAACAGGCGGCACCACACTCTTCCTTGGTGCCGGGGGCTTTGCGGAGATCGTCCCCCGTGGCTGGGTCGAAGTGGCAGAGCTGAAGTGCTTCTCTCGCAACCCGTGCAAGAGCCTCCGAATCGTCTACAAGTTGTCGGAGCACACCCGCTCCACCTTCAGAAGACTCATAGAACAGGATCAACCGCCGGTTGTCCGCGTCGGGCAACGGCTCGGCGGCCAATTCATTATCCTCCAACTGGTAAGTAATCTGGATGGCGTTTTTCATGGCGGCTTGCAGCGAAGCCATCTTTTCACGCTCAAGGAACTTCTGGAAGTGGAGGAGTAGGCAGTTCCGGTGGTCCTCGACAAATGGAATGACACGCGCCCGCTTCGGGGAGAGAGGATCTTCTTTGTCTCCCTCGTCTTTCTCATTTTTCTGCCAAGTGCCGCGTTCCGTGTCGAGCATAAATCCGTATTCTTCTTTTCGACGCCGCTTCGTCCATCCCAGGTTGATGCGCCAAAGATTCGCCGCCTGGCCATAAATCAGCTTGGCAAGCTTCTCACCGTCGCGTTTCACGCCAGCCGTGCGGCGTGAGGGCCGTCCACCGTGTTCCACGAAGCGCATCGCGGTACACAGATCGTATCCGAGGCGAAGTCGTTCTTCCTCATCGCAGTTGATTCGTTCGCGGCGCTCCGTCGACACGTTTTGAAGACGGAACAGGTTGTGAAGCTCACCGTGCATTTCCGTCTCGCAATAGTGGCAAAGGTCCGGTCCCGCGCTGCCCGAGATGGGGTGCAGGTAGCCGCAGTCCGGACAGATCTTAGCGCGGCCGGTGAGAACATCATCCCCGACCGGCAAAATGACTTTGCGGATCGAGTATTTGGACCCTTCATGGTAGACAATAGAGCGAGGACCAAACTCGGAGATGGCCAGAAACCGCGAGCGTGTGAGGAACTCGTCATGGCCTCGCCGTCTCCGGCGTCCCGGGATGTAAGCCGACAACGGCAGCCGTGGAAAGCTATAGCCCGGCAGAAAACCTTCGCTGGCGAAGTAGCGATAACTGTAGAAATCAGCCTGGACCAGGTTTTCCGACTGCGTCAGCAATTCCAGCTGCGATTCCGCCTCCTGACGCAGACGTTTGGCCTTGGCGCGATCGTCTGCTGTTCGCGAAGCGTCGACCACAATTTGATTTTGCCGGTCGCGTTGTTCCATCGCCGCCCGATACAGGTCTCGCCAACGCTGGCAGGCTTCTTCAAAGGTACGGCTCAAACGGCGGAGAACTTCATCCAGCCACCCTTCACTGTACCAATCGCAGGCGCCCAGTTCTTTCTCTATCGTGCCCAGGATCTTCTCCGCTCGCTTTTTGGCACGAGCCCGGGGGGCTTCGTCATCCAGATCGTGCTTCACGTGGGGCAACAACGGTAGCTCAAGTTGGTCTCCTGAGAGGTCGAGAATGTCCTTTAATGAGGCTCCGAGCTTCAGAGTAGCTTCGGCCAGCCAGATTGCGTGAACGTGAGAACGAATCAGATCTTCGTTTGCTAGATCGATCCGTGGGGGCGCGACGGCACCGGAGACCATGCGCTTCGGCCGCTTAAAAAAATACTGATCGTGAGAGCTTCCCGTTGTACAGTAGGAAAAGACCAGGGCCGGTTGGCCACTTCGTCCCGCACGGCCGCTCCGCTGAGCATAGTTGGCTGGCGTGGGCGGGATATTGCGCATATTCACCACGTTCAGCTGAGCAATGTCGACCCCAAGCTCCATGGTCGGAGAGCAATACAGAACCGGTAAGTCACCGCTGCGGAACCGCCCCTCGCGATCTTGCCGCATCTCGTAGGGTACCTGGGCCGTGTGCTCTCGCGCCTCGAATCCAACCAGCTCGTTGCCTGTTTTTCGATAGAAGCCGACGAAGTACGGATTAGTGCGACCGCCACCTTCCGGCTGGTTGGGCACGCGAATCGGGTCGTGAAACGTTTGGGTGGCGTCTCCGGCTTTCCAACGCATGCCGGCGGCCACGATCTGATACCCGGGCACGTCATCTTCACCTCGGGGCTCCTCTACCCGATCAACAAGGCCTCCCACGCGCAGGTTTTCCAGGATCTGCTGGATAATGTTCCCTGTCTGCTCGACATTAAGCCGTCCACGTCCGCTATTCGGAACGAGTTTGCGCCGAAGATATTGACCATATCCGCCGCGGGCGGACATGTAGGTATCCCCCTTAAAATCCTTGTTGCGTCGAGAACGCGGAAACAGGCGAGCGGCGTATTCCAGTCGTTCGTCTTCGTCAATGGCCCATGGGTTCGCCAATCGCTGATTGCTTTGGTGTTGGATTTGCTCCAGCTTGCGGCGTTCCAAATACTCCGTGTTAATGATCAATTCTCGACGCATGTAGTCGAGCAACGTCTTCGCGATTTCCACACGATCAGCTGGTGTGGCGTGCTTTAAAGCGGGGTGACTTGTTTCCCACACATCTTCCGCTTCGCACACCTCTTGCAACGACTCATACTCGATGGTGAGCAATCCACACTGCTCCAGATTGGGTGACGTGATACGCCAACCACGACGCAGATCAAAGTAGAGACGATAGCCGAGTACCGCCCGCAAAGACCGCTCCGTGTCCAGTTTTGCTTGGAAGCGCACCGTCGGGTCGGCAGCATACTGTTCAAATGGCAGCTCGAGCGCGTCGTAAACGCGTTGGGTCAGTTCTGCGTGTCCGATACCTTCGTCACCGGCTGCTTGGACCGCCTTGAACAGTGCGGACCGCAATGTGCCAATTTCCACGAAATCATTGAAGTGGCCGGCCTGCAACGATGCGTCCTGACGGTTGTCCGTGAAGCTGAGCAGCTTCTTCGCATGCGGAGGCAGGTC
>JBNJEM010000709.1:0-3922 GCA_051745935.1 Planctomycetota bacterium
AATATACCGGTCGCGGATGACTTTCCTCCGCCGCGAGTCCGACCAACGGGAGGACGGCTTGCGCCGGGCCGCTTTCCACCCGGAAAAATCCAACCGCCTGAAATATACGATTCTGGAGAATGGATTGGCCGCGCGGGGCTGCTGTTGTACACGGATGGGTCCGCGGAAATGAAGTGGCAATCGGTGCCAGAACCTGAGGGGCAGTGTATGAAACTTGATCTGGTGGACGAAGGGCGGAACGTGGTCACTGATCCCTACCTCATCCGGCTTCCGGGATGGACGTGGGATCGATATCTCGCCGAGGCACCCGAGAGCCGCTTCTGCGAGTACGAGGACGGAGATTTTGTTATGCATTCGCCCGTGGATGCCGTCCATCAGGGAATGGTGCGCTTCCTCACGTGCCTCCTGCAGTTGTACTGTAAGCGCCTTCGTGCAGGTGATGTATTCAACGGGCCGGCGGTCATCCGCGTCGCGCCGGAGATCGGCCGGGAACCCGATGTCTTCGTCCTCGACCCGCAGGAGAGTTCGAGGGCAAGCGGCGCTCCTTTGGAGGTTTGTCCACTGCTGATCGTGGAGGTTGCGAGTACCAGCACCCGGCGTTTGGACCTTGAAACAAAGCCGGACGAATACCGCGCTCTCGGAGTTCCTGAATACTGGGTGGTCGATCGGGCGACCCAAACCGTGTACCATCACCGTCTTGAGGCAGGGACTTACCGGGTCCAGCAGCGGAGGAAGGGCAGGCTTGCCTCAACCGTGCTGAACGGTTTCTTCGTGGAAGTCGAGTGGCTCTGGCAGGAGCCCCTTCCTTCCGAAATCGAATGCCTCCAGAAACTGGGCCTTTTCGGGGATAACTGAGCTTTCCGCGAAAAAAGCGGATCCTCACGTGATTCTGGAACGGCTAAGACTGGGAATACGTGTACCAAGGCATCCGGCGCCGTCGGCCTGTCCCGGGGTTGGCTGCATTTTAGGTGGAGCATTTTTTCTTTGGTAATTTTTTGGCGAACTGAAGTAAGGCTCTTCCAGGCAATGAGGGTCGGAAAACGGCCCTGTGGAGCGCGCAGGCCGCCGTGCACCGTCATCAAGCACGCCGAGCGACCGTCCTTTTCCCTTCGCCACGGGATGTGTATTGATGAAAGACCAGACGAATCGTTATTTCGACTTGGAACAAGTCGCGGGAACCATCGCAGCCGAGGCGGGGCTGGCTCAACAGGGGGTGCGCCGCGCCATTGCTTTGCTGGAAGACGGTAATACACTCCCGTTTATCGCTCGCTACCGCAAAGAAGCAACGGGAGGCTTGGACGAGGCGGCGCTGCGAACGATCGAAGATGCGTTGGCCAGAGCACGCGAATTGGCTCAGCGGAAGGCGACGATCGTAAAAACCATGGACCAGCAAGGAAATCTTACGCCTGAGCTTCGCGAGCGTGTCGAACAATGCCAGGACAGACAAGTTCTGGAAGACCTGTATTTGCCGTTCAAGCCGAAGCGCCGCACACGGGCGGAGATAGCTCGCCAGCATGGACTCCAGCCGCTCGCCGATATACTTTCCCGTCAGCACGTTCTGGGCCAAAGGCGATCGGAGGTATTGCGGCCGTTCGTCGACGCGGACAACGAGGTGCCGGACGAGGAGGCCGCGCTTCAAGGGGCCTGTGACATCGTGGCGGAACAGTGGTCCGAAGATCTGGAAACACGCCAGTGGCTCAAGGCCCAGGCAAACGAATTCGGCCGCGTTTATTCCCAAGTAAAACGGGGCAAGAAAGAAGAAGCCGCGAAATTCCAGATGTACTTCGACCACCGGGAACCCGTGCGAAAGATCCCTTCTCACCGTCTACTCGCCATGAAACGGGGCGAAGCGGAGGGGCTGCTGCGAGTCGGAATCGAGCTAGAAGATCAGATCGTGCTTCGCAAGCTCCGCCAGCGTCTCGGATTGAACCGCGATTTTGAGTTTCATCAAGAGCTACTAGCCACCGTGGAAGACTGTTATCAACGTTTGTTACGGCCTGCCACCGAATCGAGCATATTGCAAAACCTCAAAGAGCAGGCGGACCACGAAGCGGTCCAAGTCTTTGCTCAAAACCTGCGCGAGCTTCTGCTGGCACCGCCGGCGGGGCCGCGGGTTGCCATGGGGATCGATCCGGGGTTCCGCACGGGCTGCAAGGTTGCCGTGGTCGACGGAACGGGAAAGTTCTTGGAAAGCGGGACGATTTATCCTACTCCGCCGCGGCGCGACGTGAAAGGAGCAAGTGCCACTCTGCGGGCCCTGATTGGCCGGTACAACGTAGAGCTGATTGCCATCGGCAACGGTACCGGCTCCCGTGAAACCGATGCATTCGTGGGTGATGTGCTGAAGGAGTTGGAATCCACCGGCGGGAACGGTAAACAGCCCGTGAAGGTGATGGTCAATGAATCCGGCGCATCCGTTTACTCCGCCAGCGAATTGGCTGCCCGTGAGTACCCGGATCGGGATGTGACGGTCCGCGGAGCCATTAGCATCGCGCACCGATTGCAGGATCCACTGGCGGAATTGGTGAAAATCGACCCCAAGTCAATTGGCGTGGGCCAGTACCAACACGACGTGAATCAAACCTTGCTCCGACACCGCCTGGAACGTGAAGTACAATCCTGTGTCAACCTAGTGGGTGTCGACCTGAACATGGCCAGTAGTTCGCTCCTGCAACATGTATCCGGTATTGGTCCCAAGTTGGCTGAACGCGTTGTTCAGCATCGCGACGAACATGGAAAGTTCCGCCGCCGGACCCAGCTATTGGAAGTGCCCAAGCTTGGGAAAAAGGTCTTCGAACAAGCCGCTGGATTCCTTCGGATTCGCGACGGCGAACAGCCGCTCGACAACTCGGCGGTGCATCCGGAGAGCTATTATGTGGTGGAACAAATGGCGGCGAAAACAGGTGTGCCAACCGGTGAGTTGGTGGGGGATGAAACGCTCGTCGGCCGGCTCGACCCCCACGACTTCGTGGATCAAACGCGGGGGCTTCCCACGATCCAGGATATCCTATCCGAATTGGCCAAGCCGGGGCGCGACCCCCGAAGCGAATTCAAGGTCGCACGGTTTGCCGAAGGGGTCAACAGCCTGGAGGATTTGAAACCGGACATGATCTTGGAGGGCGTGATCACCAACGTGACCAAGTTCGGCGCATTCGTCGATGTCGGCGTGCACCAGGATGGTTTGATTCACATTTCCGAACTGGCCAACCACTACGTCGACTCGCCCAGCGACGTGGTTTCAGTCGGCGACGTGGTCCGTGTCAAAGTGTTGGACGTCGACGTGGAGCGACGCCGCATCGGCCTGTCACGAAAACAGGTATGACGTCAACTGTTTACCCAGTGACGGTGGTTCGGCACGAACAGGCAAACCGCCATCCTTGCCGTACAGCACCCCAATCCTACCGTCTGGCAACACGGTCATGCCGGAATACGCGGCGCCCCCGGGTAGATGACGCGGGAAACGGGCCGAACATTTTCCGCTGGATGGGATAATCCCTGACGTACATCATGCCGTTCGCGCCATCGAGCCAGATCCGCACTGCATGACGGCCCTCCGGGACGGCGAAGGGCGTGTGATACTCTCCTCCCATGATGATCGACGCGCCCGTTCCGCCTATGCGGGGCAGAGTGAGACGAGCATGAATGCGGAAGCTTCCTTTGTTCATGGCCAGATCGCCTTCAACGGTATTGCCCCATCCCATGCTCGCGAGTCCTTTGATCTTCCACTGCGGTGCGTCCCCGAAATCGCGCTCCAGGCCGCCGGGAACGACCAGGGCGTTGCCGTCGGTGTACATATCGTCGGCGGCGCTGCCTATGACAGCCATGGGCTGGGGTGAGGAAAAACTCCAAGTCGTTGCCATCCATATTGTTGCGCCGTTCGTTTCGCCGGTATTGAGACGAAAGGACCTCTAAGAGACCTAAA
>JBNJEM010000710.1:0-3914 GCA_051745935.1 Planctomycetota bacterium
TAATGAATATCTTGAACCTTTACGGGAGGCACTGCAAGAACTGAAAGACGCTCGTCGTCCATGCCATCCACCAGGGGCGACTCGCGGCCAACTCCATCACGCAGTGGCTGACGTGAACGTTCGCTTCCTGGCGCGCGGCGTTTCGCCGCCCAGGCTTGTTGCTCACCCGATTTGTGGTTAGACTTGAAATCTTTAGTCACGTAACCTGTGTTTGAGGAGGCATCGATGTCGATCAGAAAACTATTAATGGCAAGTATCGTCGGTATGGCAGCAATCCTTCCCTTGGCCGGCTGTAATGGTGGCGATTCCGGTGGAGGAACGGATGCGGGACCCGGAATGGGGGCTGATGATGCGGCTGATGATGGGGCTGATGATGGGGCTGACAACGGTGGATCGTCCAATACGACGAATCCGTAGCCTCGGTCTGGCTCGGGGGCGAAGAGACTCAGGGGGGCTCGCGGTCGCCGGAAACCATGGCCTGCTGGATGTGGCCCGCTGGATGTGATGCGCTCTAGCGGGGTATGCTTGCGCGTGCCCCGCACATGCGTGCTTCAACAATCAAACGCCGGGTGAAACGCCCCGTGCCCCCTCGGTGAGACGCCCCGTCCGGGCCATGGCCGTGAGACGGGGAGTTTACGGGTGGGTAATCCGGTCGTTGACCGGCGCGTGTGGGGGGCGTTTCTAGGTCGGGGCGGCGACGCATAAGCCGCTGACGCCTGGCTGCGGTAACCCCCTATCATGCGGTGTCCCCCTCTTATCTGTTGAACGACACGACGCCGTCAGTGACGCGGCCAGCGGGGAAAGGCTGACGGAAATCGTCGCCCCGCGGCCAAACGAAGCCCCGGCCGCGCCAACTCCGTTTCTTTCCGTTTTCGCGGATTTCGGGGGGATCGCTCGAAGCGAACGGGAACCACTCGGTGTGATCCGCTCACCGGGTTATGGGCGCGTGGTATGTCATTGGCGCGTGGTATGTCATTGGCGCGTGGTATGGTCGGCGCGTGGTATGCGGTCGCTTGTGAGGTCGCGGGAACTATCCCGCGTCAAGATTCAGGCCCAGTTCGGGGGCTAGATAGGCACGGGTGGCGGAATCCGCGTACTGAAGCAACTCTTCCGGCGTACCGCTAGCCACGACCCGCCCGCCTCGGCTTGCGGCTCCCGGGCCCAGGTCGATGATATAATCGGCGGCCTTCATCAACTGCAGGTTGTGTTCCACGACAATCAGCGAATGGCCAACGCTCAGCAAGGTATCGAAGCAATCGAGAAGTCGAACGATGTCCGAGAAGTGCAGTCCAGTGGTGGGTTCGTCCAGTATGAACAGGGTTCGATTGCGTTTGGCGTTTGACATATAGCTTGCCAGCTTGAGTCGCTGGGCTTCACCGGTCGAAAGCGTATTGGCGGGTTGTCCCAACCGCAAATATTCGAGGCCGACATCCGTGAGCTGCTTGAGTTTAGCCTGTACTTTTGTTTGTCCCCGAAAGAAGGCGATGGCCTCGCGCACGGTCATGTCGAGGACTTCGGCGATGTTCCGGTTGCGGTAAGAGATTTCGAGGATTTCCGGGCGGTAGCGGGTACCGTGGCATTGTTCGCACTTCATGTAGACATCGGCGAGGAACTGCATGTCGATTTCCTTATAGCCGTCGCCCTTGCAGGCGGTGCAACGGCCGCCATCCACGTTGAAGCTAAAGTGCCCCGGGCCATAGTTGTGGGTTCTGGCCTCGAGCGTCGATGCGAACACGTTTCGGATTTGATCGAATGCCTTGATGTAAGTGACGGGGTTGGAGCGCGGTGAACGAGCTATCGGGGTTTGATCCACCATTACCACGTCGTCAATCTGCCCATCTCCCAACAACTCGTCACAGGGAAGTGGCTTCGGGCCGCTTTTTCGTTTTCTCTGGCAAATCGCGCCGTAGAGCGTGTCTTGGACGAGCGTGCTCTTGCCCGAGCCGCTGACGCCGGTGACCACGCAGAGCAGCCCCAGGGGGAAGGCGACATCCAGGTTTTGCAGGTTGTGGCCGCGCGCCCCCCGAAGCCGCAACTGGCCTCGGGTGGCGGGCCGTCGCTGACGGGGCTGTGCCACGCCCAACCGGCCAGCCAAGTAGTCGCCGGTGCGACTGTTATCCGACTCCAACATTTGATCCACGCTTCCCGCGAAGACCACCTCCCCGCCTCGCTCGCCAGCAGCCGGGCCGACTTCGATCAAATGGTCCGCTCGCCGCAACATCGCCTCTTCGTGCTCTACAACCACCACGGTATTGCCGCGATCGCGCAACCGTTCGATCGCTTGGAGCAAGCGTCCCACGTCGCGCGGATGCAGTCCCACCGATGGTTCGTCCAGCACGTAGAGCATATTGACCAAGCTGGACCCCAGCGCCGAAGTGAGTGCAACCCGCTGTGCCTCGCCGCCGCTTAGAGTACGAGTCGGTCGATCCAAGGTCAGGTAGCCGAGTCCCACGGATTCCAAATACCCGAGCCGGGTGTCAACTTGTTGTCTCACCATTCGCGCTATGTCGTGCTGCCATGGCGCCAACTCCAACTCCCGCAGGAAACGCCGTGCGTCGTGAATTTCCATTCGGGATACTTCCGCGATGTTGAGTCCCCCGAGCGTGACGCTCAACGATTCCGGCCGAAGCCGGTCGCCGTGGCACGCGGGACACGTCTTATAGCTTCTCCAACGGCTGAGAAAGACCCGCAAATGCATCTTGTATTTTCGACGTTCCAGCCGCTTGAAGAAACCACGCAACCCGCCGAAACCACGCTCCGGGACCCCCTCCCGCACCCACTGCAGATGTTCCGGCTGGAGTTCGCGGAAGGGAATGTCGACCGGAATCGCGTAATCGTCGGCCAGCTCCAAAAGCTTTCTTAGTTCGTGCGCGTACCCCCGCGTGTTCCACGGCGCAATGGCTCCCTCTCGTATGCTCTTGCCAGGGTCCGGTACCACCAACGCCATGTCGATGTCAATGATATTTCCGAAACCCTCGCATTCGGGGCAGGCGCCCAGCGGGCTGTTGAAACTCAATAACCGCGGCTCAAGGTCGGCATACTCAACTCCGCATGACTCACAGCGCAACGCATCGCTGAATGTCATTCGCTGCCACCAGCGTCCGTCCAACGACAGGGAATCGTTTGCCGCCGCGGCCTCGTTTTCCGATGGCTCGAGCAACACCGTACAACGGCCATGCCCCTGGGTCACCGCCGTTTCGATGGAATCGATGAGCCGCTGGTCGCTGGTCCTGCCCACCGCCAACCGGTCCACCACCACATGGACGGTGGTGGGGCCCTCGCGCGCGTCCGCCGCCTTCAATAGCGGTTCGCCCGAACCGACGCGGCGCATCTCGCCCCGGACAATCGCTCGGATGAAGCCGGCCTGCCGCAGCGCCGCCGCCCAGTTCACCGCCTCGTCAGCATCGCTCAGCGTCAGGGGAAACGTCACCAGGAAACGGCGCCCGGCTTCTTGGCCAGCCAGCGTATCGGCGATGCTCCGCGGTGTATCGGCGCGAACTTCCCGCCCACATTGGTGGCAATGAATTTGGCCGATCTTGGCGTAAAGCAATCGCAGGTGATCCGCCAATTCGGTCGCGGTGCCAACCGTCGAACGGCTGGAGCGGGAAGCTGGTCCTCGTGTCACCGCAATGGAGGGCGGAATTCCGCTAATGCGATCGGCCGCCGGTTTCTCAAACTGATCCAAAAACTGTCGCGTGTATGCCGAAAAACTCTCAATGTAACGCCGCTGCCCTTCCGCATAGAGCGTGTCCAGCGCCAGGCTCGTCTTGCCGCTCCCACTTACACCGCACACCAAGACCAGCTGGCGGCGGGGCACGTCCAGATCAACCCCCTTGAGATTGTGAACACGAACGCCGCGTAGCTCAATATGGCGAGTAAACACCCGACCGCTTCCCTCTCGTTATATACCGGTC
>JBNJEM010000711.1:0-3900 GCA_051745935.1 Planctomycetota bacterium
AAGAACGTCGTTCATTTTGAGTCAAGTTCTAGCGACCAACGGGAGCGGGCTAACACGGTTCGAGCGGTAGCTCGCATTGGTTCGAGGTCCTACCTCGTTAGAATCTCGGACCCAGCGACGAGTTGAATCGCGATTCTGTAGACTTCGAGTTTCTCGTGGTCGAAATAGAACTCCATCGATTCGAGAACACAAACATGAGGGATCCCCCATAAACCCTTGGACTGAAGAGACTGCACCCACCCAAGGAGCGAGCCCACTCAACAGCACCGTCGCTCCCCCGTTCGCCATGAAGTCCGGGCAACGCGACACTAACCGCTGCCAACGGAAGAATTCACGCCTTCAAAACCGAGAGCGTATCTCCCGCCTTGGTGGAGCCTTTCGCGGGCTCATTCACCATGACTCCTCCGCTCGCGGGGCCCCTGGCACGGTACCAGGCCATTGCCGAGTCGCGCGGGATCAGCGATCATGATACAGGGTGGCGTGGTTCCGCGGGCCGCCAACTGGCGCGTGATTCGCGCCCCCCCCCGACGGCTCGCCGCGCGGTGGGTTCGCGCCAGAAAACGCGGTGCACTTCCGCGAACGGCCGTCGTCCCCGGAAGACCCCGCTAACTTGCAGTCTCACTGAATCCGACCATGGAACTGAACAACATTGTCACCTGGCTTCGCGAGAATGACGCGACGCGCCTGACCGAGCTTTGGCGCGAGGCGGATGCGGCGCGCGGGCGTTTTGTCGGTGATGCCGTGCACCTGCGGGGGCTGGTCGAGTTTTCCAATCACTGCGTGAGGCGGTGCGGCTATTGCGGCCTCCGGGCCCCTAACCAGAAGATCTCCCGGTATCGATTGTCGGCTGAAGACATTCTTTCCTGTGCGCGGCACGCGGCGTCCGTCGGCTATGGCACGGTCGTGCTGCAGTCGGGCGAGGATCCGGGAATCGGGAAAGACTGGTTGTCCGGCGTGATTCGGGCGATTAAGGGTGAGACCCCCTTGGCCGTGACACTGAGCGTGGGCGAACGAAGCCGGGAAGAGTTGGCGGCATGGCGCGATGCCGGCGCCGATCGATATCTGCTCCGCTTTGAAAGCTCCAACCGCTCTCTCTATGACCACATTCATCCTCCACGTCCGAACCAGGACCACTCCGACCGCCTGGAAATACTTGGAATCTTGCGAGAATTGGATTACGAGGTGGGAAGCGGCGTGATGATCGGGATCCCGGGGCAAACGTACGAGGACCTAGCTCGTGACGTAAAGCTGTTCGCGGAACTCAATCTCGACATGATCGGCTCCGGCCCCTATGTGAGCCATCCAGATACGCCCTTGGGCGGGGGCGGACAAGACGCCGCCGACGGTGGGCGCGAACAGGTACCAGCATCGGAGTTAATGACCTACAAAGTTTTTGCCCTCGCCCGCCTCGCATGCCCCCGCGCCAATATCCCCAGCACGACGGCCTTGGCCACGCTTAATCCCCGGAACGGTCATGAATTGGCTTTGATGCGAGGCGCCAATGTGGTGATGCCCAACCTCACCCCCGAAAGGCATCGGACATCCTATGAAATTTACCCGGACAAAGCGGCCATTTATGAGCAAGTCGCTCGATCCGACTCTCCGTTACGCCAAAGAATTGCCGCCCTGGGACGGCACGTGGGAACGGGGCGAGGTGATTCGCCGCGTTATATTGGTCACGGATGACGTTGTCCGCCGCGAGTCCGACCAACGGGAGGACGGCTTGCGTCGGGGAGCTTTCCATCCGGAGGAATTTCACCGCCTGAAATATACTTGGAACGACAAGACGGGACGATCAGGCCATGAAAGGGGCCGTGAGGTATTCTAATGTCCTCGGCAACGGATTCGAATCGATTCAGTACAAGCGCCAAGAATTTCATCGAGGAGGCACGGTTTCACGAACTTTTGAAGCGGCAAGTGGACGCCTCCGAAGTGCGTGATGTGCTAGCCAAGAGCATGGCCAAGACGCCGCTCTCGATAGAAGAGACGGCGGTGCTGCTCGCCGCCGACGCGCCCGAGCTCGTGCAAGAGGTGTTTGAGGCGGCGCGGCAACTGAAACGCGATGTCTATGGTAACCGGATCGTGCTGTTCGCGCCCCTGTACATTGGCAACGAATGCGTCAACGACTGCCAGTATTGCGCGTTTCGGCGTTCGAACCAGGAGGCCGTGCGCCGCACGTTGAGCGAGGAGCAAATCCGCCAACAGGTCGAGGCCCTACTTGCCAAGGGACACAAGCGTTTGATCCTGGTGTTTGGTGAACATCGCAACTATGATCCGGAGTTTATTGCCCAATGCGTTCGGCACGTGTATTCAATTCAACATCCCCACGGCAAGACGGGGCATGCCGAGACCGAGGAAACCGGGTTGCGCCCAGCGGTCCGTGGCACGGCAACGCCGTCGTCCATCCGCCGCGTGAATATCAACGCCGCCCCGTTGGATCACGAGGGCTTCCGGATCGTCAAGGAGGCCGGGATTGGAACCTATCAGATTTTCCAAGAAACCTATCACCAGGAGAGCTACTCGCGATATCACCCGGCGGGCACGCTCAAGGCTGACTACGCCTGGCGTCTGGACGGCGTGGCTCGCGCCATGGAAGCCGGGGCGGATGACGTGGGGATCGGCTGCCTGTTCGGTCTTTACGACTGGCGATTCGAGGTGTTGGGATTGGTGGCGCATGCGTTGCACCTCCAAGAACATTACAACGTTGGCCCGCACACGATCAGTTTTCCTCGTCTGCGCCCGGCCAGCGGCGTGCAACTTGACACGGCTTACGCGGTTAACGACCAGCAATTCAAACGGCTCGTCGCCATCCTGCGGCTGGCCGTGCCTTACACCGGCTTGATTCTGACGGCTCGGGAACCGGCGGCGTTGCGGCGCGAGGTGATGGCGTTCGGCGTCTCCCAGATCGACGCGGGAAGTCGCATCGAATTGGGCGGCTACACGGAGGCGGGAGACACCCAGGTGCTCCAGCACGAACAGTTCGAACTGGGCGACATTCGGCCGCTGGACGAGGTCATGCGGGAATTGCTCCAGGATGGCTACATCCCCAGCTTTTGCACCGCGTGCTATCGTCTCGGCCGCACCGGCGAGCACTTCATGGAATTCGCCATTCCCGGCTTTATCCAGAATCTGTGCACCCCCAATGCCCTGCTGACCCTGACCGAGTTTCTCATCGACCACGCCTCACCGGAAACCCGCGCCGTGGGCGAACGAGCGATCCGGGACCAACTTGACCAAATCCCGGAAAGCGCGCGGAAACAGGAACTCGTCGCCCGGCTACAAAACATGTACGAAACCGGCGAGCGGGATCTGTACTTTTGACAGCCGGCAACAAAAGCTGGTGCTTCCTCACGGCTAGAATACTAGCTCCGCCAGTGTTCTTTCCCCAACCTGGCAAGGTCGCAATAGCAGGATTCCGCGCTACCCAACCCTTGTTCGACCATGCGCGTAACACGGTCACGGGCATCAGCCTCCAGCGACACGCATTCCACAAGCGTCGCCTCGTGACACGTCGAGCACTTCGTCTGGAACAACTGCTTGGCCTCCGCCCGGTCCTGGGAAGAGGACCGCTCATCGCGGGGGCGGACTTTCGCCGCCGCCTGTCGCTTCCGCGGTTTCCGCGCCGCCTCCCCGAAAGGTATCGATGACCCGCTCCGCCGTGGGCTCGCCCCGCAACGGATCAGCACAGTCTCGTTTATTCTCGATCGCGTCCTTCGTGGCCGGCAGGAGACTCAGGTCACCGAGCAGCACCGTACCGACCAAACGGTTCTCGCGGAATACGAAGTAGGAATACCGGCCGTCCGCCTCCTGCTCGAAAACCTGATCCCGGTCCTCCTCGGGCATGATCTGGCCGATGCTGGCAAGTTCGAGCCCCAGCACTTTCAGCGTGTTGAAACGAGG
>JBNJEM010000712.1:0-3898 GCA_051745935.1 Planctomycetota bacterium
TCGCTAATGGGTAGCCCCCTCATTGTTTTCCCGTTTCGGTCCGTGGCGGCTTGGGCCGCCACGGACCGAAACGGGGCGATGGCGCGCACAACCGCGTTAGCGAGGAACGTAATATATTTCAGGCGGTTGGATTTTTCCGGGTGGAACAGTGCCCGACGCAAGCCGTCCTCCCGTTGGTCGGACTCGCGGCGGAGAAAGTCATTCGCGACCGGTATAATCCCTCGGACAAGCCGAGGGCATTGGGCCGACGCCCAGCAGCCCCGATCATGCGACAGTTATTAATCTTCCGACGCTAAACATCTTACCACACGCTTCGATGAATCATAAACGCTCGCGCGGAAAAAACTCTTGTATTTCAGGCGGTCGGATGTGCCCGGATGGAAAGCTGCTCGGCGCAAGCCGTCCTCCCGTTGGTCGGACTCGCGGGCGGACAACATCATACACGCACCGTATATTTCAGGCGGTCGGATGTGCCCGGATGGAAAGCTGCTCGGCGCAAGCCGTCCTCCCGTTGGTCGGACTCGCGGGCGGACAACATCATACACGCACCGTATATTTCAGGCGGTCGGATGTGCCCGGATGGAAAGCTGCTCGGCGCAAGCCGTCCTCCCGTTGGTCGGACTCGCCGGCGGACAGTGTCATCCGCCACCCGTATACTTGGGCGATGGATCGACTAAAATGTGTTGGTAAAGCCATTCAGGACTCCCACCGACACGGGAATCTTGGAGGCGGGAACCCCGTTTTGTCGCGGGCTGTTGGATTTCGTCCTATTCGCTGGAGGGCTTACGATGATGAGTCGGTTTGGTGTTATCGCGACCATTGCCTTGGCGGCACTGGCAGGAGAGGCATGGGGTCAGGTTTCGAAGGAGACACCGGGATGGTTTGCCTTCGGCATGTCGCCGCTCGACGTCCCCGCCGAGGCGCCCATGGACGTATCGTTCCTCAATGCCTCCAACGCGTCGCGCCGGATTCAGGTGGATGGAGATCGTTTTGTCGCGGGGGATGGCGGACGCATTCGGTTTTTTGGAACCAACGTCACGTTCTCCGGCGCGTTCCCGGACAAGGAGTCCGCGCCAGCCATAGCCCGCCGCATGGCGCAACTCGGCTTCAACGTGGTTCGCTTCCACCACATGGACGCGCGCGACATTTGGCTGCCTGGACAGAAGGCGCTGGACCCCGAGAAGCTGGATCGCCTGGATTGGTTCTTGTATCAGCTGAAACAGAATGGCATTTACGCGAACATCAACCTTCACGTATCGCGAACCTACCCGGGCATGGAGGACCGGGATCTTGCCCGTGCCTTTCGGTATGGAAAGATACTCGACACGTTTTACCCGCCCTACATCCGCTTGCAGGAGCAGTATGCGCGGGACTTGCTGGACCGGGTCAATCCTTACACTAAACTTCGGTTGGCCGATGATCCGGCCATTGCGTTCGTGGAGTTGAACAACGAAAACACGCTCCTCAACCTTCGCGGCGCCACCCTGGCGGAGCTGGCCGATCCGTTTCGACGCTCGCTACGAGCTCAATGGCGGGACTGGCTGGAAAACGAATATGGCCAAGTTGAACGAATGGCCGACGCCTGGAACCGGGACGTGGTCCCGCTCGGTCCCGAGATTCTGGAAAACGGCGATTTTTCCGAAGGAGCGACAGGATGGACCCTGGAAGGACAAAAACCAGGTGTCTGCGAAATGGAGGTGACAGGGACGGCCGACGAACGCGCGTTGCGGGTGCGGATGACCGAAAAAGGGAGTGTGTCGTGGGCCTATCAGGTGCACCAGCAGGGGATCGAGCTGGACAACGACATGCCCTATACCATCCGGTTTCGGGGCCGCGCCGAGCCCGCGCGCCGGGTGTCCGTCTCGCTGCGGTTCGCCGAAGAACCGTGGACGATTGTCAGCGGCAGCCAGAACGTGGAACTGACCTCGCAGTGGCAGGAGTTCGTGTTGCCGGTGCGAGTTAACGGCGTTCAGCCGGACAAACCGCTTCGCTTCAGCGTGAACCTGGGCGATTCGGTGGGCCAAGTCTCGCTCGCCGACGCCTCGGTACGGGTGGGCCGCCGGCCCTTTGATCCGCCGGCCGCCGGCATCGCCGCCGTGAGGCTTCCCGACGCCCAGTGGCCCAGCCGGGCCCACGCCGATTTCCGTCGATTTCTGGTGGCGACCGAACGCGCGTATGTGACACGGTTGAAGCAGTTTCTGACCGAGCAGCTCGATGTCCAATCCCTGATCGTGGATACTCAGGCCAGCTACGGGGGGTTCTGGGGACTTAACCGGGAAGCCACGCTGGGCGACTACATCGACATGCATTCGTACTGGCAGCATCCCCGTTTCCCCGGCCGGCCCTGGGACCCGAATAATTGGACGATTCCGAACACGTCCATGGTCTCGGCCAACAACGGCGGAACGTTCCACCGTTTGGCGACCAATTGCCTTGAAGGGAAGCCGTTTGCGGTGAGCGAATACAATCATCCGGCCCCGAACGACCACGCCGCTGAATTGTTTCCTCTTCTGGCTACGTTCGGCTGTCATCAAGATTGGGACGCCTTGTACCAATTCTGCTACGGAAATCGCGAAGAAGCGTACGAGGACAGCCGGATCCGGAGCTACTTCGGACTGGCGACGCATTCGGGCCAATTGGTCTTCGCGCCCCTCGCCGCGCTGGTGTTCCGTCAGGGTCTGATTCCGGCCGCGGAAGAAAAAACCGTGCTGGAAGTTCCCCGGCCGTGGCTCGATGATTCACTGGACCGTGGCTGGCCCGGGTTGGATTTTCTGGAAGGGAAGGCGGCCCCTTCCGTGGAAACCGTCCTGGGCTCGCGCTTCCGGGTCCGATTCGCCGATTCCGGCAGCACACCGACCTTGAACGGGGGAATGCCTGCTTTGCCCGAAGGGACATTGATCCAGCGGCGGGGCCTGAATTGGACGAGGGGGCCGGAAAGTGCCATGTTCAAGGCAATCGCCCCCGCCGCTCGCGTCGCCGTGGGAGCATTGGGCGACAAGGAACTCGAATTGGGAGACCTGAAGTTGCACGTGGGATTGGAGAAAGACACGTGGGCCTGTTTCGCGGCGACCGCCGTGGATGGACAGCCTTTGTCCGATTCCGAAACCGTTCTGCTGGCTCTAGTGCATCGCGTGGAAAACACGAACATGGGCTGGAATGAAGAACGTACAAGCGTTGGCCGCGACTGGGGCAAGTCGCCCGTCGTCGCGCGCGGCGTCCCCGCCGAATTGATCTGGCCCGGGAGATCGCGTCCAACGGTCACCGCCTTGACGCCGGAGGGGACACGCGGTGCAACGGCTCCAGTGACCGGAAGCCCTGATGCCTGGAACGTCTCGCTCGGTCCCGGATTGGAAACGCTGTGGTACGTGGTGGAGCGGTAAGTCATGTGCAATTGAGCTCCGCCGGCGGTGGGGCGCACACGGGCTCCGCTCGCGTTGGTTACCTGCTGAAAATGGTATCGTGTCACGACGCTCGCTCAGGAACGTGCCACCCAAGCTCAACACCCAATCCTCTTTGGTTGCGGCCGAGCGGAGCGAGGCTGCGCCAGGACCTGTAAAGAAATAACTGTCTGATTCAAGGAGTTCGAGTGATGTTCCCAGCTCGGGCCAGCGGAGACTCAGGTTGCTCGCGCCATCACGGCGGTTACCCGCGCTGCATGAGATGCCCCGGGCTGGTCCCGGGGAGTCTCACGTCTTTCGCTAATGGGTGGCCCCCTCATTGTTTTCCCGTTTCGGTCCGTGGCGGCTTGGGCCGACGCCCAGCAGCCCCGATCATGCGACAATTATTGATTTTGCGATGCCTTAGTGTTTTCTCAAGTGGTAATGTTAGCGTCGAGCGGCGCGGCATTGCGAGGCGGCTGATTGTGAGACGGACTCGCCGGGGATGAATCGAGGCTGAA
>JBNJEM010000713.1:0-3895 GCA_051745935.1 Planctomycetota bacterium
CCTGCTAGCGCGTCCTTTTGACTCCTAATGTCGACCACTGCAACCGCTAGGATCCAGAGAATCCAAAAAGTTTGCCAATTCTTCCTCGGCAGGCTCAGCTGCGGCGGGCGGATGATAGGGCGGTGGCTGGTCAGCGTCAACGTCATTTCCCAAGAAATCGGATGGGGCGGGCTGTGGGGGTGTGTGGGTGGGAGCCCCACGAATCAAACTTGCTTCAAACTCCAACGCTCCATAGAATAGTGCCTGCTCAACGGAGCTCGTGTTCAGCGTGCAGTAAAAGCCCCTTGCCGGTGGAAATCTCGGGGTTTGGATGTTCACACTTAAAGGAAAGGCCGGCGCTGGCGGTTTTGGGAGGTTAAGGCAGCGAGGGGGGGGAATATTCCGCCAACAGGCGTGGGATGGGCATTGCGGCCCGTCTGAAGGACGCCGGGCACGAGTGCCCGGGTGCGGGGTGGGTTGGTTGCTCGCTGCTACTCGAGGATCGGTGAGAGTTGTTCCGGAACGCCTCGCCGGTTGCCTTATTCGTGGCTTCCATCGCAGCCTGTTCTTGCCATACTTGTTGACTGTAAGGGTAGTCGTTCGTGGGACTTTCTGAAATTGACCGCAAGCTCTTGCAGCGTTGTTTGGATCGAAAGCCGGATGCGTGGGAAGACTTCGTGGATCGATTCGTGGGACTGGTGGTCCATGTGATCAACCATACAGCCCAAGCGAGGTCGGTCATTCCGCAGCCCGGCGATGTGGAAGACATGGTCGAGGAGGTATTTCTGGCCATCATCGCCGACGACTTCGCCGTTTTGAGGCACTTTCGGGGTGAAAGCAGTCTAGCCACCTACCTAACGGTCGTCGCCCGACGCGTCATCGTGCGCGAAATGCTGAAGCGTCGTTCCCGTAACAGTCTCTCGTCCTTGGCCGATCGCGAGCAGCAGGCGGTGGATAACGGCCCCAAAGTCGAAGAACGGATCGGCAACCGTGAGGAAGTCGAACGGTTGCTGCGGAACCTGGAGCCACCGGAAGCCGATATTGTGCGGCTGTACCACCTGGAAGGCAAGTCATACCACGAAATCAGCATCCAAGTCGGTCTGTCCGAGAATAGCATCGGGCCGACATTGAGTCGGGCTCGTGCCAAAATGCGACAGGGTGGGCTCGAACCCTAAATGATTGTGTTATGGCTTCCGAGCCGTGACAAAACAGCAGCGTGCCCGGCCGAGCGTCGGCCGCGGGATGGAACAACCGCCTCTCCACGTCTTCCCCCGTCCCGCTCATTCATAGCCCCGGTACGCCGGCAGCCTGGCCATCCGCTGCCGTCGCGAAACTGAGGGGGATCCCCCGGGGGCCGAGGAGTCGCCGCCATGAGTCCATTCCGAATAAGGAGGGAGCATGCCAGGGGGAGTGCCCTGCCGGTATGGTGCGGTTGGAACGGTGGCGTTTGGTCCATACTCGGAGGAAACGTCCGGAGCACCTGGCGGCTGAAAATCCGGATCCGCGATGTCAACGGCGGGCACGCCTTCAATGGTCGGCAACGACCATAGTTCCGAACGCTCGCCTGACAACCGATTGAACATGAACCGCCCCACCTCGATCTCGAAAGCCAACTGTGCAGGTTGTCCCGGCAACACTTGAACTTCCACGCGGTGCGGCATGGTCACTGCGTCGTCGGGGTAGTAACGATGTTCGCTGGCGCGCGCCGAGAATAACAACTGGCCGCTCGCATCGTAGTAGTGTTGCTCCACGATCCAACCGTACGTGGCATCCAACAGAATGACGCGAGTCATGTCTCCGCGCGGGGATGGAATGCGGGACCGGATCTCCAACAGGTTGTCACGAAGCGTGGGGCCAGCATGATGTTCCGTCTGTTCGAATCGGACCAGGCCTAGTGTCTCGGGTAGCCGGTGCGGTTCAATGGGAATGAGATCCCGGGCGGGGGAAACGGCGAATTCATCATGTCGCGCGTAGTAGATGCCAGGTTGCTGGGCCCGCCGAATCCAGAACCAAAACAGCTCATCGTTGCTGCCCAGATCAAGTTCCCGACCCGTGAATTGGGATAACTCGGCCCGAAGTCGAAAATGGCGAGGCCGCTCATAGGCCATGTTCAATCGGAGTGCGGGCATCGCAATTCCCTCGCACCGCAAGGTTGCGTTTTCGGTCCGAAGCTGCTCGACACGCTCGGTATTGGCATTGACCGCGTAAATCGCCTCGTCCATGCTCGGCACGTCCGTGAACGCCTCGGGAGGCAACTGTACGTCATCCTGGCGTAGCCAGAAAGGCAAGACGCGACAGCCCGTGGCGAGAGGGGCTATCAGAAGACAGAACAGTAAAACGGCTAGGCGGTGGCTCAATGTACCATCCTTGTTCAAAAGAACTCCGCAGCCCCGCTTGTGCCCCGACAATCGTGCTTCGTCAGCTCGGAAGAACGGGGAAATGTGGCCCATGGCGCACACGCCATCTCGTCCCCCGGCCTGGGGTCATAATATGCCGGTCGCGGATGACTTTGTCCGCCGCGAGTCCGACCAACGGGAGGACGGCTTGCGTCGGGCAGCTTTCCACCCGGAAAAATCCAACCGCCTGAAATACAAAACTCATCACTGTTGCCCGGCCGTGACACGGCTTTTGTCGGCAAACAACAAGTCCGCCAACTCGTTTTGAATCTCTTCAATTCTTGGCTTGGGCGGCGCGACAACCGGGACTCGATACTCGCGCTCGTTGCGTGGACAGTACAAGACAAACACCTCGCCGTGTCGATCGTCCACTTCGGTGTTTTCTTGCCGCACGATCCGCCTTCGAATCATCAACAGAGCCAACACGTACCGGGTGTCCGCTTTTTCCGGATCGTCCGCCAATTGTTCGAAATAGTGCAAAATCACATCGTTCGGAGCCCAATGCACCTTGGTCGCCTGCCGGTCCGGCACCCGGGACTTCCACCAACCAATCGCCCCCTCCCGGGGACCATCCCACGCCCGTTCGCTGAAGTCGTGGCGAGTGACTTTTGATCCCTCCGCCACCAGCTCCGAGTAAAACACCTCTCCCGGCTCTAACGGCCGGTCGGTCCGGCAGCAGCGGCGAGTGAAACGTTGCACCTCGAAATCGAGCATGGAAGCCCCCCCGCACAAAGCAGCCGTGATACGATGTCCATGGTTCAGGGAGCGGGAATCATACGCGATATGCGATTCCGGCTCAATACGCAGTGAAAAAACGATGGGGGGTGCCTTCCAGCCCAATACGAAACGTCACGCGCCGCGCGCATCGCGGACAGTAACCCCCGTAGTGTGTCCCCGCCCGGTTCATATAGACGCGGGCATACACACCACAGCAGGCAAAGTGAACCCCCAAAAAAGGCCGCTTTCCTGGTGGTCCACCCCCCCTTGACAGGGGCGTTTCGCTGCTCCAATCAAAGTGTTCCCCAACCATGACGTGCGCCTTCCACGCGCATAGCACTGTTTGATGGCCGAACAGATACCAATTTCGGACGATCGCCCCCGCGGCTTCAGGCTGGTATGATATATTTCACGCAGTTGGATTTTTCCGAATGGAAAGCTGCCCGACGCAAGCCGTCCTCCCGTTGGTCGGACTCGCGGCGGAGAAAGTCATCCACGACCGGTATATCCGGCGTAAAACGCTGGAGGGAGACGAGTTGCGTCCGCTGGCAGCTTGTGTCACTTTTTGTCGAGCAGCGGTGTAAGATCGGGAGACAACCATGCGGGGTCACATGACGACAGGGATCATTTGGGGAATCATGGTGGCTGGATACGTCTCGGCGGCAAGCGTAACGCCGGCGGGGGCTGATGAATCGGACGGCGATCGGAATGTGCTGAAGGCGGGCATGATCGGGCTGACGACGTCTCACGTGCCAGCCTTTACCGATGTGGTCAACGATCCGAATGCCTCGGGCCCGTTGGCC
>JBNJEM010000714.1:0-3863 GCA_051745935.1 Planctomycetota bacterium
GCGAAATCTTCCACTCTTCAATCAAGCACGCGCGACAAACTCGGGACAACCCACTTGTTCTATTTTGTCCGATTTTCGGGTTTTTCATCAGCCCACCCCAGCGGTGCGTCCCAACCCGAACGGGCCCGCAAAGAGCAAAGCGGGCCGGCGGATGAAGGGGGGACGCTTGGAACAGCTTGTCGATCCAGGGCCCGTGGTCCGGCTCAGTTTTCCTGGAAATGCCGATCGGCGAAGTCCATGTAGCAGCGCCAGTCGAAGTCCGTCACGTTATGTCCTCCCGTTCGGACATGATAGCCCATTCGCCGCGTCACCGGTTGGTTGACGGGGGGCATTTCATCGATTCCAAATCCCGTGGTCCCCAGCAGCTTGTAAACGGGTTCGGCATGCGCGACCGAAAGAAACTCGCCGCGCGGATCCGCCCAACGATCTTCGTTGGCGCTGGCCACGTAGACCGGCCGCGGCGCAACCAAGGCAATGAGCATGTGCTGATCAATCGGAAGAGCGTCCTCGTTGTCGTTGTACTGTTTGAAGTTGTCACAGAACCAATGCGGAAAGCTGGTATTGATCCGCTTCACGGTTTCTCCGAATCGTCGTCTACTCAGCGCCGCCCCGCCGCATCCCGAATTGTTTGAAATGACGATGCCGAATCGCTCATCCTGGGCGCCGGCCCAGAGGGCGGTTTTTCCCAAGCGGGAATGGCCCATGACGGCGACGTGTTCATGGTCGATTTCCGGATCCGTTTCGAAATAGTCCATCACGCGGCTCAAGCCCCAAGCCCAAGCGGCGATCGATCCCCATTCATCGTCCTTCGGTTCAGATTGGCCCTGTTCGTAAAACAGCGGGTGGACGCCATTTTGAAACCCGTCGTCGAAGTCCGGATCAATATCGCCGTAGTAGGCGGTCGCCAGAGCGTATCCTCGTCCCAGTATTTTCTCGATGGCCCAACGACTCGATGCCACGCCCCGGGATTGTTCGGAGGCCCGGTGGTCGGTCACTCCGTTTTCCGGATCGTTCCGCATCCAGCTCGTTGGAATGCGTATCGCCGGGTCCGAATGAACCGTATGATTGCCCCTGAAATTCAAGCCAACGAAAGTCGGCACGGGCCGTTGAACCGATTTGGGAAGGTAGATCAATACGTCCACCGCCGGTCCGTCCCGGTCGGCGGAGAAAACAACGCGAACTTGTTTGCGGATCGCCGTGCCGCCCAATGCGTTTTCATCGTGATCAAACTGCTCAAAAGACATGTCGCCGGGGCGTCCTGGAGCGTGACCGTACATCTGCTCGCGAAACAGGTCAAGCAGCTCGGGGCGACGCGACGTCCTCCAACTCGGGGCATCGGTAATCGCCCGACCATCGGACCCGACCAGCGGATCGGGAAGAACGTAATCGGGAACCTTGGACTCGTCATAGTTCGCTTGTCCGGAGACTATCGCCGGGCTCATCAAGCAGAGGATTGCCAGTGCGCGGCAGCCGAGCAATGTTTGTTTCATCAAAAGTTACTCCTGTATGTCAAGCATTCGTGGACGGACCAGCACTAACCCCATCGTACATCTTCACGAAGCCTTTAGCCACGACCCCGGATTTGCCTTTACATGAGTGCTGCTATCCATCACAATACACGCGTAGTGTACAAAGAAAAAACGCGTTCGGCCTCCCTCTCCGGGGAGGTCTGTTTTTTGGGATGTTGAGGATGCTGGGCAGCTTTTACCGCTACTGGTTGAAGTCCAAGGCATGGCGTTGTTCCCCCCTTTCGGTAAGCGGGGGATGCCGAGCAGCATGCTAAGCGGGATCCGACGAGCGAGTTACGCCGTAAAACGCCATACACGAGCCGCCAGAAGAATACCCACAAGGACTGTTTTCTTACGGCCGGAAACAAAACCTGTTTTCTGCTTCCAAAACGTTTTGGATGGCGGGACGCCTGAATGGTTTTATCATGACTTCCTAGGTTTGTTGCGGAGCTGACAACATGACAGATTATATTCCCATGACCCGTGAAGGGTACAACAAGAAGCGTGCGGAGATTTCCCACCTGGAACAGGAGGAGATGCCGAAAATCGCGGAAAAAATCGCCGCCGCCCGTTCCGAAGGGGATCTGAGCGAGAACGCCGAGTACCATGCGCAGTGTGAAGCCCAGGGCATGCTGCAAGCGAAGATCAATAAACTGAAGACGGATTTGTCCAGGGCGAGCATCGTCGATCCCTCCAAGGTGCCGACCGATGAGGTGGCCTTTGGGGCCACCGTGGTGGTCAAGGATTTGGATTGGGGCGATGAAGAACAATATACCTTTGTAGGCGCCGGAGACGAAGATTACGACGCCGGGCGTTTCTTGATTACCAGCCCACTGGCCCAAGGACTGCTGGGCAAGAAAGTCGGGGAAGTAGCTGAAATCAGCGTGCCTCGTGGCATGCTTCGCTACGAGGTACTATCCATTCGTTACGAAGATCTGTAGCCACCGTGTCATCGCGACCGAGGATGGGATATGTCGAGGGGCTCGTGAGAGGAACGGAAACAACCGAGCTCGCCGCGATTCCCTGCACACGGTTCGGCTGGCCGCCTCGCCGGACATCGCATGGCGGTTGGCCCGGGTAGCTCGGCCACCTGGACCGTCGAAGCCTTGGACCATGAGACGCCGCTTCGGCCCAGGCCACGGCGTGGCACGCCCGCGGCGGGCGGTGGCGTCAACGGTTTTCGGACGCCTTCCGTGGCGGAGCGTGCCGAGGTTTGCAGGCTCGTCTTCGTCAATGGCAAAGGCGTCAATGGAAAAGGCACCCAGACCCCAAAGGCTTTGACCATGTGCGGCAGATTCACGCTCCGGACGCCAGCCAAAGAGATCGCTCACTTCTTCCAGGTCACGGTGCCTGACATGCAGCCGCGTTTCAACATCGCGCCCTCTCAATCGGTGGCGGCGGTTCGGCTCAACCCGACTCGGCAGGCCCGCGAACTGGTCATGCTTCACTGGGGGCTTATTCCGTTTTGGGCGGATGACGCCAAGATCGGCTACAAAATGATTAACGCCCGGGCGGAAACAGTCGCGAAAAAACCCGCCTTTCGAAAGGCATTCGCCCAAAGGCGGTGTCTGGTCATCGCGGATGGGTTCTATGAATGGCAAAAGAGAAACGGTCGGAAGCAGCCGTTCCTGGTGCACCGAACGGACCACCAACCATTTGCCTTCGCGGGCCTGTGGGAACATTGGGACGGAGAGGGCGAAACCATTGAATCCTGCGCGATTGTCGTGACCGAGGCCAATGAGCTCGTGAAGCCAATCCATGACCGGATGCCAGTCATCCTTGATCCGGCGGACTATCCCGCGTGGCTTGACCCCGCTGGCGAGGACAAAGAGACGTTGCAGGGGATGCTCAAGCCCTTTCCCTCCTCTGAACTTGAAGCGTATCCAGTACGTTCAATGGTCAACAATCCCCAAAACGACACCGAGGACTGCGTGGAGCGGGTTAGAGCCTAAGAAGCCATCACAAAATCATTTTCCTGACGAACCCACGCCACCGTTTCTCGAGGGCTTGACATCTTACTGGGAAAATGACGGGCTCCGGATGCTTCAATATCGATGGGAACCAAGCCTGATTCAGGTCACCTTCAGCGTCAAACCCCACGGGTTGCCTGTCTTCCTCACCCGCCAAGCCAAGGGCCGATTGCAACATGCCCTTCGTGTCTCGGGCAGCCCCACGCCCTTCTTTCGAAAGGGTTCCGTGGGAACCGTCGGCGACAACACCAAGGACGACGTCCAGTCATATATCGCAAACCAGTCTTAGCTCACGAGTCTGATTCACCCACGAGATGAACTCGTGGGGGTCTGGCCGCGTGCCGGACCGCCTCTTAGCTCACGAGTCTGATTCACCCACGAGATG
>JBNJEM010000715.1:0-3853 GCA_051745935.1 Planctomycetota bacterium
ATGTGAGATCTTCAAACAACCGCAAAAAGACATTTATGCGCTGTAAAAGACGGGCCTGGAGACCCGTCCTACGCCGTCTTTATGCAACAATAGGGTGAAGTAAGGCTTTCTGGGGCGGTGAGGGTTTGAAGAAGCCCGTGGAGAGCGCGCAGGCCGCCGTCCGCGGGAATAATCCATGGCGATTCGAACGCGTGGCCAGCGGACTCTGGCCTTGCGGTTAAACAGCTGCCTATGATGGGCAACGGCGAGCGGCGACGTTGCTGTCCTGCTTCAGATGGCTAAACACTTACAACATGTCAAGGAGCACGTCATGAGATTTTTCGCGTGGTTTTCATTCATCCTCTTATTGATGATGGCGGTCCTGGTGAACTGCACGGAAGCCGAAGACATGCCGCGGGAGATTGCCCGAGCGGCGGAGCGGCTCGCCGGCTCGGGCGACGCGACCGGTGGCCTGATCGTGCACGTCGGGTGCACGGACGGGAAGCTGCCAGCCGTCCTGTCCGCCGGTGGAACATTCCTGGTTCATGGTTTGGTTTCCGACCGTGAAACACTCGAGGCGATCCGCGCGGACCTGGTGGAAAAAGAACTTCATGGACACGTGACGCTGGAGGAATTCTCCGGTGATCGCCTCCCGTACGTGGACGACATGGTGAATTTCATCGTGGTCGAACAGCCGGGGGAAGTGTCCCATTCGGAGCTCATGCGAGTTTTGGTGCCCAATGGCGTGGCCTACGTCAAGTCGGGTGATACATGGGAACAGAAGCGGAAAGACTGGCCCGAGGGGATCGATGAATGGTCGCACTGGTTGCACGGACCCGACAACAACGCGGTTTCGACGGACGAGCGAGTCGGCATCTCTCGCAGCCTACAGTGGTACATGCCACCCCGCTGGACGCGCCATCACAACCTCCCGGCCGGCTTCAACTCGCTCGTTTCAGGCGGCGGCCGGGCGTACTATTTCGTGGACCAGGCACCGCCTGCCGTGTACGGGCCGGGAAAGTGGGCGTTGGTTGCTCGCGATGCGTTCAACGGGCTGGAGCTATGGCGGCGTGATCTCGCTCAATGGCACATGGAGGCGTGGGGGGCCGAGGAGCGATATGGAGGCCGTGTCGGCCGATTCCACGGCGCGCCGGACTACCAAGCCCCACGCCGCATTGTGGTTGCCGGCGACCGCCTGTTCGTTACGCTCGGCTTCCACTCGCCGGTTTCCGTGCTCGATGGCGCCACGGGGGAGGTGCTGGACGAGTATCCGGAGACTCGCAGCGCCGGCGAAATGATCTACCAGGACGGCATCCTGTACGTGGCTCGGAATACCTATGAGCCGGTCCCCGGCAAAGAGATCATGGCGGTGGATACGGATACGGGGAAAACACTCTGGAAGAATGGTGATTACAAGGGAATCGCGGCCGCCGTCGGGTACCAGGAAAAACATACCAATGCCTTCATCACCGCCGGGGAGAAGTGCCTGTTTCTCGTCGACCAGGACCACATCGTGGCTCTTGACTTGGAAGACGGCCAAGAGGTTTGGAAAAAGCAAATGGCACTGAGCGATAAGACGATCGGGGACATCGATTACCGGTACGCGAACTTCTGCACGCTGGTGTACCGCGACGGGCGTGTGTTCTTCTGCCAGATTCATCCCAACACCCAAAACCTGAACCGGTGGGAAATGAAAAAACTGGCGATCGAAGCGCTCGACGCGGAAAGCGGCGAGCTGTTATGGGACTACACGGGCGGTACCCTGGCGCACGTCACTCCGCCTGATCTGTTCGTCCACGGCGGCCAATTGTGGACGCTTGATCCCGCTTACGATGCCAACGGGAACAAAGATGCTCGCCTCCTGGGGTTGGACTGCCAAACCGGCAGCCTCGCGACGGACTTCTTGCTCAACAAGATCACGCATGGCCACCACCATCGCTGCTACCGAAACAAGGCCACGGAGAAGTATTATCTGATGGGGGAAGAGGGCATCGAGTACATCGACTTTGAAACGGGTGAAACGGACATCCATTATTGGCTTCGTGGGGCCTGCCGGTACGGCATCATGCCGGCCAACGGGCTCATTTACGTCCCGCCGCACAATTGTGGCTGCTATCTGGGCACGCTCGTGCATGGGCTGGTTGCCTTGAAAGCCGGCAGTTCGATTCCCAATGGCCACGAGATGGCCGATCGTCTTGCTAGAGGTCCGGCCTACGGTTCTGGATCGCGCCCCGCGAAGACGGCCGGCCCGGCAGACTGGCCGATGTTCCGCCATGATCCGATGCGAAGCTGCGGCGCGCCGGTACGGCTGCCGAAAAAGCTCGCGCCGAAATGGACCTCTGCTCCCGGCGGCCAACTGACGCCGCCGGTCATCGTCGGTGACCAGGTCTTTCTAGCTTCCAGAGACACCTGCCAGCTCTATGGCCTCAATGCCGCCAACGGAGAGCTTGAATGGCAATTTGCGGCGGACGGTCCGATTAACGCGCCCCCGACCTTTTCCGAAGGGTGCCTTGTTTTCGGCAGTCGAGCGGGAACGCTCTATGCCGTGACCGCCGACGAAGGCCAGCTGATGTGGCGTCTGAGAGCGGGGCCGGCAAGGGTCCGCGTTTCCGCCTTCGGACGGCTCGAGTCTCCTTGGCCACTCAACGGCAGCCCACTCGTTATGGATGGAAACGTATACTGCGTGGCCGGACGTTCCATGAGCCTCGACGGCGGCATCCATGTCTACAAAGTCGACTTGCGGACCGGAGAGTTGTTGCAAGAGGTCAACCTGCAAGCGGACACCGAACCGAAAGGGGAGACGGACCAGAACTTTCTGGCCGACATGCTGGTCAGCGATGGTGAGTCGGTTTACATGAAGTCCATGCGGTTCAACATGGATGACATTACTCGCTATTCATTCCAAGGGGCATCCGGCCGTCGAGGGTTGGCCAAAGCGCCCAAGAAGATCCTCCGATGCCAGACGGAGATGGTCGATGATTCCTGGCTGAACTGCTGTTTCTGGGCATACCGGGGTTGCCAGGCCCAACAACTGGTGTTTGACGAGACGGCGGCTTATGGCATCAATGGCCCGTCGAAAGTCCAGTGGGGCGGTTCCTTCGCCCATGATGTCTATAGGCCAAGTTCCGGCTATCGGCTGCACAAGTGGGCGTTCGATTCAAAAGAAGGCAAGCCCGCCGGGAAGAAACAAGAAGGTAAGAATGGCGACGAGAGCAAGGGGCAATGGCGAGGAGCCACGGTCGACCACCGTGCGCGATCCATGGTATTGACAGACGATTGTCTCTATTTTGCCGGGACCCCGGACAAGACGCCCGCGGACGACTTCTGGGCGGCCTATGAGAACCGCAAGGGGGCGTTGATGCTGTCGGTATCCAGAAAGACAGGCAAAGTGGTGGCTGCATACCCGTTGGAATCCGAGCCGGTCTATAATGGGATGGCCGCCGCCGGTGACTGCCTCTATGTGGTCACCCGTGACGGCAACATTACGTGCTGGGGCCCGGAATAAAATGCCCCACGTTCGGCGTGTCCTGATAAGGTGATTGTCGGTTTTTCGACTGCGGCACACAAACACCAAGTTCGGGCAGCCATTCACGGGTGCCGCTACACGACCTGGACACGCAAGGCCCGCATGGATGCCACGGGCTTGTCCCGTGGTGGTTCACGCTCGCCGCTACAAACCGGCCAGACACACCACGCCTGCCCGTCGGTAGCGTGGAACGTAACGGACCACGGGACAAGCCCGTGGCATTTGCACCTCGAAAAGCCTTTCCTCAATATGTGCAACGGAAGTGCGAACGTCCGCGGATATCGGTCTCGTGCCCCTGAACGGTTACCATTTGCGAGAGAGCTGCAAAATGAGATGCGACAAGATTTC
>JBNJEM010000716.1:0-3833 GCA_051745935.1 Planctomycetota bacterium
GCACATTCGTGGTCTGCTTCATTCGCGCGGTGCGAAGATCGCCGATTTTGGGGCCCGCGCGAATTCAGTTGACCACCTAATCTTCCTGTCTTCAAATCTTCCTGTCTTCCAATCTTCCTGTCGTTCCTTACCGCGCGAAGTGTAAGCTGATGGCGGGCGAGACGGGCCCAGTGGAGCTGGCCCAATGGACTGGCGGCAATCGGTTTCTGGAAATCCTGGACGTTTTCGGCGGTCAGTTCGACGGGAAAATTCCGCGACAGGAGAATGGTGTTTTACGGCCCGTAACAAAACTTGGTTGCCGCTCCTAAAACTTCCTGGTTGAAAGGAAACCCGAGTGGTTCTGACGAGGGATTATTCCGTTCCGCGCTACGTGCTGCTGTTGCGCGCCGCTTCCCGTTTGGTTGGGCGGCGGCCCGAGCCCAAAAGACTGGTCCCCTCTTTCATTGGCGCGGATCCCGCGAAATAATACGGAGGTCGTTGATCATGGCTCAAACTAACCGTACGGCGGGCATTGGAAAAGGGAGCGGGAACATGTTGGACAAGCGAGTCGTTTCCATCTTGGTTTTGTGGCTGTTGGTCGGATCCTCGTTGGGAGCCCCGGCGGAGAGTGAAGGGCGAGCGGAGTCTTCGCCCCCGAACATTGTCCTGATTGTGTCCGACGATCAGGGCTACAATGACCTTGGTTTGATCAATGACGAGATGATCACGCCTCATCTTGATCGCATCGCCAAGGAGGGGGTTCGGCTGTCCAATTTCTATGTCGCCTGGCCGGCCTGTACGCCCAGCCGCGGGGCCTTCCTCACCGGGCGATATCCGCAGCGCAACGGCATCTACGACATGATCCGTAACGAGGCGCCGGATTATGGGTACAAGTATTCGCCGGAGGAATATGCCGTCACGTTTGAACGGATCGGCGGCATGGACACTCGCGAGATTCTCGTCCCCGAACTGCTCAAACAAGCCGATTATGTTTCCGGTGTTTTCGGCAAGTGGGATCTCGGGTCGCTTCAACGCTTTCTTCCACGGCAACGGGGCTTCGACGAGTTTTATGGGTTCGTGAACACCGGCATCGATTACTACACGCACGAACGGTACGGCGTTCCGTCCATGTACCGCAACGATGAGCCGACCACTGAAGACAAGGGGGAGTATTGCACGAAGCTCTTTCGGCGGGAAGCCGTCCGTTTTTTGGAAGAGCACCGAGACCGGCCATTTTTCCTGTATGTGCCATTCAACGCGCCACACGGGGCATCCAATCTGGACCCGAAAATCCGTGGATTATGCCAGTCACCCGAGAAATGGCGCAAGATGTATCCAGAGTTCCATGAGAAGGAAGGATACACCGAGGGGCGCCGGTACGGAGAGCCGGCGACGCGCCCGAATCGAGCGATGCGGCAAGCCCATTATCGGGGCTGCGTGACGGCCATGGACGCGGCGATCGGCGAGATTCTGGACGTGTTGGATCAATACGAACTCACTGACAACACGATGGTCATCTTTTTCTCGGACAACGGCGGGTGTGGGCCGGCCGATGACAGCCCGCTTCGCGGCGGAAAGGGCCGCATGTTCGAGGGCGGCGTGCGCGTCCTGTCGCTGGTGCGTTATCCACCGCGCATTCCTGCTGGAACCGTGTGCGATGAGTTCTTAACCTCGCTCGAAGTGTTTCCCACGCTCTTGAACCTGGCTGGCGTTGAATCGCCGGATGGCGTCGAGCTGGATGGCTTCGATATGCTCCCGGTGCTCGCCGGAGACGAAACCTCGCCACGGACCGAAATGTACTGGAAGCGGCGGACGAAGGAGGCTGCTCGAGTGGGCAATTGGAAGTGGGTGCGCAATGCCAGCGGAACCTATCTGTTCGATCTTTCGGAGGATCTGAGCGAGCAGGACAATCTCGCCGAAACGATGCCGCGGAAAACGGCCGAACTGGAAGCCAAGTTCGAAGAGTGGCTGCACGAAACCATGGTCGAAGCGGAACCCCGCCGCCCCTTCAAGGATTTCTGAGCGTCACGGCAATCAGGGCAGGGGGGTTGTAAAGTGACCTCGTTTTGCAGGGGGCGTAACCGTTCACGGGCAAGAGACTGATATCCGCGGCCGTTAGCACGTTCGTTGCACATCCTGAAGGAGCGCTTTTCAAGGTGCAAATGCCACGGGCTTGTCCCGTGGTCCGTTACGTTCCACGCTACGACGGCGACGAGTGGAGTGTCTGACTGGTTTGTAGCGGCGAGCGTGAACCACCACGGGACAAGCCCGTGGCATCCATGCGGACTCCCGTGGCCAGCCCGTGTAGCGGCGAGCGTGAACGGCTACTATTGGGCGATGGCGCCACGCGTTTTGCGAATGCATCACGGAGCTACTCGCTGCTCGCCTCCGGCTCTTCCACCGGCGGCATTCCTTGGTAATGAACGATGCATTCCGGCCGGCCCGCATGGTAAAAACTCGCGTTCATGTGATCCCGTTCATCGAGCCCGATGCGGCGAAAGACGTCCGCCCAGTTGTCGAACTGGCCGTAGATATCAACCCGCTCGCTCCGTACCGGCTCGTCCTCCCACTGAGGGTTGTCCTTCACGAACCGAGCGTAGACATGCTCGGCGTGGTCTTCAAACTCGCCGTTGAACCGAAAAGCCCGGCGAATGCTGAACAGGGCGGTGAGATAGCACATCAGCGCGTAACTCATGCACATCGCCCAGGGGATCGGTGGGAAGAGAAACCAGGGATTCTTCACCCCGTCTTCTTTCATCTTCTCTTCGATAACCAGCAGGTGATGGAATTCATTGTCCTGCGCCTCGCGAGACCAGTTCATCACCGAGAAGGCCCGCCGGACAAAATCCCAGGACGCGTAGCGCCGGGTCATGCGAACGTATTGCCGATGCTCCCAGGCGCGGTAGGGAATCGAGGCCAACAGCTCGATGAGCTTCGTTTTGGCCAAGGTGGTCTTCTTGCCGACCAAAAGATCCATCGAAGCGAAAAAGAATCGAGCCGAAAGAGAATAGGGATAGCGAGGACGGAGCAGCGAAGCTTCCTGTTCCTTTTTCAAGTCAACGGCGCCGGAAGACATTGCACGGTGCTCCTTTCCCGGGATTGCGAACCATGGAATTCAAAGATCGTGGGTATCGGGCCACTTACGGAATAGCTGAATACCTGAGTCATGATAGCTGAAATATCCGGTACCAGGAAAGTGGCCTGTTCCATCCTTGGCGCGAGGCGAAACGAAGTCCAGCCCTTCGGTTTGCCCATTGCAGGAAAAAATGCAGGGGTTTTGCACCATGATATGGCCGGCCGTGCATCGGCAGCGTGAGATCGTCGCGTTCCCGATCGCGGGGTTTGCATCGGGTCGCGGACCAAGCCCGCTTGGCCCGGGGCCAAATCCCTCGTTGCCCCACGCGAATCCCGGAATATGGGTAACACTTTATACTGGTCGCGGATAACGTTATACTGGTCGGGGATGACTTTCTCCGCCGCGAGTCCGACCAACGGGAGGACGGCTTGCGTCGGGCAGCTTTCCACCCGGGAAAATCCAACCGCCTGAAGTAGAACCCCAACATCAGAAAGGGACCCCAGACATGAAACAAATGTGGATGCTGCCGGTTGTATTGATCTTTGCCCTGCATGCCGAGGCTCAGGAGCAGGATAAACACCTCTTCATTCTTTCCGGCCAATCGAACATGGCGGGCCTCGACCCGGACATATCGTTCACGCCCACCGTGACCCAGGCATTCGGTCAAGACAACGTCATCGTTGTCAAGGATGCCCAGGGAGGCCAGCCCATTCGCCGTTGGTACAAACAGTGGAAGCCAGCTCATGGCGACACGCCAAAGGCAACAGGTGATCTCTAT
>JBNJEM010000717.1:0-3828 GCA_051745935.1 Planctomycetota bacterium
CAACGTGGCCGCCTCCCGTTCCATCAGCTGCTGGACGTGCGTAGTGTCAGGGGTGGCACTTCGACAGGTTGGCATGTTTTTGGAAGCGGACAGAAAACTTCGGGAAAGGGCGCCAACCCCTTGCATGTACAGGGGATTGCGCCGGAGCCCAGAGGTTTTCTGTTCGCCTCTCAGCGCCCTTCATTGATCAGCAGATACGTTCCGGATTTCCCGGAAACCGCGATGTCCACCCGGCCATTGCCGGTCAGGTCCGCGGTGCAAATCTGCATTCCCGTTCCCACGCCTTCACCGGGTGGGGCGACGGCGTGCCGGTCGAACTGCCCAGCTTGCGTATTCCAGCTGTAGTAAAAGAGTCCGGGCGGTTCATCCGCTCCTGGATCGCGTCCACCGTGTCCACGCACGCGTTTTCCGGTGATCAATTCGCCGTGGCCGTCACCATCCAGGTCGGCCCAGGCCATGCTGTGTGCTTGCGACCATGATTTGTCGATCAGGTGCTCGGTCCAGGTGGTGGTTCCGTCCGGCTTGGGCTCGCCTTGCTCCCACCAGTACACACCGTAATCGTGACCGCGTCCCCAAATCATGTCGTTGCGGCCGTCCCGGTTCACGTCCGCGACGATCCACGGCGAGCTGGCGGCCGGCAGCGCCGTTTCCGGATGAAAATCCCATGGCTGGGCGAGCGGGTCGCCCTCGGGGCATTCGTACCAGCCGACCCCACAGAGGATGTCGGACCGGCCATCGCCGTTGATATCACCGACGGCGAATCCGTGTCCCGATCCGTGTTCTCCCAGCACAACTCGTCGCGCCGAAGGGGTGCCATCCTCGGATTCAGTTAGTTTCCATGCGACCAAAGGTGCCGATTTGACCCAACAGTGCACGATGATTTCCGGCACCCCGTCCTCATCCAAGTCCCGCAGGTGAAAAGCTTCGTTTTCCGCCCGGGCGGTGACCAAAACGTGCGGCTCCCATTTCCAACCGCGCTGCAGCGCCACCTTGCCCGGATTCTCATACCACATGATCTCCCGTTCGGTCCAACCGCCTGAGATGACATCTTTCCAGCCGTCCCCGTTCACGTCGCAAATCATGTCGGCGTTATTCGCGTAAAAACCTTTGCTGCCAAAGCCGAGCGAAATCTGCGGGATGTCTCGCACCGGCCGAGGCACGAAGTCGGGAGCCGCATACCAGTGTGTTCCCGAGACGATGTCGAGCTGGCCGTCGTTGTTCACGTCCGCCACGGCGCAGCCCTCGTTCGGATTGACCATGAGGCATCGCGGCGTAAACTCTAACGCCCCGGTCTTGTCAGCACCGGATGCGGGAAGGACATACAAGAGCACCGCCGAGGCTAGTAGTGGCCACCCAAAAACAATGTACGCGTACGAGCGGGTTCTGAACATTGGATCTCTCCCCCAAAAAAGCAACACGGTTAGAAGAATCAGCACCCCAGGGAAAAACGCGACCCGCGGGTTGCCCCACACCCCGAACCTCGGCATGCCCGATTCAGGATACCCTTTCCGCTCCTCATTGTGAACTTATTATTGTGAACTTATTCCCGACATGTGTCCGCTGCCGCGTTGCCACTTACTTTTTGTTTTCCACCTTGAAGATCGTCATGCCTCGAGCCTGATAGTTTGACAGCGCGGCGGGATGATCTCGCGTGCAGGTATGCACCCAAACGCGATTTTTGCCCCACTGCCACGCCCGCCGGATCGCCTCGGTCAGCATCGCCCCACCATATCCGTGGCCGATGAATTCCGGCGTCAGCCCGAAATACGCGATTTCCACGTTCTCGTTGGGCTCCTTGTGCAGCTCGAAGTACCCGACCGGAGACCCCTGCTTGGTACCAATGAACGTGCGCAAATTCTCATCCGCCACGTACGCCCGCCACCGCTCCGCCGTCCAGCTCAGTCGGTCGATCCATTGGTAATCCCCGCCCACCCATTGGTATAAAAACCGGTTGAGCTGCCATTGGGGAACCGCCGTCTCCAAGACGTGGAACTCCGGGTCGTCACACGGTTTCGGCCGTAGCTCGTCGGGAGCGAGCATTTCGAGGTAGTAGATCTTCACAATGGCAGTCGGATGGGGGGATAAAGGGGCAGGACGTGATCGGTCTTTGTATCCATTTGAGCGGATTGACGTATGTCAGGCTTTCCAGCCTGTCGCACGATGTAGTCGTTCAGAGGGGGGATCGTTCAAACCGTGCCATCGCACTCGCCAACCACGGCGGCCACGGCGTAGAGCATGTGGCCGCGAGGGCTCACCGCTCGCGTTCCTGCTCCGTGTTAAACTTCCCGTGTAAGTCCGAGAAGAGCCAGGAGACGAGCCCGCATGCCTTCGTGTTGCCAATGGCCACGATCCCCACGAACGCATAGCGAAGCGTTTCACTCGTTAGACCCAGTATATCCACCAACTGCATGCCAACGGCAACGCCCGCGAACAGGCCCAGAACCCAAGCGATCGGAAAACTGGCCAAAACGAATAGAGGGCAAAGAGCGCCTGTCAAGATTGCACATAGCAGCCACCCGACCCCGCCACCGAGTGCCCCGTGCAAGTTAGCGGCTAGCGCGCCACCAGTAGCGGCCGGGATTCCCGCGGGAACGCCCACGATCAGCAGCCGAACCGCGGCTTCCTTGATCCGCCCCTTGAATAGGCGCTTTATGCCCACGCCAAGGAACATCGCAACCACGGCCCCCGAGACGGCGCCAGCAAGGGGACTAAAGAACACGGCCCCCACCGCGCCACCCGCCACTGAGTGGCATATCGCTCGCCCGCAATAGGCGCGAACTCCGGCAGTTAGTAGTGCATGGACAGGGGGGGGGCTGGGGCTGGACCTGGGCCTGGGCCTGGGCCTGGGCCTCGGCCTCGGCCTGGGCCTGGCGCTCTTTCGCTTGTCTTCAAAGAGCACATCGTCCAGGTCTTCGGTGATGTAAGCCAGCGCTTCGTCCAATGGCAACGCCGATGGCCTATCATCCACCTTCAGCCACCGACCGCCCTCCCATGAATAGACTTCGACCTCGTCCGCCTTCCCGGTGGGACACAGCTTCGCCAACGGCTCCTGGTCGTCCCGGTAGAGGGTGTAGCCGGACCGTTTCTTGCGACAGGTCACATCCACGTCCACTTCTTCGAAATGCTCCGCAATGCGGTTGCGGAACGTGCTAGGAGAGATCTGCTTCATCGAATTCTCACTCCGGGAGTCGCGATACTCACTCGTTCCTTGGTTTTGTACCGGTCGCGGATGACGTTGTCCGCCGCGAGTCCGACCAACGGGAGGACGGCTTGCGTCGGGCAGCTTTCCATCCGGACAAATTCGACCGCCTGAAATCTATTTGGCCGTCACTTCCAGGGGCAAAGCCTAGATTTCCCATCTCCTCGGCGTCACTTGCCGATGGAATTGAGCCTCCGTAACCGTACCCCATCATACATCAGCAGCTCCAGGAGGCCTAGTTCAAATGGAGGCATAAAGAAGCCCTAACAAAACCATTCAGGTTTCCTTTCATCCCGGGACGTTTGGGAGCGGCAACCAAGTTTTGTCACGGGCTGTAAGAATGTTCACTCAAAGCGACGTTGACCGTGGTACGGTTTGACACGAGCACGGTTTTGTTAAAGCCTTGCAGAACATCTGGTGAACAAGCCAGTGTAGACAACCGCTTAACCTTGTGTTGCTCATGGCAGTCCCTTGCTTGTTGCCTTGTTTCAGGAACTTCAGGATAGCGGAGTAAGCGGCCCCGCGTGACGGCGATGGAGCGCGGTCTCGCGAGGAGAGGGGACGGACGCCCTGCGCAAGACCTGCGCAAGACACCCTGGCCCTGGGCTGGCCAAAATCCCGGAAATTGG
>JBNJEM010000718.1:0-3825 GCA_051745935.1 Planctomycetota bacterium
ACCGCGGGTGGCACTGGCTGAGCGAGCGGCAAGACGCATTCCCTCTCCAGAAAACAGGGATCGCGAGCGGAGCCAGTGTGCCGGACAATCCAGAGGCACGGTGAATTGCGCAAGTTGTTTTTGAGCGAGCCCTAACATTCCTCACTCCTTTCCCGGCCAGTCCCAGCGGACCAGATCGTCGCTCCAGGCGATGCCAATCGAACAGTTGGCGAACGCATTGTCCATCGTGCGCGTCTCGCCGGGACCGACGCCGTGGAAAAACATGACATATTTCCCGATTTCCGGCTCCGCGCGCAGATCCAGAACGACGCCGGCGGTGAGCCGAATCTCGGCCCATGGCCAGTTCGCCTGGCCGAGCGTGATTAACTCGCCCCAGTCTTCCCATCGTTTCAGGTCGCGCGACCGCTTGATGCCAATGCCGTTCCCCGGAGAATGGAAGAGGAGGTATTCGTCGTCCTGGACCAACACGCAAACGTTCTCGCCACTGGACGCGCGCCCCTGATAGGTCCAATGTTCCAAATCGCGGGACCAGGAATAGCTCACCCCATCCTGCTTATAGAAGCACCACCACTTCCCGGCCTCGTCCTTGTCTTCCACCAAATAGGGATCAATCATCCGCCCCATCTTCTGCCGCGGGACGTCAGGCCCCTTCACGCGCAGCAGTCGGGGTTCGGACCAATCGCGCAGATCTTCGCTCCGCATCACGAAGATGCGGGCGTCTCGGTTTCCCCATCGCAACGGTCCACGCCGTTTCAGCCCAGGAATCGGGTACGACTGCAGGCACATGACCCACTTGCCGCCAAATCGCACCACGTTGCCCGGGCTGGAATAGTTCAGATGCTGGCCCTTGGGAGTAAGGATTCGCGGCTCGGACCAGTCGAGAAGATCACGGGAGGTGCTGGCGGCCGTATAGAGGTACACGTTGTCGTCTTCCTCCGTCCGAACATACGTGGCGAAGATATGGAACGTACCTTCATGGTACACCACGGCCGGATCCCGGAAGGCTGTCTTGTCATCCCCGCGAAGGAGAACGGGCGAGCTGAGTCTCGATAGGTCCACCGCCAAACCGTGCTCGCATACCAACAATAACAGCAAGGCGGACAAAAACACGGCAATTCTGCTTCGGTTCATCGTAACGCTCCGATAAAACACCGAACCATACCGGTCGCGGATGACCTTGTCCGCCGCGAGTCCGACCAACGCGAGGACGGCTTGCGTCGAGCAGCTTTCCACCCGGACAAATCCGACCGCCTGAAGTATCAAACAAATCCCGGATTCAACCCGGCCTCAGCCTGGTGCCCATCCAACCCCGCCCGGCATGCCGATAGCATGCTACACCATGGTTGGGATGTCAACCCAGCCCGCGGTGCAGCCCGCCTTTGGCGGGCGGGGTGTTGCCGGCTGTGTGTTTGACATTGTGATTGAATGAGAGGCGGGGTGATGGCATGAGACGCGGGACCGGTTCGCTTGTCGCATCGCCTCCGTCTCAATGTTAAACTCCAGCAGATAGGAGGCTCGCTGACCGACTTCGAGGATTTGCAGAAGCAGGAGAACAGACAAGGAGAACGGACAATGGGACGAATTGGCGGAAACATGAGAACCGTACTGTTTCCAGGGCTACTGTTTCTAGGGCTACTGGCCGCGTTGCGGACTGCCGCCCTCGGGGCGGAGGATCCCTTGTCGATTGGATCCCGCCGGGAGTTGTTCGTGGACGAGGCGCTCATTGGCTCGCTTGACGGCGGGGCGCGGCAGGTCCTGCATCACCCAGAGGCGAAAGAGGTGGCGCTGACGCATGACGCGCCCTGGGAAGGATCGGGAAGTGGCTACCATAGCGTGTTTTACGATCCCGAACTCGACAAATACCGCATGTACTACAAAGCCTGGCACCTGGAGGTGGCGGATGGCACGTTGAATACGGGATCCCATCCGCTGTACTGCTGTTACGCGGAAAGCGAAGATGGCATCCACTGGCGAAAACCGAATCTGGGGCTGGTCGAATTCCAAGGGTCGAAGGAAAACAATATCGTGCTGGCCCCGGCAACGCACGGCGAGGTGACCTCGGACCCGGGGCACGTGGCCGTCTTCCGAGATGACAACCCGGCCTGCCCAGCCGAGGCACGATACAAGGCCATTGTCCGTTCCGGAAAGCCCCATGGGTTGCTGGTGTTTCAATCGCCGGACGGGTTTCACTGGTCGCTATTGCATCCCCAACCCGTTATCACCGAGGGCGCGTTCGACTCGCAGAACTTGGCTTTCCACGACACTCACCGTGGCGCGTACCGGGCGTACTGGCGCGTGTTCACCGCGGGCCAGGCCGATGGAACTGCCTGGAGACCGGCGGGCCATCGCGCCATCCGCACGGCGACCTCCAAGGACTTGATTCACTGGCAGCCGTCCCGGGACCTGGAATACGTCGATTCGCCGGCCGAGCACCTGTACACGAACGTGATCAAACCGTACTCGCGGGCGCCGCATCTTTTGATCGGGTTTCCGACACGATACGTCGAGCGTGGCTGGTCCGATTCAATGCGGGCGTTGCCGGAATTGGAACATCGGGAGCAGCGTGCCAAGGCGAATCAGCGATATGGCACGGCACTGACCGAGGGGCTGTTGATGGCCAGCCGTGACGGCGTCACGTTCAAACGCTGGAACGAAGCTTTTCTGCGGCCCGGCATCGAACGCAATGGGACTTGGCATTACGGGCATCAATACATCGCATGGCACGTGGTTCGGACCGAGAGTCGTCTTAAAGGCGCGCCGGACGAACTGTCGCTGTACGCAGTGGAAAGCTATTGGACGGGAGCCGGCAGTAGGCTGCGGCGTTATACGCTCCGTCTGGACGGCTTCGTGTCCATTCAAGCACCGATGAGCGGTGGAGAACTAATCACCAAGCCGATTACGTTTACCGGCAACGCACTGCATCTCAACTTCGCCACCTCCGCCGCCGGCGGTATTCGCGTGGAGATCTTGGACGCCGAGGGAACCCCGATTCCCGGCTATACGCTCGACGAGTGCCGCGTTGTTTTCGGTGACACGGTCGACCGCGTCGTGAGTTGGGAGTCCGGCAGCGACGTCAGTGACCTGGCGGGGCGCCCAGTGCGGCTACGGTTCCTGCTCCAGGACGCCGACCTCTACGCGCTGCGGTTCGGCGATTCAAGGCGCTAGTTGGGCAGCGCCACTTTCCGGCGCAAGTGCCGGACCCCAACGGCCTTGCGCCGTTGGTGAACCAGATGGAGGGCTATAAGCGACCGTCCCCAGAAACAACCTTCCTGCGAGCGGGAAGGCCGAGGGAGCAGCAGCGTCAGGCTTTAGCTCTCCATCTGATTCACCATCCAGGCAAGCTGGATGGGGTCTATTTCGCCGTATGTCTTGACCACCAAAGCGATTCGGCCCGCGGACGAGGGCTCAAGTGGCGCTGTCGAACTAGGCACGTTTGCGAGCCACGAAACACCAAATCAGAGGCGCTGCCAATCTGCCAGTGTGTTTGGGCTGCTGGAGCGGGACACCCGGCTGTAACCGACGTGGTCCCTTCAGTCCTTTCGGTCCCTTTCGTCCTTGGTTTAACCCGGGCAAGGACCTCAGGGACTGAAAGGACCAAAGGGAACACGGCCCACCGGGCTCACGCGTGAAAAAAGCCGCGCGGCATCTTCCGTTTCTTCATCCGTGGGTCCGTACTGCCATCCGTGGGCCTATCATGGCACCTGGAGCACCGTTAATGATCGTCACGGCGTGGGTGGGGCGACGTCCAGTTTTTGAAACGAGGACGCGCAACAAATGCTGTAAGCCTACTCCCGCTAGTTTACCCAATTTGCGGGATTTTGGCCA
>JBNJEM010000719.1:0-3807 GCA_051745935.1 Planctomycetota bacterium
CTCCAGGCCCGTCTTTTACAGCGCATAAATGTCTTTTTTCGGTTGTTTGAAGATCTCACATTTCGTGAGATCCGCGGACACCAGATCAAGTACGATTTCCTACTTGAAAAGACGGGCCTGGAGACCCGTCCTACATATACTTTTTGCAACGTTAGGGTTTTCGCACTTTGGAACGGCTCAGAAATAACTGCGGCGTTTTCCGGAGGGTGGCACTGGCTGAGCGAGCGGCAAGACGCGTTCCCTCTCCAAAAAACGGGGATCGCGAGCGGAGCCAGTGTGCCGGACGATTCGGAGACACGTTGAATTGCGAAGTTATTCTTGAGCGAGCCCTTTGACCAGTTCAAGCAACGGCTTCTCAAGGAGGGCCTCACATTGCAGCAACATTTAACTTCGATTTGGCCACACGACAGTGCCATTCGTTCCCGACACCTTTCGCTCCGGTGCGCGATCATTCGCTTGCGGGCTTCAACCGGCTCGGCCGCGCGGTCGATCTTCTGATTGTGGCCGATGGCTGTCCGCCCTGGTCACCATACGTCCGTGCAGCGCGGAATGCCGCTATTCGAGCCATATTGGTCCAGCCAATATGCGGCATTCTCCGGTCGATGCCTGCACCGGCGAATCCCCGGAAACCCTTGACTGCCCACTTCTTCCTGTTTAGACTCCGCTTGGTGGGAAAAGTATTTCTCTATGATTTCCACTTCATGACCTGCTGGAATGCGACATGTCGTCGCGGATAAAATGGAAGAAAGGGAATTCGCGTGTCTGATCCCAGTCTATTGAGCCGAATCACTGCGAACCCCGCCATTTTCGGGGGGAAACCGATTATTCGCGGCATGCGTGTCTCCGTGGAGATGGTCCTCAGCCTGCTCGCGCAGGGCGAGACTGTGGAGTCGTTGCTGGACGACTATCCTGACTTGGAGCCGGAAGACGTTCAGGCATGCCTGGCATACGCCCGGGCGGTGATCGCCCATGACTCGCTGGATGCCGTCCAGGTCACGGCACGATGAGATTTCTCGTCGACCGCTGTGCAGGCCGAAAGCTGGCTGAGTGGCTCAGAGACCAGAAACACGATGTCACCGAAGCACGGGAGCGGAGCCCTGATCCCGGTGATGCGGCACTGCGCCAATGGGCGGTCAACGAAACCCGAATCCTGATCACCATTGATACAGATTTCGGGAGGTTGATCTTCGTCGATGCACAACAACATTGTGGCATCATCCGCCTTGCTGACGTTCCGGTTGAGAAGCGGATCGCATTGATCAGCGACGTGCTGACGCGACATTCCGGCGATTTGGAGGCAGGGGCAATCATCACCATTCGCGCCGGTCGCATTCGAATTTCGCGACCTCCCGCGCCGGCAGACGAAGACAACTTCTCATAACAGCTTCGTCACGCTTAAACGGATCGGGAGTAAATGGCACTGTTATCTCCAAATGCTTTTGGCGGGCGAGTTTCCCCCGAGCGCGGCGAGTTGCCGGAGGGGGGTATTTGTAGTGACGAGGGAACGGCACGGCGGCATGTCGCATGGGACTGTCATGAAATACGAGTGACGACAATCAGCGCGCACCCCGGTACCGCGCCGCTTAGGGGGTCGAGGCCGCGTCGATCGAAAACGACCGGCGCGGATGGCCCTCCATGCAACGGATGTTCCAGCTCTATTCTATCGCAAGTTGTTTATTTACAGCCAGTTAGCGTGTTTCAAGGGTGGAAGCGTAGCCACTGAATATTTTGGACAAAACCATGTTTTTGTGTTGCATGTTTTTGTCTTGAAAGAACAGTTGGACAAAAAGATGCGAGACAAAAACATGTGCGCCGCGAGGGGGTCACGATCACGTGAGAATGGATATCGTCAACCATGGATTGCAAGATCGGGGCATGTTATACCGGTCGCGGATGACTTTCTCCGCCGCGAGTCCGACAAACGGGAGGACGGGTTGCGTCGGGCAGCTTTCCACCCGGAAAAATCCAACCGCCTGAAATATATCCCAAAACGCAGCCACGTGTTCAGGGGCTTCTGGATGCCGCCGGCGTGACCCTACCCAAGTCCATCGTCGACCGAGCCGTCCACATGTCCACTAGAGAGAAGTTCACGGAACAATGCAAAACCCATTGATATGGAACCACTCAAGGGCCATCTTCTTGTCACAATCTACTGGAAGATCCGATCCAGATTTCCCGCCATCCAAGGAGTTTTGGAAGCGGAAGCTGGGTTTTGTTGCGGGCTGTTAGATGTCCCAGTGATCGTTGACGTCCGCCGCTAGCTCCGCCACGACGTCTTCCAGTTCCTCTTCGTTCCAATCCGTGTCGTCCTCGCCCCAAACCGAAGCCTCGGCCCGAGATCCGGCTGGGGGAACCCCGGTCACGGGCAACACGGGAACGTCTTGGACAAGAACGGGGCGTTCAAGTAGGGGATCGTCTTCCTGTGTGTCATCATCTTCCGGTCCGTCATCATCGAGCAGGGCAAGGTCCGCGCCGGCGGAAAAAGCCGAAGGCCCCCTGTCAAGTTCCCGAGCCTTGGACGCGGCCACGCGCTCTCCCTCAACCTGGCCGCTCCCCTCCGTATTGAGATACGCAATCACCAATAGCGCGTCAATCGGAGCAACATATCCATCACGGTTCGCATCCAGGAAGGGCAACGCAAGCGGGCGTGATCTCTCTTGTGACAGTGCCCGGCTGCCATTCGTATTCAAGTCATCAATGATCAACAACGCATCAATCGAGGAAGCATATCCATCATCGTTAACGTCCACTGGCGCGGATCCGTTGTGCCATGGATACGCGGTTTCAACCGTGATCGTCACGGTTGTGATACTGCTTTCCACCAGGCCGTCGCTAGCCCGGTACCGGAAGGAGTCCTTACGATTAAAGTTCGCGTCCGGCGTGTAGGTGAAACTCCCGTCCTCTTGCAAGACCAGCTCGCCGTGCTTCACCGGTTCGACCAGTTGGGCGACGATACGGTCATCTTGCGGGTCGGCGTCATTTTCCAGCACGCCGGGCCCCTCGACAACGCAGGGCTCGTTTTCGGTTGCCGTGAACGAGTCGTCCTCGGCGGTGGGCGGTTGATTCGCCGGCGGCTCGAACGTGTGGAGATACCAACCGCCAACTTCGCCTTGAACGGGTTCGGGCAGTTCCGTTGGGCCACCGGAGGAAAGGCCCGAATAGAGCCGGAGCAGACCGTCTTCAGCCCCGACCAGCAGATCGGGGTTCCCGTCGTGGTTGAAATCGCCAACGAACGGCCGCGAGCGCGGCGAGTCCCCCAGGTCGATGTTCGCCGCGTCCGCTTGGACAAGCTGCCTTCCATCGAATGCGGGAACCGCGTCGGTGCCGCGATTTGCATAAAACGACACCTGACCTTCGGTATCGCCGATCACGAGATCCTTGCGGCCGTCGCCGTCCAGATCGACGACGTCAACGCTGGCACGCCCCCCTGGGACCACCAACGCCTCGGTGCCGTCAAGCACCAACGATTCGCCGCGAAAATCAGCCGCACCGGTGTCGGCTTCATTCAGGAAGATTCGAACGCGGCCGTCCATGCCGCCGGTAACCAGATCGTGGCGTCCATCGTTATTCCAGTCGACGATGTCAAACGTGGCCCGTTGTCCCACGTCGATTTCCGTTTTCTCGCCCGGCTCACCGACCTGAAGATAGCTTGGCGAGCCGAACTCGGGGGCCCCGGCCGTGCCTTCGTTGGGCCAGAGCCGCAGTCGTCCGTCCGCCAGTCCCACGATCAAATCATTCTTCCCGTCACCGTCCCAATCGAACAACCTGGGAAACACGCCCAGACAACCGGCCATCGGCACGGTCAGA
>JBNJEM010000720.1:0-3785 GCA_051745935.1 Planctomycetota bacterium
TGGTCCGTTACGTTCCACGCTACCGACGGCCAGGCGTGGTGTGTCTGGCCGGTTTGTAGCGGCGAGCGTGAACCACCACGGGACAAGCCCGTGGCATCCGTGCGGGCTGCCGTGTGCAGGCCGTGTAACAGCCCCCGTGAACGGCTACCGAAAAAGGACTGTGCGATGCCAATTTGGAAGCAATATACCAGTCGTGGCGACTTTGTCCGCCGCGAGTCCGACCAACGGGAGGACGGCTTGCGTCGGGCAGCTTTCCACCCACAAGAATGGAGCCGCCTGAAATATACCAGTCGTGGCGACTTTGTCCGCCGCGAGTCCGACCAACGGGAGGACGGCTTGCGTCGGGCAGCTTTCAACCCAAAAGAATGCAACCGCCTGAAATATAACAAAACCAGTATGATGGACCAGCTGGGACACGGAATCCGCTAATCCGTCGCGGACCGCGAAATGGATACTGACGTGTTTAGTTGTGGGCGAAGCTTTAAGAGCCAATGGGGGCCTCATGAGGGAAATTCTCATGCTTTGCTGTATTCGAGTCTATTTGAGCATCGCATGCCTGGTTTCCACCTTGCTCGCGTTGCCATTGAAATTGCGCGGGGACCAGGGCGAATCCCAGATCAAACCGGATGAACGGGTTCTGTTTTTCCCCACGGCGGGGCACTGGGACTCTTCCCGACAGGGATGGAACATCCCCATCCATGGTTGGATCTTTGAACCCGAGAAAGACAGCATTTCTCGGCGCTTTGCCAAACGAAAACTGCGGTCCATACTAGGGCTCGATCCACGCCAACCCGCGACGGCGTTGTTTGAACGACGTATCCACTGGTTCCTCGTGGACAATGAACGTGGCAAAGCGATTACGATCCGGATCGCTGGTCGACACTTCACGCTGGAACGCTCGCACGTGGACGGGCATTGTCAAGGGACTGTTTTGTTGCAGGCGAACCAAGTCCGTGAACATGCCGCGGGCGGCCGACTGCATTTTTCCGCCGTGACGAGGGCAGAAGACACACGCCACTTCTCCGGGGTAGTCCACCTGTGTGAACCGACCGGGATTTCGGTGATCAGCGATATCGACGATACCATCAAGGTGTCGGAGGCAGGCGACAGACAGCGCCTGTTGCAGCGAACGTTTTTGGAGCCGTTTCAGGCCGTCGAGGGCATGGCCGAGACGTACCAGCAATTCGCCGCGGCGGGCGCGCGATTCCATTACGTATCGGCCTGCCCCTGGCAATTCCACCAACCGCTCCTGGCATTCTTGAAACAAAAACAATTCCCAGACGGATCGTTTCATCAGAAACGATTTCGAATAATGGACGTGAGCATGTCGAGGCTGTTTGAAGCCCCGGTTCGGTACAAGCGATCGGTCATTGAAGCGCTGTTCACCGCGTTCCCTCGACGTAAATTCTTCCTGATCGGCGACTCGGGCCAGAAAGATCCAGAAGTGTATGGGATCATCGCCCGGCGATACCCTGGACAAGTCGAGAAGATTATGATTCGCGATGTCACGGGGCAACCGCGTGGCGATTCCCGGTATCAAACGGCCTTCCAGGAAATCGCCGCCGAAAAATGGTTGCTTTTTCGCGATGCTCGACAGCTGGATGTCGCAATGCCTGAACAGTAGCTCCCGTGACCGCCACAGGGTTATAGCGGTCGCGGATGACTTTCTGTGCCGCGAGTCCGACCAACGGGAGGACGGCTTGCGTCGGGCAACGTTCTATCCGGACAAATCCAACCGCCTGAAATATAGGGGTCGCGGATGACTTTCTGTGCCGCGAGTCCGACCAACGGGAGGACGGCTTGCGTCGGGCAGCGTTCCACTCGGAAAAATCCAACCGCCTGAAATATCTCTCGTATCCAGCCTTGGTCTCACCGAGTCGCTGCGTCCCACGTGCCTCGTCCGGAGCCGTGTTCAACCCAATGACCACGGATCCCGCATGCCGCGCGACATCATGGCGGTTGCTTCGGCGTCGTTGGGAAAGCATTCCTTGTCCGGATCCCAGCGGAGCTTGCGTCCCAACTTGATTGAAATGTTGGCCAGGTGGCAGATCGTCGCAACGCGATGTCCGATGTCCACCGGAAAGTATGGATCTTGGCGACTCTTGACACAATCCAGGAAATTGCGATGTTCGCCCGCTGGGTTGGTGAACAATTTCACGGCATTGGGCCCCGTCACCGGTTCCAGAACCTCGTCCGAACTGACCTGAAGCTTCTGGCTGTTCCACCCCTGGTTGCCAATGAAACCATCCGTACCAATGAACTTGATGCTCGGCGTGCCCGGTTTGCAGGTCATGACAACCCCGTTGGCATATTGGTACGTGACGTCATAGTCCTTGACCGTGTTGTACAGTCCACTTTCCCAAAACGTCCCTTTGCCATCGATTTCAATGGGGCCGGAACGTTCCGTGTCATTGGCCCACTGCGCGGTATCAAACAGGTGCGTGCCCCAGTCACAGATGATTCCCCCTGAATACGCCCAAATCCAGCGGAAATTGAAGTGCACGCCGTCGGGGGTGTAGGGGGCTTTCGGGGCGGGTCCCAGCCACAGATCCCAATCAAAGTCCGGGGGAATCGGTTCCACCGTGGTCTTGCCCGGCCGCGAAGGCTGCTTAGGTAGAATGACCTCGATCCGCCGCAAGTCACCAATGCGCCCGTTTCGGACCAGCTCCGCCATCTTGTGGTAGACCGGTAACGACCGATCTTCGGTACTGGTTTGGAACACCTTCTCGTGCTGACGCACGGTTTTGACAAGGATCTTGCCTTCGTCGATCGTGAGCGTCGGTTTCTCGCACTGGACATCCTTTCCAGCTTTAACCGCCATGACACTCATCAAAACATGCCAGTGGTCCGGCGTCGAGATCATGACCGTGTCGATATCGTCGCGTGCCAGAATGTCCTGGAAATCCTGAGTGGTTTCGCAGTCGCTGTTCTTGTATTTCTCGTCCACCATTTTCTTGGCATCACGCATGCGACTGCCATCCACATCACACACGCTCAGAACCCGGGCATCGGGTTGCCGCAAATACATGCGAAGGTTGCGATGAATGCCGTGGCTCCCGGTTCCGATAAAACCAACCGTTATCCTCTCGCTCGGCGCCACGGCGCCGTCCCGTCCCAATACACTGGAGGGGATAACGCACGGTGCCGCCAATATGGTGGCGGCCGCCCCCGCGCCACGATGCAAGAACGAACGGCGATTCATCTGGTTTCTTGTCATGATTGAATCCTTCAGAGAGTCGTTTAGCGGAAAGGACAATCAAAATTCGGATCGATTCATCGGGTCTGAATTGCACCGAATTCATATTGTTTCTGGTCAACCGAACTCCATCATACTCAATTTGCAAGCCTCATTCGTCCCGGGGGCCGCCCCCGATTCGCTACGCGCGACGCGACGTGAGGCATTTGTGGGGAAGGTGAAATCGATGACAAACAGGTTTCGCCGCCAAGCCGCCGTTTAGTCGCCGCTCGGAAATGGGGCGTTATTGGCTCTGCCAAGGTCTCTTCGCCTATCCTGCAAGAGCGCCTTGACCAAACGGCCTCCACCGCCTAATTCGACAGCGCCACTTGAGCCGTCGTCCGTGGGCCGAATCGCTTTGGTGGTCAAGACATCCGGCGAAATGGACCCCATCCAGCTTGCCTGGATGGTGAATCAGATGGAAAGCTATAAGCCTGACGCCGCCGCTCCCTCGGCCTTCCCGCTCGCAGGAAGGTTGTTTCTGGGGACGGTCGCTAGCTTTCCATCTGGTTCACCAACGGCGCAAGGCCGTTGGGGTCCGGCAGTTGCG
>JBNJEM010000721.1:0-3779 GCA_051745935.1 Planctomycetota bacterium
CGTTTCGGTCCGTGGCGGCTTGGGCCGCCACGGACCGAAACGGGGCGATGGCGCGCGCAACCGCGTTATAGCGAGGAACGTAATAATCCCTCGGACAAGTCGAGGGCATTGGGCCGACGCCCAGCAGCCCCGATCATGCGACAGTTATTGATTTTGCGATGCTTATCGGCGGCCAGCCACAGCTTCTGCTCGAACCCCAGGTTCGCCCCGTTGCGTTCCCCCGACTTCTTGGTCGACCGTTTCCGCGTCGATTTCTTCTTCGCCACAGATGGATTCCTTCCGTGTCCATCCCCCTCCGCAAAACTAGCCTGTTCACGCACCCAGTCACTTTACCCGCTGGCAAGAGGGGGTTCGCAACAGCCGCGCCGTTCACCGCCGCTTCCACGGTGGAGTTCACGTCATGTCGGCTGAATTGGCGAACATGGGAAAACACCGCGGCCAATCCGGGCGTGCGCCTACCTCTACGCTGCCATTCCATTCCATTCCGGTATTGCGACTGGGACTGTATCGGCACAATCAGCCGTCCCGCTTTGCCTGCGGCCCCGCGCATATTCGGCGGCCTCGCGCATATTTGTACCCTGTGTTGCTAGACGCTCGAAGCCTACAATAGTTCGCGTTGCGTTCCGCAAAACCCGGCAACGCTTCCTCGTGATTCTTCGTTCGCCGTAGAGAACGTGCCGTAGAGAAAATGCCGTAGAGAAAAACACGCCGTGAACATTAAGGCCGAACTTTTCTCCGTACTTGATGCGCTGGATGCGGAGGGTATTCCATATGCCCTCTGTGGCGGGCTCGCATTGGCGGTGCATGGGTGTCCCCGTTTCACGAAGGACATCGACCTGTTAGTCCAGGAGAAGGATATGCGGCGTTTGGAGGCCACCGTGAGACGGTTGGGATTTGATGTTCCCTCGGGATGGATCGTTTTCGGCCGTGGCACGGCGCGTGAACAGCGTCTCTACCGAATCGTGAAAGCGGAGGACGACCGGCATTTGGCGTTGGATTTAGTCATGGTCACGGAAACACAGCGACGCAATTGGGATACTCGCCAGACACTGGATTTGGGTGATCGGCGGATCGTCGCCGTCTCGCGGGAAGGGCTCATTCGAATGAAGCGGAACACGGGACGAACTCAAGATCAAGCCGATGTTGAAGGACTAGAAGGCAGCAGTGATGACTGAGCGTGACACGGCATCGACCACACCACCCAACGGCGTCGACATGTCGGCTGCCGCGATACACCAGCGGCTGGAGGAAGTCGAACAGCTGTATGAATTGGGCACTTACTTGGCCGAGGCCAAACCCGTGCCGCCACATCGATCAAGGAAAAATGGCCATGACCGTTCACAGGCAAAAGACTGATATCCGCAGGCGTTCGCACTCCCGTTGCACATCTTGAAGTAAGGCTTTTCAAGGTGCAAATGCCACGGGCTTGCCTCGTGGTTCGTTACGTTCCACGCTACGACGGCCAGGAGGGGTGTGTCTGGCCGGTTTGTAGCGGCGAACGTGAACCACCACGGGACAAGCCCGTGGCATCCATGCGGGCTCCGGTGTCCAGGCCGTGTAGCGGTACCCGTGAACGGCTACAAATGGCCAATCCCAGCGGGACGCATCCCTGGCCGTTCGCCCCTGGGCGGCGCGGACTCTGGCCGAGCGGTTAAACGGGCACCCCGGCGTGCCGGAGCGGAAGGTGGGGAGCCTCCTCATTTCCGCGTTTCGGAAGGTCTATTCCCCCTCCGCTCACTCACCCAACGTGACGATCTTCGGATGGGCCATGAATTCTCGTCCGTTGCGGTTTCCGATCACGTTGTAGAAACCCGCGTCACTCCAGAAGACAAACCCGGCCAGTTCGGGAAAACTGTTTTCGAGTTTTCGCAGCACATCCATGCAATCCCGCGGCGGGTCCGATCCGCCGCGAATGCCGAGCTCCGCCCACCAAATCACCTTTCCATGCTTCTTCTTTTTCTCCACCGCCCAGTCATATTCAGAAAACACCAGGCCGGTTCCATACGCCGACTTACCGAGCACATCCACATAGTCATCGCCCGGATAACATCGCTTCAGAGCGCCGTCTCGCTGAGTGGTATGGTAAGCCCAGATGATATTGTCGAGACCCTTGGTCGTCTCGAAATAGTCGTGCACCAACCTGTACAGCCGAATGATGCTTTCGCTCCCCTGTTTGGCATGCCATTTGTTCCGGTCGTCGCTTTCCACGAAGGGGGTATACACGACGGCGATCCCCTGGTCCTTCAACCACTGCAGATTGGCCGCCATCCTGTCGAGTTGCTCGTGGAAATTGGTTCTAACGGCATTTCCGCCGGGCGCCCAAATCAAATCGATTTCGCAGGGATCATTCCATGCGCCCCCGCTGGGGTTCGCGAAGAAGGTGTATACACCAACGATCATGCCCCGGTCCCAGAGTTTTTTAACGCCCTGATTCCAATCCGAATCGCTGAAAGGATCGTCGTGGAAATCATACGTAATGCAGCCGTATCGGGGGAACATCCCCGTATGGGCGTGCAACTTTTTGATCCAGTTGCTTGGGGCATCCACGTCGGGGTTTTCATTGTGCACCCACGTGGCCATCTGGCCGAACAGATAGGCCCCATTGCTAAAACTCTTCAGTTTTTCCAGCACTTGCTCCGCGGGCCGCGCGTAAACCCTAGCGGAAAAGCCCAAGAGACAGAACGAGAAGAGGAGGATGTTGGATAAACGTTTCACGGCATGCTCTCTTTCCGACACGACATTCATCCCCCCGGGACAACATGGACGGGAACACCCCATACAGTACGCCCGGAGGTCACGGGACCATCATGACATGGTCCGTCACGCTACCGGGTGCGTCACACAATTGCAAGCCAGCAGCCACGTGGAGGGCGTCCACTGCAGAGAGGCCAGCTTGTTCAGCCTCGGTTTCGGCCTGTGTGACGAGGGCATGGTCGGACTGGACGGTGTCCCGGGCAGCAGGTAACCGTTCACGGCTGCTCGCCAACCAACCGGCCGTGCAAGCGGGAACCACCCTTTGTCACCGGCCGTAACTCGCCTGGCCCGCCCCCCCATTGTAGCCGGTGGAAATGTTGGGAAATCGCGAAAAATGTCGGAATATCTCCATCCGAATCGGGATCATATAGGCAAAGGGCAAGTGATACTTGCTTGCGTAAGCCACGAGCGACTAGTTTATTTGAGGTACGAGTACGAAAGGACGACGACGATGAAGAAGCTGGCTATTTGCATGACACTTTTGGCCTTGGGTACGATCACGTTTGCCGGTTGCAATGGCGCCACCGGGCCGGCGGATCCGGGAGGGGATGCCCCGGAAACGGAGACTGATGACATGGGCGGCGGCGGCATGGGCGGCGATGAGATGGGCGGCGGCGGCATGGGCGGTGAGGATACCGACGGCGACGGCTCTGGCGACGGGTCCGGGGACGCTGAGGAGTAAGGGTTCAATGTTCCGCGCCCCGATGGGCTCGGATGTGGTCAAAGCAGTTGCCCTGGGGGGGGAGTCCGCCCAGGGCATCTGTTTTTCCGTGTTTGGCGAACCGTCCATGGCGGAATAGGGGGGACGGCCTTGATCGTAACATGGTCCACATGCCCTCCTGGAGCGTGGTGTACAAGTTCTTCGCCACGTCCTGGATCCATACAACGTCGAGTGCAAGAGCAGGAGCAGGAGCAGGAGCAGGAGTAGGAGCAGGAGCAGGAGCAGGAGCAGGATATCGTTTATTCCGATGTGAGTCAGTGTACAGTCACCCTTCTTTTGGTCTTGCCTGGACCATCTAATGACT
>JBNJEM010000722.1:0-3744 GCA_051745935.1 Planctomycetota bacterium
TCAGCCAGTGCCACCCTCCAGTGCCACCCTCCAGTGCCACCCTCCGAAAGCAAATGCGGACGTTATGCATTCGGCACACTGTCATCCGGGCACGCTGTCGTCGGGCCCACTGGCTCCGCTCGCGATCGGCGTTTTCCGTGGAAGCAAGGCGTCCTGGCGCTCGCTCAGCCAGTGCCACCCTCCAGTGCCACCCTCCAGTGCCACGCTCCGAAAGCAAACGCGGACGTCATACTTCAGGCGGTCGGATTTGTCCGGGTGGAAAGCTGCCCCACGCAAGCCGTCCGCCCGTTGATGGGACTCGCGGCGGACAAAGTCATTCGCGACCGGTATAATATTGAGCCGTTCCTTGCCCGTTGGAGTCTCATGTTCCAGTCCCGCGGCCGGGTCCGCCTCCGGCGGGCTCCGCGCCCTGGCCAGGCCGGGTCCGGCTTCCGGCCAGAGGACGAACGTTTCGGCTAAACATTTACACGATTCTCAGTTCATGTCCGCGTCCATCGAGCCTCGCAATTCGTTACGATCGTGGTTGATTAACGCTTCGGTAATCGGGGCCAAGTCTCCGGCTAGAATTTGATCCAGCTTGTACAAGGTCAAATTGATGCGATGGTCGGTGACGCGATTCTCCGGATAATTGTAGGTGCGGATTCGCTGACTCCGATCGCCGGAGCCGACCAGGTTCTTCCGCTCGCTCGCCCGCTTGTCATGTTCCGCCTGCTGATAGCGATCGTAGAGCCGTGATTTGAGCACCCGCAGCGCCTTGGCCAGATTCTTGTGCTGACTTGTTTCGTCTTGCATCGACACCACAATGCCACTCTCGTGGTGTGTCAACCTCACGGCGGACGCCGTCTTGTTCACGTGTTGCCCGCCCGGACCGCTGGCATGAAAAATGTCCTTGCGATAGTCTTCCGGCTTGATGTCGATTTCCACGTCTTCCGGTTCCGGCAGCACGGCCACCGTGGCTGCCGAGGTGTGAATGCGCCCCTTGGCTTCCGTTTCCGGGACGCGCTGCACCCGGTGCCCGCCACTCTCGTACTGCATCTCGCGATAGACGGCGTCCCCTTCAAAGGCCACGGTCACCTCCTTGAATCCCCCTAACTCCGTCGCGTTGGCATTCAAGACTTCGAACTTCCAATGGCGATTCTCCGCGTGCCGCTTGTACATCTCGAACAAGTTGCGAGCGAACAGAGCGGCTTCGTCTCCGCCCGTACCCGCGCGAATCTCCATCACGCATCGTGTTCGATTCGCGTCCTCGCCACCAACCGTCAGGTCCAGCAGTTCCGCCCAAATCTTCTCGCGATTCGCCACCTGCACCGATAACTCAGCTTCGGCCATCTCCCGTTCATCCGCGTCATCGCTCCGAGCCATCTCTTTGAGCTCGGCAATCTCTTCACTCACCTTCTTGAACGCGCGGTACTTCGTGGCCAGCTTCGCCAAGGCCCCATGCTCCCGAGCCACCTCGGCCATGCGGCTGGCATTCGCCACCACCTCCGGGTCCATCATCTGACGCTCTAGCTCGTCATAGCGACCTAGTTTTTCTTCGAGCATCTCACGCATAGTGCTTCGGTATACTCCACACCCTGACGGGTGAGCACTGGCATGGCCAGTACCCCCTGATTTCGAGCTGTGACAGAACAGTGGGCAATTCGGGCAATTCGACACGCGCCGATCAGCGATGACCGGCACATCCCAAGCAATCATACGGAAAGAGGACCGACGCAGCCAACCACCAACCAAAGGGGCTCCCGGCACGGTGCTTGGCTGAACCGCAGGACATCACCAGGTAGCGCCACTTAGGCCATTCGCCCCATGCACCCTAATTCACGTCGCTCCTCCAGCGTCCCGTTTCGGCGGGGAAGAAGTCGGCCACGACAATGGCCTGCCGCCCCTCACGCGATCCACGCGCCCACTGGACGCCACCAAAACAGCCACGGCGACGAGAAGCCATGCGTTTCCCCTCCGCGGATGGACCCCCTCGACCCACCCGGTTGTCCGGCCTGCCAAGATGGAGGCTCCCCGTTTGCTTTGCGGCGGGGGTTGCGGGGCGCCAGCGGTCAGGCTCTACGACTTGCCACCTTTTTTCTTGGTACGCTGGGCCTTGCCACGCTGCAAGCTGGCGTAAGAACCGGCCGCGAATTTGTTTTGAAACTTCTCGATACGTCCCGCCGTGTCAACATACTTCAGTTTGCCGGTGTAAAACGGATGGCAAACATTGCAGATATCGACTTTCAGCTCGGACTGGGTACTCCGCGTCGTAAACTTGTTCCCACAGCCGCAGGTCACGACCGTTTCGACATAATTGGGGTGAATACCTTTCTTCATTTTCTCATGTTCCCGCAGCGTAAGGACTTAGCGTACTTTTTCCAGACAATTGTCAGGCTTACAGTGTAGCGTTGCCCCCGCCGCGCAACAAGGGCCAAAGCTCTTGCCCCCTGGGCACTTCTTCCAGCCGATCCATTTCCAACCGATCTATCGCTTGAAGCCACTTACCGCTTACAATACCCGCAAGGTGCGTGGCGTACGGATGGGGGATCCGACGCGTGGGAGCAGGGCCCCTGTCGAGTGACCTCGACACAAACCGTTATCCCGTTTATTCAAGCTGCATCGAGAAACCATGTTACGTTACTGGACGGCCGGCGAATCGCACGGCAAGACATTGATTGCCCTCGTGGATGGATTTCCCGCGGGGATCGAGCTCTCAACCGCTGGCATCGACGCGGAACTCGCTCGCCGCCAAGGGGGATACGGCCGGGGGCGTCGACAGAGCATTGAAACCGACCGCGTGGAAATTCTTTCCGGCATCTGGCGCGGTCAATCGTTGGGCAGCCCCATTGCCCTGCAAGTGGTCAACAAGGACTACAAAATGGAACGGATGGAGGACCTGCGGCGTCCTCGGCCGGGACATGGGGATTTGGCGGGCGCCATCAAGCACATGGGGTCGATCCGCGCGATTCTGGAACGGGCCAGTGCTCGGGAAACCGCGGCACGGGTAGCCGCCGGGGCATTGGCCAGCCAGCTCCTGACCCCCTTTGGCATTCGCGTCACCGGATACGTGGTTGAATTGGGGGGCATTGCTATCCACGTCCCTGATTGTGGCTGGGAAGAGCGTCTAAAGCGGCGGGAACAAAGCCGTGTATACGGGTTGGATCCGGACGGCGATGCTGAAATCGTGGAGTTGATCGATCGTGCCGGCCAATCGGGGAATACGCTGGGAGGGATCGTGGAAGTCCGCGTTGAAGGCGTTCCCTTTGGGCTTGGCACGCACACTCAGTGGGATCGGAAACTTGACGGGCGGTTGGCTCAAGCCGTGATGGCGGTACAAGCGATCAAGGGGGTTGAAATCGGTTTGGGCTTTGAAGCGGCGCGACGGCCAGGGTCGCAGGTGCACGACCCGATTCAATACGATGCCAGCCAACGGGACACTCACACGCTCGGCTATGTCCGGCCCAGCAACAACGCGGGCGGACTGGAGGCCGGGATGACCAATGGTCAGCCACTCATTATCCGCGCCGCCAAGAAGCCGATCAGTACGCTGCGCAAACCGCTGGAGTCGATCGAGCTCGACAGCAAAGAGCCAGCCGCGGCGGAATATGAGCGGAGCGACATCTGCTCGGTACCCGCCGCCAGTGTGATTGTTGAAAACGTGGTCGCTTTCGAAGTGGCCCGCGCCCTTGTGGAGAAGTTCGGGGGCGACAGCCTCAAGGAGATGCAAGCCCGCTGGGCGCTGTTCCATGACATGGCCCGTGAGCG
>JBNJEM010000723.1:0-3740 GCA_051745935.1 Planctomycetota bacterium
CCTGGTCTTGCACAATCTCCTTGCAATCGACGGCACGATCCAAGTACACATCGGGATTGAGTCCCACTTGATCGAGCACTTCTGGAATGCGTCTTTCACGTTGGTCCTTGGCCGCCGCCCCGATGAACTCCCGTACCGAAAGCCCTTCGAACCGCGCCGGCTCCTGCCAGGCCAAGGAAATGCCCCGCCGGGCCCGTTCATCGACGGCCAATCCCTTGAGGGATTCGCCGTTGAAGACCACATCCCCTTCGAAGTCCCTGTAGCCAGAGAGCCCCATGATGACGTTGGCCATGGTGGACTTCCCTGCCCCGTTCGGGCCAATGACGGCATGGACATGCCCCGCCCAAAAATCAATGGAGAGGTTATCCAGTATCCGAGCACGCCCGAGATCCAACGTCACGTGGTCCAACGCCAACACGGTCGTAGGTGAATTCATAATCGATGAAACCCTTGCCTAATTTGTGCAACCCCTTCGCTGTAGACCGTGGACTGGATATTTCCACCCAAGGTGGCGTTTCGCGGCTTGTCGCTCAGATGTCTGGGCTATGGAGTACAACCGCTTCGCGGTAAAAATCCGTGACCGTTTTCGAAAAATGGCAGTTCAGGTAGTTCATGTTTCATGAGTATCCATCCTTCATCGATGTGGTGGGAAGTAAAAACAGCAAAACCAGGTTCTCGCTTCCTCGTTCAAGAGGATTTGGACGCGTGAGCTCGGTTTTGTGACGGGTTGCAAAACACGCAGGGCACAACCGGTCCGGCATCTTTGCTAGGAACGAACTGCCGCTTCTCGGATGCACCCGTACGCTATCGCTGTCGCCGCGGTCGCGTCGCACAACCATTGCACAACGCGCGCCCACGCACGCCTTCCCCGCGTTTTACGCGAGAAACGGTGGACGACGAATCAGGTTATGCGCGATCTCCCCGCCTCCCTTCGCACCTCTCGCACGTGCCAATGCAATATCCCCTGTTCAAGCACTAGACGTGTTTTGGGTTTTGGCCAGGCACCACAAGACCATGCAGGTTTCTTTCCGCTCAAGAATGGATGTCTGTCCTTAGCCATGTGAAGCGATATGCCCGCCCTGGGCGCACGCCTTCCGCAATGCGACTCTATTGGTCTTGAAGTTAAACAACCGCGTATCAAGCGTTATGCCCGACCGGGACGCTCCTCTTCTGGACCGGACGGCTAAATCGTTACACGAATTCTTCGGCCTTCGGGGCTCGGTTGCCCCGTGCTGGTTGTTCTGCTTTCCTCAAAGGCCGTGGTCGCGACAGTCTGGCATTGTTCCGCGACAGGGTGTCGTGGCTGAGCAAGCGGGGCTTGAACGCAAGCCCGCGGTTGGCCCCGCGGACGGTGGAACGGCCTCACGGATGATGGATGCGAAGAGCCAAAGCCGCTGGTTCGGTCTCGATCCGAGGCGTGAGAGCCATCCGGAAGTGGTTGACAGGGGCGCCGCGGCGGGCAGGGAGTGGACTGATGAAAGACCCTGAGTCTGGGCGATTCGCGGGCATGGAGTTCTTTTGCCGGTATCGCGCCCAGGCGGTTCAAGACTCGTTCCCGTCCTACAAGATGGCTTCGGTCCGTGTGGTTCGGGCACGTGACACACTGCGGGGTATCGAACCGCTTTGGCCCGGTTTCTCATGGCGTGTCCGCTGGCGCTGTCCGAGCTTTCCGCGGGAGGAACAACAACCCGTAAATCACGGGCACCACGAGCAGCGTGAACAAGTTCGACGTGATGATGCCGAAAATGATGGCCCAAGCGAGCCCCGCGAAGATCGGATCAAGGGTAATGAAGAGGTTGCCCACGAGCGTGGTGGCAGCGGTCAGGAGAATGGGTCTGGTTCGCACCGCCACGCTCTGCACGATCGCTTCCATGAGCTCGGTGCCTTTGCTCGCGGCTTCTTGAATGAAATCGATCAGCAAGACGGAGTTTCGAATCACGACGCCGGAGAGCACGATGATCCCGATCATCGAGGTAGCGGTAAAGAAAATGGGATCGCTGTAGCCACCTATCTTTCGTTCCGCGATCACATTGAGCAGCCAGAAGCCCGGCATGATACCGATGAGCGTCAGTGGGATGGCGGACATAATGACCAGCGGCATGATCCGAGATCCTGTTTGAAACATCAGGATGGCGTAGATTCCAATCAAGGCGGCCGCGTAGGCAAGGCCGAGGTCGCGAAACACTCGCAACGTGATTTCCAGCTCGCCTTCCTGAGTCCACGCCACGCGATAGCCTTCCGGCAAGTTCCAGGGCACCCCGCCGCCAAGATTTAGCCAACTGCGTTGCTGCCAGGGACGAGCTTCGTGGGGGGCCTGTTCCCCGGAGGACGTCTGGGCTGGCTCACCCGCTTGAAAGTCAGCCTGCACATCAGCCACCGCGTCGCCCGGTGGGCGGCCCGCGACCTCGGCATAGACGTAGGCGATGGGTAACAGATCCTGATGCCACCGCGAGAACGGCTCTTGCCGTTGGTGGAAGCGGCCGAGTTCCCCGAGGGGGACTTGGCCGCTGGGGGTGTTGATCCTCAATTGCTGGAGTTTCGGAATCGTGGATCGATCGGGACGTGGCAGCCGGAATTCGATAAGAGTTGGGTTGACATCGCGTTGTTGGTGCAGCACCTCTCGGCAGCTGCCGCGGATCGCGAGGCGCAGCGTGCGGACCACTTGCTCTTCGGTCGCTCCCGCCTGCCGGATCTTGTGTCGATCCACGTCGAACATCCACTGTTTTTGCGGCATCTCCGCGCTGACATCGACATCCACCACGCCTGGCTCGCGCTCCAGCCGTTGGCGAACCGTCCGGGCCGCGTTGACAAGCTCATCGTAGTCGCCTGCCGGCGGACCGTGAATGACTCCCGTGATGGTCGCCATGACCGGCGGTCCTGGCGGGACTTCCACCAGTTTAATGTTCGCGCCCAGTTCTCGTCCGAGCTCCGCGATCCGTGGACGCATCCTGAGCAGAATGGCGTGCGATTGTTGCTGCCGATATTCCTTGGCCACCAGGTTGACGCGGAGCGACGCGGCGTTCGGTTGCTCGCGCAGATAATAGCGCCGCACCAATCCGTTAAAGTCGACGGGCGACGGCGTTCCGACAAAAATCTGGTAGTCTCGCACTTCGTGCAGCCGGCTCAAATAGCCACCAATCCGCCGGGCGACCCGATCGGTTTCCTCCAGTGTGGCGGACTCCGGCAGGTCGACGACAATCAGGAATTCGTCCTTATTGTCATAGGGCAGCATTTTGACGGCAACCATCCGAAACAGAGGCGGTGCCAACGCCAGCATGAACAACAGTCCCACCAGGACCAGTACGGCATAGCTGGCCCACCGCCGTTCGATCACCGGTCGCAGAAACCAGCTGTAGAACCGATAAATGGGACGCTGTCGAGTGGCCACTTCTTGCTGATCCGGGGACGCGGAATCCCCACCGCCCTTTGACGAACCGGACTCCGCCGAGGCTTTTCGGCCGCCGCCCACAATCGCGTAAGCGAGCCATGGCGTCAGCATAAACGAGACGACGGCCGTTGAGATTGTAACCGCGATCGGTACGTTGGCGCTCATCGGCGCCATGTACGGTCCCATCATGCCGGTGATAAAATTCAGCGGCAGAAACGCGGTGATCACGGTCAACGTGCTGACAATCAACGCTGGACGAACCTCCTGCACGGCTCGCAGCACCGCCTGGCGACCCGGCAGCGAACTCTCGCGCAGATACCTGGCGATATTCTCCACGTCGGTGATCGGGTCG
>JBNJEM010000724.1:0-3736 GCA_051745935.1 Planctomycetota bacterium
GGAGTTCCTGTTTGACGTCAGGAGGTCGGATGGCACCTCGATCAGAAGCGGTTCGATTCCCCCGGGCAGTGAACTGGTTATACCGGTCGAATGTTCGGCCGGCGAGACGGCCATTCAATATGTCTATTTTGACAACCCGGATGCGTGGGGCGTGCCCACGTTTTTCGAAGCGTCGTGGGGGGTCCGAAACGGAGGCATGGAGGCTGGAAGCGGAGATGCGCCGGCGGGGTGGCGGCACGACGACGGCGATGCTCGCCACACGGCGATGTGGGTGAGCGAAACTTCACGCAGCGGCGATCAGTGTCTCAAGACCGTGGTTGCCGAGGGCGCGGAACCAACATGGATCGCCACGCGACAGCGTAACATTCACTTGATCGGCGGCGCGAAATATCGAATGACGGCGTGGGTCAAGGCCCGTGATGCCACGGGCAAGGTGGGTTGGTACATCCACATCGGCACGAAAGAACAGCCGATGATGATCCAATCGGTGCCGGATGCCCTGATGGGGGGGCCGGGCACGTATGACTGGAAGCAGGTGAGTTGGGAATTCACGGCCCCGGAGGAAGCCAACCTGGCTTCCCTGGGTACGGTTCTGCGCGGAACCGGGACCGCATGGTATGACGATGTAAAGCTGGAACGGCTCAGCGAAACCAACCTTGCCGCATCGGCCGGCAAGGTTCAGAATCTTCCGCTTCAGTGTGTGGGCCAGGGTGCCTCGTGGTACGGGGAGGTTGGCGGTAACAACGCCCGATGGCAATACCGTGTCCCGGTTGAGGTTGTCAATGCGTCCGACGAATCCCTCACGGATCCGCTCATTGTTGTGGACCTATCCACGATCGAGGGCCGGATGCGCGGGCAACTTAATTATGATTCCCTGCAATTGACCTACAAGGCGGAACCCATTTCGCATTGTCGCGCCGGAAATCGACTCTTTTTCGGTGACACAATCCAGCCCGAAACCGTCAAGACCTACTACTTGTATTTTTCAGGCGGTCGGATTTGTCCGGATGGAAAGCTGCCCGACGCAAGCCGTCCTCCCGCTGGTCGGACTCGCGGCGGACAAAGTCATCCGCGACGGGTCTATTGTTCGGACGACTCTGATTTCAAGGCAGTGGGACAGCCAGGGTACGAGGAGCTTTTGCGCGGCAAGCATAACCTCGTGAAGAATCCCAGTTTCGAACGGGGTGCCGAGTTGCCCGATGACTGGACCGGAGGCGCTGCCGGCGAACGGCCAGCGGACGCTGAGATGAGTGTCGTGGATAACGGCCTGTTCGGCGATCATGCCGTACGACTTCATGTCCCCGCCGGCAGCAAGCCGAAGTGGGCAGGTTGGCATCAGAGCGTACCCGTCGAACCGAGCCAGCGTTATCTCTACGCGGCATGGGTCAAGACCAGCGACGTGAGGGGTAACGTTAGTATTCATGCACACTATCGCGACGCCGACGGCGGGCTGTGCGAATCCAAGCAGTATGCGGCGGCGGGGCCGACGGTAGAGGGTACCACTGGCTGGACCATGCTGTCGAGCATGTTTGAGATGCCCGCTGATATCGCGGCCTTCCAGTTGCACCTGACCGCGAACGTGACGGGTACGATCTGGCATGATGGCGTACTGTTGGCCAAAGCGATCAGGGCGCGCGCGGGCACCGTGGAATCAAGGATGCAGCCACGGTTGACCGAGCCAACGGCGTGGTCCACGAACGCGATTGTGAAAGTGTTCAGGAACGATCTACCACCTCGAGAACCCAAGACGGCGCGTATCTCCGCCGCGCGCAACGAAAAAGAGCCCCTTCAAGTATCCATTCGCGGCCCCCAAGCACTCGACGATGTACGGGTCAACGTCATCCCTCCCAAAAACGCCGACGGCGAATCACTGGACCGGATTACGGTTAACGTCGTGGGCTATGTGCCGATCGACCACAAGACCGACTACTATCGTTCGGACAGCCCCACCTGGCACCGCAAGTATCCAACATCCGCCGGCCGGTGCGATGGTTGGGCCGGCATGTGGCCCGACCCGCTTTTGCCGAGCGAATCTTTTGATGTTCCAGCTCATTCCACGCAGCCGGTCTGGATAACCGTCAGCGTTCCGAAAGACGCGGCGTCCGGTGATTACAAGGGAAACGTGGTGTTTTCACACGATGGCGGCTCCCTGGAGCTCCCGTTTCACCTTCACGTTTGGGACTTCACGCTGCCTGACGAGAACCATGTCAAGGCGATCTACGACTTAAGGATGCGCGACCCGCAGTGGGACGTTCCCGGTCAAACGGCTCGGCAAACCCGCCGCCAGTTTTGGCGATTCATGGCCGAGCGACGTGTCAGCCCTCATCGTATCGAGCCGCCGCCCTCGTTCACACATGAAGATGGAAACGTGACGGTTGATTTTTCCGAATTCGATGAGGCGGCGGCATACTACTTCGATGAACTGAATCTCCCGCACGCCTACACGCCGTGGCACTTCTCGTGTTTCGGCTGGGGTCACCCGCCGCGGAAAATGTTGGGGGAAGCACCGTATCCAGGCGAGTACCCCTACGAGAAGGCGGACCGCGGCGAGCTTCGTGAACAGTACAAGCAGGTGTATCAGAGCGCGCTAAGGCAGTTCTGGAATCACGTCACCGAAAAAGGCTGGGAAGACAGGATCGTGCTCTATATCTCCGATGAGCCGTGGGACCATCGCAAGGACTATGTCATTGAGCAAATGAAAGCGCTCTGCGATATGATCCACGAGGTGGATCCGGACATCAGGATCTACAGCAGCACGTGGCACCACCAACCGGAATGGAACGGTTACATCGACGTCTGGGGATTTGGCCATTACGGCCGCGTGAGCACCGAGACCATCAAGGAGCGCCAGGCGGCGGGCGACACGGTCTGGTGGACGACCGACGGCCAGATGTGTACCGATACGCCGTTCTGCGCCATTGAGCGTCTGTTGCCGCACTACTGCTTCAAGTACGACGTGGCGGCCTACGAATTCTGGGGAATCGATTGGCTGACGTATAACCCGCACGAATTTGGCTGGCACGGTTACATTCACCAGAGCGGCGAGCCGGGCCAGTCCCACTGGGTGAGATACCCGAACGGAGATGGTTTCCTGGCCTATCCCGGCGGGCCCGTGGGTCACGACGGTCCGCTCAGTTCGCTGCGGCTCGAACAGGCGCGGGAAGGCGTGGAAGACTATGAGTATCTGCACATGCTGAGATCTCGCATCCGAACGGCGAAGCGAGCCGGCCGGACCGTCCACGATGCGGAGAAGATCCTCGAACGCGCGACGCGGCTCGTCGAACGGCCCTCTCCCATGGGACGCTATTCCACCAAGATCTTGCCGCAACCGAACAGGGTCATGGCGGTTAAAGAGGCGGTGGCGGAAGCCATCGTGAAGCTGCAGGCCGGTTAGACAAACGGAGAGGCTCCCCTTTTTTGGTCGGCACTGATCACCAGACCGTAGTCGGCCAGCGCGTAGATAAACTTGTTGCGGGCCATCGCGGTACCAACGGTGAAACGGGCCTCCGGGTGATACGGAGAGATGAGCAAGAGGCGATCATCGGCAATCGCCTTCCGCGCTTCCATCCCTCCAGGACCCCCACGAGTTCATCTCGTGGGTGAATCAGACTCCTGAGCTACAGACGGTACGGCACGCGACCAGACCCCCACGAGTTCACCTCGTGGGTGAATCAGACTCGCGAGCTACAGACGGTCCGGCACGCGACCAGACCCCCACGAGTTCATCTCGTGGGTG
>JBNJEM010000725.1:0-3732 GCA_051745935.1 Planctomycetota bacterium
ATTGTTCGAAAGGGCGAGCATTTTCCTCTCCGTTCCAATGTCCCGCGGCGGACCAGGAGCGTCACGCGACGACTTCGTAAGTGTCCTGTCGCCGGTTGCGTGCAGGTGCGTGCAACGCCTCCCGTGCCGGATTGGATGGAGTGGAGGATGAATCGCGGTCGAGACGTGAGAGGAGCCGGGAACCGTGCGAAGTGTAATGACATTGTTTGATTTGACCACGCCCGAGATTGAACAAGTGTTTGATCGAGCTGAATTGCTGAAGCGAGCGTACATGAATGGCACGCGCGACATGCGGTTTGGCGGTCGCGTGATGGCGTTGTTGTTTGAAAAGCCGTCATTGCGAACTCGCGTGAGTTTTGAGGCTGGATTCGCGCACCTGGGGGGAACCAGCTTGTATCTCGGGTCGGACGTGGGCTGGGGGCACCGCGAATCAGTGGCTGACTTCGCTCGTGTGTTGAGCCAGTACGTCGATGTCGTGGTCTGTCGAGACAAGGATCACGGTCGCGTGGAACAACTGGCCCAGCACGCTTCGTGCCCGGTCATCAACGGCCTCACCAGCCGCTTTCATCCGTGTCAAGCCTTGAGCGACCTGTTCACCATGAAGGAGCATTTCAAACAGCTGCAAGGGCTCAGACTCACGTATGTCGGAGACGCTAATAACGTGGCGCGCAGTCTGGCCATTGCCGCCGCTCGGTTGGGGGTCTGTTTCACCATCGCGTCACCGGCGAGGTATCAGTTTGATACGGAATTCGCGAGACGGATGAAAAAGACATTCCCGGACTTCGAGCTTCGGGTCGTCACGGATCCGGCGGAAGCCGTGCGGGGCGCGGACGCCGTGTACACGGACGTTTGGACCAGTATGGGGCAGGAACAGGAACAACAGGAACGGGCGGCTGTCTTGGCTCCGTTTCAGGTCAACGCCGACCTGATGGCTGCCGCCTCGAAGGATGCGGTCTTCATGCATTGCCTGCCCGCTCACCGGGGCGAAGAGGTGACGGATGAAGCCATCGATAGCCCGCAAAGCATCGTGGTGCAACAAGCCGCCAACCGGTTGCATCTCCAAAAGGGATTGGTTGCTTGGTTGCTCTCCGCCGTCGCCTAGGAGCCTTGCGTCGCCAGCCAAAGCACGGGTCGTAGGTTGGTCTTTGGGGACTGTCGACCGTTGCCATAGCGACCGTGGCGGAGGACTCTCGTCGTGGGGCGTATACGTGGGATATGAACGACTTTTGGTTGTTGCTTGCAAGCACGAGGCAGGATGGACACTTCGGCCCGTGGCTTTGTTTGGTCGTTGCGGGCCTGTTGTTGGTTGGGTTGCTGGCCGCGTGGGGCCTGGCCTACGCGAGGTGGCGGACGCGACTGGAAATGGCGCGGCAGGAGAGTGAGCAGCAGTTTCGTTGCCTATTCAGGAATTGCAGCGATGCCATTTTATTGCTGGACGAAAGCCGGTTCTTTGATTGCAATGACGCGGCTTTGCGGATCTTCGGATTCGAGAACGAGGACGAACTCCTGCGATTACACCCCGCCGACCTGTCGCCCCCCTTACAGCCCGACGGTTCCGACTCAAAGCAGCTCGCCACTGAAAAAATGGCCAAGGCCTTGTCCGAGGGGAACCATCGGTTCGAGTGGTTGCACCGGCGGGCCGATGGGACGGAGTTTCCAGCCGAGGTGTCCTTGAACGCGGTTCGGATTCACCACCGACGCGTCCTCCAGGTGGTCGTTCGCGACGTAACGTATCGCAAAAGGTCGGAGGAACAGCTGCGGTCGCAGGAGGAGAAACTGCGGACCATCAGTCAAGTGGCCTTGGATGCCGTGATCATGATGGATGGCCGGGGCAGAGCCGTGCATTGGAATCCGGCGGCGGCAAGGATGTTCGGATATTCGGCCGAAGAGGCCCTGGGCCGAGAGATTCATCGGCTGGTGACGCCGGAGCGCCACCGGGAATTGGTGGCGGACGCGCTGGCGAAGTTCTTCGAAACCGGCGAAGGACGCGCCGTGGGGCGGACCCTCGAGTTGCAGGCGATTCGCAAGGGGGGTGAAGAGTTCCCCATCGAGCTTTCCTTGGCCCCGATCCATGTTGAAAATGAATGGTGGGCCGTGGCCGTGGTGCGGGATATCACGGATCGGAAGCTGGCGGATGAAAAGCTGCGAGCCGAACAACGCACGCTCCGCCGCCTGCTCAAAGCACACGACCAAGAGCGGAAATTGATTGCCTACGAGATCCACGATGGCCTGGCACAACAACTGGTGGCCGCCATCATGCGGTGTCAAGCGGCCACCGAAGGAGGTTCGGAGAGGGAACTCGGATCCCAGGTGCTCGGACTCCTGCGGCAGTGCCTGGCGGAAGCCCGCCGCTTGATCAGCGGGTTGCGTCCGCCGGTTTTGGATGAGTGCGGGGTGGTGACGGCCGTGGAAGGACTGCTCGCCCAGATGGATACGGAGGACGCCCCGGAAATCGAGTTTCACCACGAAGGCTTTCACGAGCGGTTGGAGCCGCTTTTGGAGAACAGTATTTACCGGGTGGTTCAAGAGAGTCTTAGAAATGCCTGCCGGCATAGCCAAAGCCCGCGGGTACGCATTAGCCTGGTCCAGCAGGGTGATCGCATTCGCATCCAAGTGCGGGATTGGGGCATCGGTTTCGATCCTGGGCGTGTCGCGCCGAGTCGCTATGGGCTGGCCGGCATCCGTGAACGGGCGCGGCTGCTGGACGGGCACGTGACGATTGACAGCGCGCCGGGTGAGGGGACTACCATCAGCGTCGAATTGCCGGCGGATGTCAAGGATCTCCCCGACTCAACGGCCTAGCGGAATCTGGTTCCCGCTTTCCGAACTCCCCGGGTGACAGGAAATCCCTATGGTTTTGTCATGCCCTTTCGGGGCTCTCTCAGCGCGTGCCGTGATTCAGCGAGTGCGAAACACCCAGTTGCGGCCGAGTGTCCGGCGCTGGATATCCACCAATTCCCGCACGCCGTGTCGAGCTTGTTTCAGCATCGCCGTCAGCTCCTCCTCGGAGAACGTGGCCTCTTCGCCGGTCCCCTGCACTTCGACCAGTCGTCCTCCTCCGGTCATCACCACGTTCATGTCGACACTGGCGGCGAAGTCCTGCTGGTAATCGAGGTCGAGCACGATGGCGCCGTCGACAATGCCCACGCTGACGGCTGCCACCGTGTCGCGAAGGGGAAACCGATCCGGATCGGGCAGTTGTTTTCGGACGGAGGCGAGGGCGTCGACCAGCGCGATCAAGGCTCCGGTTACGCTGGCCGTACGGGTCCCACCGTCCGCCTCGAGCACATCGCAGTCCACCGTAACCATACGTTCGCCCAAGGCCTCCAGGTCAGCCACCGCTCGCAGGCTGCGTCCGATGAGCCGTTGGATTTCCGTGGTTCGCCCGCCCACGTTGGTCCCCCGCTCGCGGTTCTTTCGGGGACGGGTGCTGCCGGGCAGCATGTTGTACTCCGCCGTGATCCAGCCCCGTCCCTCGCCCGCCATCCACGGAGGGACGGCATCCGAGATACTGGCCGTGCACAACACCATGGTGCGGCCGGCTTGATAGAGCACGCTGCCCGGACTACTGCGTGTAAAACGCCGCTTGGCTTTAACTTCGCGCAATTGATTCGCTGGCCGAGTCGTGTGTTTGGAAGAACTCATTCGATGCCTATTCAATCGTTACAGGGTTGAAGCGGTAAGGGTGGAATTATACTTCAGGCGGTCGGATTTGTCCGGATGGAAAGCTGC
>JBNJEM010000726.1:0-3715 GCA_051745935.1 Planctomycetota bacterium
CCCTTGTCAGATGGGTGAAAGAACACCGGCAGAGCCAATGCCCACCCGAATTATATTACAGGCGGTTGGATTTTTCCGGGTGGAAAGCCGCCCGACGCAAGCCGTCCTCCCGTTGGTCGGACTCGCGGCGAAGAAAGTCATCCGCGACCGGTATATTACAGCCCGTAACGAAACCTGGTTTCCTCGCCTGAAACTCGCTGAGGGAAAGGAAGCCAGACTGGTTTTTTTATGGCGTGTTAGCCGTGACAAGGCCCTGGCTCGCGCGCTGCTTGTCGTTTCCACCGTTCAACATTCGATATGGAGTTATGTCATGACTGCCGCTGATCGCAAAGGATCCGTTGTTCCGTCCACGGTTATGGTCCTCGTTGTTTTTTTCACCGCCGGAATCACTTCAGCCGACGAGCCGAGCAAATCCACGGACAGCCTCCGTTCTGGCAGGAGTTTTCTGGAGACCCCCGTCCACGGCCATGAGCAAGACAAGGAGATTCTAAAGCTGTTCGAGGGGCTGAGGGTGGCCGATGTCAGCGATGGCATGGACAAAGCGGGGTTGCGGCGCGTGGGTCGGGTATCGGCGAAAATCGGTCCTCTCTGGCGGGATACGAAGCGTTTTGCGCACCGTTTCATCGGCGTCGCGGTCACCGCGCGATATGTGCCCGCGAACCATCCCACGCCCGGGCCGATGGAAGAGGAGGAGCACAAGGAGTGGGTGGGACGCGCGTATCGGGAGCGCACCCCGGAACCATTCGTCCCCCTCATTCGGGAAGGAACAGCGCTCGTCATCCAGGATGCTCCCGCCGCGGACGTTGGGTCAATCGGTTCGAACAACATCCTGGCGTGGAAGTCCCGCGGTTGCGTTGGCGTGGTGACGAGTTCCACGGCTCGGGATACCGACGAGATCGCGGCCCAAAAGGTTCCCTTGTATTTCCGTGAGCCGGGCCGGGGAATTCGTCCCGGCCGCAACCAGATCGAATCGGTGAATCGTCCGGTGGTTGTTGGTGGCGCCCTGGTCGTGCCCGGTGACGTCATCGTGGCGGACGGAGACGGCGTATTGGTTGTCCCTCGCCGATACGCCGCGAAGGTCGCTCGCCACGCGCATGACGTGCTTAAAGGCGACAAAGCAGGTCGCCGACGCCTCTATGAAAAGCTTGATATGCCCCTGGACGACTCCGTCAGATAGCCAAGAGTCTCGCGGACGCTGGTCAATGGACATCGGATGGAAAGAGGGCCCCCATGCCGTACAAGCAATTCGATCGTTTCCAGGTCAAGATGGAAGCGCTTTCCGCTCGCGAGAACAAAAAAGATATTGAGCAGGATCACGTTCCAGTCAACGCGCGACCGAATGGCTTGTCGAGCGAGGCGAGGAAGACCATGGCCGACGTTTCAGCTCGCGTGCGGACAGCCCGTTTGAATCAGCGGCCGGTGATGATCACCTTCGGTGCTCACGCCATCAAAAATGGCCTTGGGCCCGTGTTTCAGGCGTTGCTGGCGCGTGGATGGGTGACGCACCTGGCGACCAACGGCGCGGGGATTATTCACGATTGGGAGTTTGCGTTCCAGGGAAAGAGCTGTGAAGACGTCAAGGCCATGGTGGCGTTGGGCAAGTTTGGAAACTGGCGGGAAACCGGCTTCCTAATCAATCTGGCGCTGAATGTGGGCGCCTACGAAGGACTCGGCTACGGTGAGTCGGTAGGGGCTTTGATTGAAAAGGAAGGCCTAACGATCCCGTCACGGGCACAATTGACTGGCGAGATCAACGCCGAGACCTCGCGGAATCCCGAACGCGCCGCCGCGGCGGCGGATCTGTTGAGCATCGCGCGGGCATTCCAACTTGATGAAGGATGGATGGAAGTCCCGCACCCGTTTAAGCGATTCAGTATCCAAGCGGCGGCGTATCGGGCCGGCGTGCCGCTAACCGGCCACCCCATGATCGGACACGATATCATTTACAATCATCCCATGAATCATTGTGCCAGTGTTGGAAGGACCGCACAGAGAGATTTCTTGGCGTTCGCGGAACAGGTCAGTCAGCTGGAGGGAGGCGTCTATATTTCCATCGGCTCGGCGATCATGAGTCCCATGATTTTTGAAAAATCATTGTCCATGGCGCAAAACATCGCAATCCAACACGGTGAACACATCGATCACCATTATCTGGTCGTTTGTGATTTGGCCGAATCGAATTGGGATTGGACACGGGGGGAGCCGCCAGAGGACAATCCGGCATACTACCTTCGATACAACAAGTCCTTTAGCCGCATGGGGGGCACCATGCGATATGTTCGGGCTGACAATCGCGATTTCCTGCTCGCCCTCTTGCATATGCTCGACGCGGAGGAAACCGAATGAAAACGGTCCAGATGTCCATGTCTAGGCTGAAGGAACTCATGGCGCAATTCGACCGGTGTCGCATCGCGGTGATGGGAGATTTCTTCTTGGACAAATACCTCGATGTCGATCCCTCGCTCGAGGAGTTGAGTGTCGAGACGGGCTTGAGGGCGCACCAGGTCGTCAACGTGCGCTGCAGTCCCGGCGCCGCGGGAACCGTTGTCCGAAACCTCGCGGCATTGGGCGCGGGAACGGTTCGGGCGATTGGTTTTACCGGAGACGACGGCGAAGCGTATGAACTTCGGAAAGCGCTTGCCGGCTTGCGATGCGGAACCGATCATGTGCACTGTGTTCCGGCACTGCGCACCCCCACTTATCTCAAGCCTCGGGATGTCCGCGACCAATCCCTAAAGGGTGAACACTCCCGATACGATACGAAGAATCGGCGAGAGACGCCTGACGAGGTGCAAGCAGCGCTCATTGAATCGTTGGAACAAGTGGTCTCTCAAGTCGATGCCGTGATCGTGATGGACCAGATTGAAGAGCGAGATTGTGGAGCCATCACGGGGAAGGTTCGTGAAGCACTTGGAGCGGTGGCGCGGCGGCATCCTTCGACTTTGTTTTGGGCGGACAGCCGGAGTCGCATTCGCGAGTTTTCGGGAGTCACGATTAAACCCAACCAGTTCGAAGCCGTGGGCAAATCCAATCCGCTTCCTGGCGAGGAAGTGCAAGGTGATGAGCTATTGGACGCCGCGAGAAAGCTTCGGGCGGCCAATCAGGCACCGCTGGTGATTACCCGCGGGGCCGCCGGCATGCTGGTTAGTGATCCTGAATGGACGGTGGTTCCCGGCGTCCCGGTGGTTGGCGACATTGATCCGACGGGAGCGGGTGACAGCGTCTCAGCCGGCGCCGTGCTCGCGCTTTGTGCCGGCGCGCAATGGCCTGAGGCCGCCTTGGTCGGGAACTTGGTGGCCTCGATCACCATACGGCAACTCGGCACTACGGGAGTAGCTTATCCCGACCAACTGACGTCCGCTTTGGAGGCGTGGCGGCGGCGGGCGTCGGACATCGCCGAGGTCTCTTGACGGCGCGACAAACCGTCCATATGGTACGAAGGATCCAAGGCCTGACAAACCATTTCCGTCTACGCGGCCCCCAAGGCGTATTGCAAGCGGGAACTGGTTTTGTGTCTCGTGAGAAGGACGCGATGGGAGCCTTGCAGCTCAGCCGGGGGCGGCGGCAAAAGACGCGCCGAAATCGCCGGTCCTCCGAGCAATGACTAGGCGGATGGTTAAACCCTATTGTTGCATAAAGACGGCGTAGGACGGGTCTCCAGGCCCGTCTTTTACAGCGCATAAATGTCTTTTTGCGGTTGTTTGAAGATCTCACA
>JBNJEM010000727.1:0-3702 GCA_051745935.1 Planctomycetota bacterium
AAGCGTGCTCGCCGGCGGTCCGTGTATCCACGTCTCTTTCGCTTATTCCGAGATTGATTTCGTTCATTTCGACGGACCAGCTTGCATAAGAGAGAAGCAGATGCAGCATCACACGAACTCAAACCGTCGCCAGTTTTTGAAACAAGCAAGTGCCATGGCGGCCACGCCTTGTATCGTTTCAGCGGCGGCGTTGGGCGGGGCGGGGAAGCCGCCGCCGAGTGACCGTGTCACGCTGGGGTTCATTGGCGTGGGCATGATGGGGCGGGGCCATCATCGAAGGTTCTTGAAGCATTCCGGGGTCCAGGTACTCGCTGTTTGCGACGTGGATACCTGGCGACGCGACAACGCTCAACGCCTGACTGAGAAAACGTACGGGGCCGCGAGTCCCAGCGGCAGCTATACCGGCTGCGAAGCGTACAATGACTTGCGCGAGCTGCTTGCTCGCGAGGACATCGACGCGGTGGTCATCGCCACCGGCGATCGCTGGCACGGAGTGGCTTCGGTGCTGGCGGCTGAAGCCGGAAAGGATATTTATTGCGAGAAGCCCATGTCGCTCACGATTTACCAGGCGCGGGCGATGGTCGACGCGGTCCGCCGGTACGGACGCGTGTTTCAGACAGGGCTGCAGCAACGATCGGCGCGGGAGTTCCGGCTGGCGTGCAATTTGGCACGGGACGGGGCGCTCGGAAAGGTACGCGACGTCTATGTTCATTTTCCGGGGACCAGCGGCGAAGTCGATTTGCCCGCGGAGCCGGTTCCGGAGGGATTGGATTGGGATTTGTGGCTCGGCCCGGCTCCGTGGCGGCCCTACAATAGCCGGTTTCACATCTACGGCGAGCCGCCCCGCGTCGTGCCATGGCACTTTTGCCGGGACTTCGGCGGTGGCAATCTGACGAGCAATGCCGTTCACGCCTTCGATGTCGTCCAATGGGCCTTGGGGGCCGATGGGACCGGCCCCGTGGAAATCATCCCGCCGGAAACGGGTGATGTCGCCGATCTCACCTATAAGTATGCCAATGGTGCCACGCTGCGTGTCGTCAACGGGAAACTAGACCCGCGGCGACATGAGATCCCGGAGGGCTGGGATCCGATTACGTCACTCCAACCCTTTGGCGCGTTGTACGTGGGCGAGCAAGGTTGGATTCACGTCGGGCGGCGGGGGTACCTGACATCCCACCCCAAAGAAATTGTCACGGACTATCCGGAACGTTATGACCATGCCGTGGCCGTCAATGACCACCACCAGAATTGGATTAACGCCATCCGGACGCGGCGGCGACCGGCGGCGGATGTGGCCATCGGTTGCCATAGCACCATCGTCTCGCACCTCGGGTGTATTGCACATTGGACAGGCCGAGCGCAGAAGTGGTCGCCTGAAAACGAAGAATTCGTGAATGACGACGAAGCCAATCGTTTGCGGCGCCGCGCGATGCGAGAGCCGTGGCGAGTGTGACGCCGGAGATGGAAAGAACGGCGGTACGTTGTTTCGGAAACCGCCCCGAGCCGCTTTTGCTTGTTCAGGACTAAATCGTAACCGTTCACGGGAAAGAGGCTGATATCCGCGAACGTTCGCACTTCCGCTACACATGTTAAAGGAAAGTTTTTCAAGGTGCAAATGCCGGTTCCTGTATCCAGGCCCCGTAGTGTTACCCGTGAACAGCTACATTAAATCGAAGAATACTCGGAGTTTCCCCATGAAAGAATCTATTGTCCGGCTCCGCGAAGTTATCCCGGCCGCGCTGATGGCGTGCTGCTTGGGCACGCCTCTGTTCGCGCAATCGGAATCGGTGACACTGCCCGCGGATCCTGATCAGTTACATGCCATCTTGCAGTCCGACGCGGGTCGGTTCCAGAAAATCCTGGCGTGCAAAAAGCTGGCCCGGATCGGTACCAGCGAGTCGGTTCCAATACTGGCGGAACGGTTGACGGATCCGGAGCTCTCTCATGCGGCTCGCATTGGACTGGAGGCGATTCCCACGGCCGACGCTGGAGCAGCGCTGCGAGAGGCGGTTCCGAATCTGGACGGAAAGCGGCTCGTGGGGGTGCTGAACTCGATCGGCGCCAGACGGGATGAGGCAGCCGTCGGCTTGCTTCAAGAACTACTGCGGTCCGACGATCCAAGGATCGGACGGGCAGCAGCCTTTGCTCTGGGCAGAATAGCGACGGATGATGCGGTCACGGCTCTAGACAAGGCCCTTTCCAGTGCTCCGGAGGCGCCGCAAGCCGCAGTCGGAAAAGCGTGTGTGATGGCCGCCGAGCGGTGTCGCCGTGACGGCCGGCTGGACATGGCAAGGCGAATTTGCATGGCGGTTACCCAATCGCAGGTCGCCGAACACATTCGGCTGGGCGCGGAGCGCACTCTGCTGCTTGCGCCGGACGGAGTTGATGGCGAGCGGTTGGGGGCATTGATTAACGGAGAAAGCGAAGCCGGATTTCGTCTGGCGCTGACGGTCGCTCGTGAATTCCGGGGTAGTGGAGTGAATGAAGCGATTTCCACGCAACTCGACAATGTGCCCATTTCCCGCCAAGTGCGACTCATTACGGCGTTGGGAGATCGGGGCGACGTGGAGGCTTTGAGCACCGTGTTGGCGGCCGTGCACGGCGACCATGAAGCGGTTCGTCAAGCAGCCATCCGATCGCTGGCACATTTCCCGGGTGAATCGGTCTGCCCGCGGCTTCTGGACATGGCCTGCAATCCGAAGGATGCTCGGTCGGACGTGGCCCGTGACGCATTGGTTCGCATGGATAACCCGGAACTCGATGCAATGATCCTGGACAAGCTGGACGATGCCGACTCGGAGACTCGTGTCGCGCTTTACGAACTGATTGGCCGGCGGCGGATTTCAGAAGGCGTTTCAGCGCTTTTGCAGGGGATGGACGCCGAGGATGCGTCCGAGCGATTGGCGGCAATCGAAGCACTCGGCCGAACCCTCTCCGCCGACCGGTTGGACGTTCTGACGGCACGGTTGCTTTCCGAGCCTCCGTCCAAGGAACGGCGGGCCGTACTGGACGCATTGCGGGACGCGTGCGTGCGGCTGGGCGACGCGGAAACCTGCGCGCGGGAGATCGTGGAGTGTCTGCCGGAAACCTCCGGTGAATTGACGATGGAACTCTACGAATTGTTGGGAACCGTGGGCGGTCCGACCGCGCTGAAGGCGTTCACCGAAGCCGCCAAGGACCCAAGCCCCGCGATGCAAGACACCATAACCCGTGTTTTGGGAGAGTGGATGTCGCCGGATGCCGCGCCTCTGTTGCTGGAAATCGCCAAGTCGGATATGAAAGAGAAGTATCGCATTCGCGCGCTTCGCGGGTACGTTCGAATCCTGCGCCAGTTCGACATGACGAAGCGCGAGCGGATCGAGATGTGCCAAAAGGCCATGCCGGTGGTTGAGCGCGAACAGGAACGCCTGCTGATGCTGGAAGCTTTGCTACGCGTGCCAGCTCCCCGGACCCTCTCGCTGGCGCTGACTCAGCTGGGTCACGCGGACGTCCGTCGTCGCGCGGGTGAAGTGGCGTTGTCGCTCGGGGCCAATTTGGTGGAGCGGCATCCGGAGGCGGTGATTGAAGCCGCGGAAAAAGTGTTGGCCACGGTCCAAGATGAGGCACTCAAACAGCACGCCCGGCAGCTGTTGAACCAAGCCAAGCAAAAAGAGGGAGCTTGATCGCGTCTGGTTCCGCAAGCAAAACAAAGCATTAAGGACG
>JBNJEM010000728.1:0-3667 GCA_051745935.1 Planctomycetota bacterium
TGTGAGATCTTCAAACAACCGCAAAAAGACATTTATGCGCTGTAAAAGACGGGCCTGGAGACCCGTCCTACGCCGTCTTTATGCAACAATAGGGTATACGCCCGTCGAACCGCGAAACCATAGTCCGCCTCGCCGAGGGGGTTTATTTCAGGCGCCCGCGGATTTGACCGGGGTGGAACGCTGCCCGACGCAAGCCGTCCTGCCGTTGGTCGGACTCGCGGCGGACAAAGTCATCCGCGAAGGTATCCATGGCCATCGGAATCCGGATTCCGATACTGGCCGAGAATAGCCGATGGTGGCGGTGAATGGGAGTGGTTGCGGTTTTGTGGCTGTAGCCAAACGGTTCCGGAAAGGGTTATAATGGACGCTGGCAAATATATTTCAGGCGGTTGGATTTTTCCGGGTGGAACGCTGCCCGACGCAAGCCGTCCTCCCGTTGGTCGGACTCGCGGCGGAGAAAGTCATCCGCGACCGGTATGAAGGGGTACGCGCGGCGGTGTAGGCCGCTGCCGTCACGCTGGTGCCGGGTACGGCGGGGCCGAGAGTCATTTCTGTTCGGAGACTCGTTTTTTTGGAAAGCGAAATCATGGGCGTTAAGCAACGGGTGATTTCTCGAGCACTCGTTTTCTCGTGCGCGATGGTTGGCATGCATGCCGACCGCGCAAGCTCGAACGCGGCCGATTCGCCGGAGAACATCGCTCGCGAAGCGACCATATCCGCGACGTCGGAGCACAGCGCTGATTACGTCGCTCGGCACGTGGCCGATGGGCGGATCCCGGCTCCCATGAGTCATGCCGACGTCGGGAAGGCGTGGTGCGTGAAAGGAAACAACCATCCGGATGGCGTTCGGTTGACGTTTACCTGGTCCGCGCCCGTTCGGATAGCGGAACTCGCCTACCATGGCCGTACGGCTTGGGAGTGGGAAGAAAACTGGAAGGATTACAAGCTGCGCGGGGCCGTTGATTCCGAGGTCATCGCCACGGGGCAACTCAAGCCGGGCCACGGTCCTCAGCGGATTCCCCTGCCGGAACCTGTTACGACCAAGTCCCTGGTCCTGGAGTTTATCAGTTCTTATGGCGGTTCCAATCCCGGAGCGTCGGAGATCGAGGTGTTCTCCACGGCGCGTCCGGACACGTACTACGAATCGTTCGCGCCGCCCACGAGGTCGCGGTCCAAACCGGCGGTGGCGGAATCGAAGGTTCCGGAAAGTGATGCGTTGGCCGGGCGGCTGAGAGCGGGAGAATTGGGTTTCAACAGTTTGCTGGTGATCGAGCGTCACGCCGTCAACCCGTCCCATGTGTATACTTACCATGTCGAGGGCCAGAAGCCGGGTGGCGGGTTGTACCGGCTCGATTTGGCGCCGCCGGGCGATGCTCGCTCCGATCCCGAGCTGACGAGGTTAGTGGATGCCACCGGCGGCCTCGTGCTTGACGCCAACTTGTGCTACGACGGCAAGACGGTTCTCTTCGCCTGGAAGCAAAGCATGTCGGACACGCTGCAGCTGTACACGATCAACATTGATGGCTCGGAGCTGCGTCAATTAACCAACCATGACTCGAACAACTTGAATGCTTGCTGGTTGCCGGACGATTCGATCGCGTTTTTGTCGGATCGCAAGCCGGCCTACGCCTACTGCTGGACCTCTTCCACGCCGATTCTTTATCGATGCGATCGCGACGGCGACAATGTGCGGCGGCTCTCGGCCAACTACCTCAACGACTTCACGCCGTCGGTGATGGACGACGGGCGTATTGTCTATAGTCGTTGGGAATACGTGGATCGTCCCGCCATTCCGATCCAGAGTTTGTGGACGATCAATCCGGATGGCACGGCGCTGAGCGGGCTGTTTGGCAACCGGGTATTGAGCCCGGCGACATTCATGGAGGCGCATGAAATTCCGGGTACCGGCACGCTACTTTGCATCCTCACCTCTCACAATGGTCCTTGCCGCGGCGCCATAGGAATCATTGATCCGTCTGAAGGCGCCAACGCGCAGGAGGCGATTCACAATTTGACGCCGGAAATCGACGTGGGACGGGTCGACAAAGGGAATGGCAATCACATTCGGGGACCGTATGAAAGTCCGTTTCCGATCGATGACGAGGTCTTTCTGGTTTCGCGCGGTGGCACCATACTGGTTCGCGACTACAAGGGAACCGAGCAGGCAACCATCTTGGAGAAGGGGCCGACGATGGGGTTCTATACACCGCGTCCCGTGATGTCGCGATCTCGTCCTCCATTGCGGTCGGCCGCGTATGAACTGTCGGATGACGGGTGGGCGTCGGTTTTGGTTGAGGACGTCTACAAGGGATTGGGCGTGGGGGGTACGGCCGAGAATCCGCCGCCGCGGATTTCCCGGATCGCCGTGGTCCAAGAGGTTGAGAAGAGCGAGTTTGCCGACGTGGAACGTCGCGCTTTCGGGTTTCAATTCCCGGTGGTGTCCTGTGGTGCGACTTATGCCCCGAAGAAGGTGTGGGGGTTCGCCGACGTTGAAAAAGACGGATCAGCCCACTTTCAGGTCCCCGCCCGGGTCCCCATTTACTTCATGGCGCTGGACCAACATGGGCGGGCGGTGCAGCGGATGCGGTCGTTCACCCATTTCATGCCGGGTGAAAGGCATAGCTGTGTTGGTTGCCACGCGGATCGCAACTATGTCACCCCGGATGTTTCGGCCGACCCGGTGGCGGCCAGGAAACCGCCCCAGGAACTCCTGCCCCCGGAGTGGGGCGCGCGAGGATTCAGCTACCCGCGCATCGTACAACCAGTGCTCGACCAACACTGTCTAGAATGTCACAATGCCCGGCAACGGGACGGCGGCATTGACTTGAGCGGTGACAAGACCGATTTTTTCAACGTCTCATACGAAACGCTCGCACGCCAAGGGCGTCCCGGCGAGAATCCATACACCAAGTGGATCCCAACGTTCAACGGCCAAGAAGCGAATATCCTCCAGATAACGCCCTCCCACTGGGGCTCGCCGGCAAGCAAACTGGCTGATATCGTGCTCAATGGTCATCCGGACGAGGAGGGGAAACCGAGAATCGAGGTGGATCCGATCAGCCAGCGGCGCATCTTCACCTGGATTGATTTAAACGTGCCGTATTATGGAACCTCCGCGTCCAATCATTACGACTTGACCGGCTGCCGGAGAATCGTTCCCGAGGATCTGGAAAAGGTTCTCGAGGATGTGGCCGCCCGGCGTTGTACCTCTTGCCACACGGGCAAACAAGGCCTGCCACGAGCCCCTTTCCTGCGGATTACGAACGTCGAGCACAATGATTTCCTGATGGCGCCGTTGGCGAAATCCGCCGGCGGGACCCAGCGGTGCGGCCAGCCAGTATTCTCCAGCAGGGATGATCCTGATTATCGTGCAATCCTGGAAACGTTTCGCTCGGTCAAGAAACGGTTGTCGCGGACACCGCGGATGGACATGGCGGAAGCGGGGACCAACTAGCGGTTTTGTTACAGGCTATCCATACACGCAGGCCTTTCTCATTTGGGAGAAATCAAGCATGTTTCGATCGAAGGCAACGAGAGCCTTGAGCTTCATGATGTTCATGGCGGGTTTGTTTGTTGCGGTGACTACGGCGTTACCGGCGTCTGAAAAGGGCGAGGAAGTGCCCAGTATGCTGGAATTCCTGAAGGCCAGGAATGCTCGCTCCTGGTC
>JBNJEM010000729.1:0-3664 GCA_051745935.1 Planctomycetota bacterium
CGTACGGAACGAAGACACACAGGGTCTTTTTTCAGGGGGGGCGACGCCCCCCCTGAAAAAAGACCCTGTGTGTCTTCGTTCCGTACGACCAGAACGATAACCGGCAACTCGCCGACCCCGGCCGATTTCTCCATCCCGGCGAAGTCTCAGCTCCGTGTGCCTGTATCCGTCGCCTTCCTACGAACAATTCCCTCCAGAGGCTTAGAACGCGTCCAGATCAACTTGCATTCGTGCAGACCGAGCGGTAGGTTGGAAGGATATTTGATGCGGGGTTTTCAAAGGGTTAGAAACGAGGATTTGGGGGGATTAACTGAGTAGAAAGCCTGCTTGGATGGTTTTTTTCGGGGCTGTCGGTTTGATGGCGAACGTAAGTGGATATTGCAGCGTCCGCCGTTCAGCCACATAGAGTTGTGATAGTGCGTCAGGTCTCCGCACTCTGTACAGTACAACAGGGAGAAAGCCAGGGTATGGGCCGCGATTGGGCCGTGCGTCTTCTGGAATTCACCGGCGACCGTGCTCGGCATGGCGAGCGAGCTGCCTGACGCCGAGCCACGCACTCCCCAAATGGGGCACCCAAGCGACCCTTAAAGGCCACCCATGCAGGGGGGGATCGTCTTGCAGCCATCAACCGCCGGGGATTAAAATTCTTATCGGGCGGTAAGAGCATGGGAAGCATGAGCTCTACGCTGTACATCCACAGGCAATAGGATTCCTCGCGTGATCTATATGTACTACGCGGTCGGATGTTCTCGCCGCAGCTTCATCATGGGGCTGCTGTTTCTGGGCACGGCGATTGGCTGCAATGGCCGAGCGCCGCGGCCGACTCCCAGCAGGCCGGCGTCGTTGCAGGAATGTAAGGCCGCCTTCGACGGCCGCAAGATGCCACGATTGCCAAATGCCACAGTTACGACCAATCAACACACATGGCTTGTGTTCACGGCCCCAGCCACTGTGGAATCGGCAAAACAATTTTACTTGCAGGAACTGAGAACGCTGGGATGGCAACCCGTGGAGTCACCCGGCTGGGCATCCTCTGCTACCCCTCATTTCGGTACCTCGCTGACCAAAAATGGCTTTTGGATGGTATTGAATATTGGCGCCGTTCCCCGCAAGCCCGGCCAGATTGTCGTCTCCCTACACCATCTCGGTAACGTCGACGTCCGCACTTTGCCCATCATGCGCGCCGAAACGCTGTGCGATGGCGGAGCGTCGTACGTGGCCTACATCGTGCCAGTTGATGTAGACGCAGCGGTCGAATACGCACGAACGGAGCTACGCGCGCTCGGCTGGCAGGAATACGAAGAGGCGTTCCAACAACCTATTCGAAAACCAGATCAACAGAGTTGGTTGTTCCGCCAAAATGGCATCGGGCTGAAAGTCGATGTCACGACCAAAACGGAACGACGCGGAGAAACGGCGTTGATCTACTCTGCCTCGGTGTTGTTCCATGAGATTCCGACCACGGCCGATGCTCGACAAGTACGCTACGTAGATGCCTCGCCGTACTTGAACTACCAGTCCCCTTCGATACCCAGAACGATCCAGGAATTTTACGAACAAGAACTGCCCAAGCTTGGCTGGACTGTTGAAGATAGCGGGTCGCTGCCACCGTCTGTTGTACCGCCAGAAATCAGGGGGCTGCCCACTTTCAGCAATGAGGATGGCATCTTCTTGATCTTGGAGCTGAACCCCGGAGTTTCGCTGACCGACGTGTCGCTGCATTCGGTACGTTTACCGAACGACTCGAAAGCCTCTCCCGAGGAGGCTGAAACGGTTCCGCGGGACTGAGCAAGCCGCATTAGCGGACGCGCGGCTGTTCGTGGACATGGCTTCGTCCCGGGCGTGCAGTCGCATAAAAGAGAGCGAAAAGACACCCTGATTTCCAGCAGGGGTGCGAGAGCTTCGGAGAGCATTCGGACAACTGGAGGGCCAATCGCATGGACGATGCACGGGTGGCGAAGCAATGGCACCAATGAAATGGACGAGATCGCGCGGGCTGGATGACGCAGGTCACGCGAAATGAGCGTTGCGACGCGCGCACCGTGAAACGAAACCGGCGTCTCGGTCAAAAAAGACGACCGATTGTCAGCCGATTGGGCCGGGCGATGCCTTGAATGGATCAGTGAACGTTTACGTCGTCCCGAGAACGGAACGCGAACCGGCGAACGTTGGTTACTTGAACACGCGGCGGGCGGAGGGGCGATGCGTGCCGCCCACGTAGTCCATTTCGCCCTTGCAGATTGCGCAGTGTCGGGGCCGGGGCCCTTCCGCCGCTTCGGTCGGCTCGTCGCCGTCCTCCGAAGTCTCCTTGGACGGAACCTCCACCGGCGGCACACCCAACTGTTCGCGGATCCGGGTCAGGTTTTCCGTGCGCACATGATAGCCCCAAAAGCCATACCGTCGTTTCAGGAATGCGATACCGGGAAGATGATGGACCTTGCGGCGATTGTCATCCCGGTAGTCCTTGTACGAGAAGAACACCTCGCCGTCCTCGATCTTGGTCAGCCGATCGTTGGCGATCACCACACGGTTGGCATAGCGGGCCAGATAGCCGGCCACCTTCTCACTGGGCGTACCCGTTTCCACCCCCTCGGGCCGCCACACATGCCGGTGGCCGCACGGTCTCGTTTTGCCCTCGGGAGTCTCGCGCGTTATATACTGGTCGCGGATGACTTTCTCCGCCGCGAGTCCGACCAACGGGAGGACGGCTTGCGTCGGGCAGCGTTCCATCCGGAAAAATTCAACCGCCTGAAATATAATCAACCTCCGAGCTCTTTGACATGTCAACGGACCCTCGCGCGCCGGCGCGCGAATACACGATCCCGGGTCTAGGCGGTCCCCGCCTCGGCGCAAGCTTCTGGCCATCCACCCCTTGCGCGTCCAGGAGTCCGCAACCGCACCAGGCCCTAGGATAGCGCCCGCTGCCTCATGCCCAACCCAACCACTGGCACGTTCTGTTCTGGCCTGAACGAGACTGGGAATTCTTCGATGTCATGCACCAGATGACGACCACACGCGTGCGACGATGACACAAAGCCCATCCGGGCAACGGTGGGGGGCACGTCTATTAAGGTCGGTTCAAGTCCTTTCCCGTGGAAAGTGACGAACACTTCTACACCGTCCTCGGATACGTAGAGCGCAATCCGGTGCGAGCCGGGTTGGTCGAGCGATCAGAGGACTGGACTTGGAGTAGTGAATGGGCAGGTCCGCATCCAGACAATCGTCGCGCCTTACCGTTGTGCAACTGGCCGTTACTCTGTCCCGAAGACTGGCCGAGTCGCGTCAACGAACCCTTGACAGAGGGGGAGATCAACGCCGTGCAAAAGAGTGCCGAGCGCGGCTCTCCCCACGGTCAACGTGATTGGGTGAAGCAGACGGCGAAAGCACTCGATCGGGAACGCACTCTACGTCCCCCCCAGTCGCCCCCCGAAATCAGCCCGATCTTGATCTCCCAAACGCTTCTTTGATTCCTCCAACTGATCAACTCACACGATCGCGGCGACGGCATATTGCCCCATCTACCTGGTCATCCGGAATAAGCGTGCCTGTCCCCGCTTCTTCCTGGCCCATAAAAGGGGAGTAGTACACTTTTTGCGGCAACTGGCGCAGAGTGGACAAGGATCACTGTCGCCTCTCGGCACGCGGTCCGCACCCGGATGGTTAT
>JBNJEM010000730.1:0-3658 GCA_051745935.1 Planctomycetota bacterium
TATGGGGTCAGATCTAGTTTTTCTTTTTTCCTGGTCGTGGTTTCGGCTTTTCCTGTTGCCAATCAGCCAATTGCGTTTGGATCTCTTGGATCGTGCGCCACAGTGCCTTTGACTTGGTGAGCGATCCATCCACGCGCCTCGTCAAGTTACTGGCGCTCTGGGCACGTCCCAGGCCCAGCCAGGAAGCCAGCTCGCGGAGCGTGGTCGCAGTATGGCGTTGGGCGAGCCAGGCGGCGACTGAGCGGATTTCGGGGTTGCGACTCCGCTGTCCCAACACCTCGGGATCGACCCCGTAGTGGTTCGCCACCGCCGCCCAGACCAGCGAAACGTCCAGTCCGCGGAGCTGCCGATCCGCATCATCGTAAACGATATCCCGACGTCCGTTCCCGCGTGAGAACACGTGGTAAATTGCACCCGGACATTCGATTCGCAAAGGTCGAGACATGCCGCCAGTCCACCGCACCACGCCCCCGCACGACTAGTCATAAAAAGAAGAAATCGATGTGACCCCAAGCCCCGTTACGAAGCGCTCGAACTAGATTCGCTCTTGAAAGCTCTGAAACCGGAGCTTGAACCGATGATTCTGCTGCCAGTCGTGCTTGATCCCGTCTGCTTCGGCTACGTCGAGGACGCCTTCCTGAATGAGAGACACCATAATCCCTTCAGTGTCCAACAGAACCAGAGAGCGACGAAAACGATGAGCCTCCCTCCTGGCCCTGCGATCATCAATCGCAACTGGCAGGCGTCGATTAGCCGCAACGGCAATTGCAGACCGCTCCCCGTTTCCCAGCACGCGAACGGACTGAAGCCGAACGAATGCTTCCAGCTCTACCGGATCAGTGACGCGAATTTCCTCCAGGGTGCCCGAATTGATCGCTTCTTCGACCAGAGCAATTTGCTCAGGGAACTCGTCGATGACCTCGCCTCGCACGTGGTCAGTTACGGTAAACCGGTACCGGGGATGCTCAGTGAGAAGCTCCAACCGCCTGACCTTGAGGAAGTTCACCAGCACGCTTGTGTCGAGGATGACTTCCTGTCTGCTCGTTGTAGACATCTTGCGGCATCCTTACCGACGTTTACTCCCTTGCGGCCTCGGCAAGTGCAATGAGTTCCCGTGCCGGAATCCCAAGGAGCTTTCCCACGTCGCGAAGATGCCCTTTCGAGATCTCCTCACGACGGAAAGCTTCCACAGCCAGCGATATAATCTGCCTGTCGAGCTTTCGATCCGGTTGGTCATCCCGGCCTTCAAAATCGTCGAACAACCGCAGCAACCGAAGGTAAGCCGGCCATAACGCCTCTTGCTCCAGCAGCTTCTCAAGCTGTTCCTTGTTGACCGCATTCAGCCCCTTCAGCCGGTAACAGGCCGCCTGGTAACTCACCCGAAATCTATTGGCCAGGGCAGCTACATCTTCATACGTGATCTTTTGCGACCCTGGAACAGAACGCTTCTGGGCCTTCACATCCGTTGGAGTTCCCGTTTCCTCTCCAAGCAGGTCATACACGACCTGCTCCTGACGGCTTTGACCAGCTTTTTTGCGCATTTCCAGGAACAGCCGCACGCCCTCAGCGGGCAGCAGAAATGCTGCCGCAAACGCGTTAGCTCGCACTTCAATCAGATCCGACCGGTTACGCGTCGTGCTCACAGTGAGACTGTGAGAACCATCAAGCAGCGCGTGAGCGTATTCGTGAGCATACGAGAATCGCTTCCGCGCCCGCGCATGGTGAAAATTGACGAGAATGACCATCCCAATCGATGACTGACGCAGGAACAACCCCGACATCTCTTGAGGCAAGTCGGCTCCAGACGCCCAGACCCCCTGGCTCGCAATCAGATCGGCAACGTCTGCAATCGGATTGTTCCCTAGTCCGATTCGGCTTCGTTCCTCCTCGGCCACTACCTGTCCTTGCTCGACGGCGTTCATGACCGAATCAGGGTGCGGCATATCATAGTCCGGCGGCCCGCTTCGACCAGGCAACCCAAGGAGCTTCTCCAAGTGCGCCCCTTCTCGGCAAATCTCGACATACCGCGATATCTCCCGGCCAACTTGTGGGTTCTCCTTAAAATCGGCCGACACCCGATTCAAAGCCACTAGCACGTCCTCTTCTTCCTCAGCCCCTTCCACGAAAAAACCTGCAATAGGCCGCTTGTACAGAGCCGCCAACCCGGCAAGTTCCAGAGTGCTAATCGATCGGTTCCCCGATTCGATGTGGACGATGGCCGTTCTCGGAACGTCGATCGCCTCGGCGGCTTCCTCCTGGCTGATTCCGCAATTTTGCCGTGCCTCCTTCAACCGCTTCCCGAGTGCGGCCAAGTTAATGCTCATGGTGCTCCCTCCGTTTGTTTCCCTGTCTGGCTGTGTGCTACTCATGGTGGGACTACGCCCCCCCCGTTGGCCACGGCTTGCTCTTGTCGAACAAGTCTGGCAACTTCTTCCTCAATAATATCATATCGAACATTGCCGTCAAATACTTCCTTGATTGTTTGAGGATGGCGCGGTAGACGGACCGCGTCCTGCCCTGCCGGAACGGGCCACCGCAGCCCGGCGGGACAACAGTGCAATCGTAACTCCAATCAGAACAAGGAAATAGGCATGGCCAAGAAGAACATCCACATCATCCCGTCCGGCAAGAAATGGGCCGTAAAACCGGCTGGAAGCTCCGCGGCAAGCTCAACCCACCGCACCCAGTCCGCCGCCGAGCAGGCCGCCCGAAAGCTCGCCAAGCAGAACCAAAGCGAACTCGTCATCCATCGGCCAGATGGCCGGATTCGAGACAAGGACAGCTACGGAAACGACCCGTGCGATGGGTGAGAAGGGTCTGAATGTTACATGGCGCGAACAGCTTGGCGAGGATCGAAAAACGATCGGTGATTTTGCTTGTTACATTCATTGCTTTCTTGGGCTGGAAGCCCGCTGATTGGCCTTCATGTTGCAGACACATGTTGCAGACATGCTGATTTTCGCCCTGATTTTTTCCGCGGTTTTGACAGCTTGGTCAAGCATTCGCGGAGCGTGGCGGAGGATCTCGGCTATTTGAACAGGCGGCGGCTTGCTTCAACTGGCAGGCCTCCATCCGGTTCGCGGCGGACTCGCCCATCGAGGCACACGAGTCCACGACGTAACAAAAGAACTCGTCGTACCCTTGCACCGTGTCCAACCAAGCCTCTTCGTCGATGTTCATGTGATCCAAGATCGCGGCACGCACATTCGTGGTCTGCTTCATTCGCGCGGTGGGAAGATGGCCGATTTTGGGGCCGCGCGAATTCAGTTGACCGCGAATACGGCCTCGCGGTTGATCACTTCCTCACTGCCGCCGTCGGTAAAACGCGCCGTCAGGCGGGCTTCGACGTTCAGTTTCGGCAGGCTTTGTGGGAAACCGGGATAGCTGACGTGCCTTCAAAAGCGGGCCACATCCCTGACAACGCGGCGGACATTCCTGATTTCGTGACCCTTGTTATCCCGCACCTTTGGCCGCTCGGTCCTCATGCCGCCGTGACCGTAGAGATCGCAGCCCACCAGCAGCCCGCCCTTCTGGCTGGCGCCGAGAAACGCGGTGACGTTGTTCACCGTGTCGGCCATCCAGTAGCCGGCGTTGACGTCCTTCAAAGCGCCGGTGGCGAAGATCAGCCCGCCGTCGATGCCGGACTTGCCATCTTGCT
>JBNJEM010000731.1:0-3650 GCA_051745935.1 Planctomycetota bacterium
CGCGGATGACTTTCTCCGCCGCGAGTCCGACCAACGGGAGGACGGCTTGCGTCGGGCAGCGTTCCACCCGGAAAAATCCAGCCGCCTGAAATATAGTTTTCAAACCACTTAACCACCGGCACAGCGCCGGTGGGGCTAACATTTTCTGCCATACAACTTTACGTTCATCGGTCCAGCCAAAGTGGCGCTGTCCAACTACCGTGCAACGTGTAAGCTGATGGAAGGCGATATGGGCCCGGTGAAGCTGGCGGAGTACACTGGCGGCAATCAGTTTCTGGAAATCCTGCACGATTTCGGCGGTCGGTTCGACAGGACGATTCCGCGAGAGGAAAATCGTGTTTTAAGGATCGACTTCAGACGGCTAAAGGGTTACGCATTTTGCAACGCCATTCTCTTCTCCGTGAGACGCTCGTTTGCGAGCCAGCGGCCCGCCCGAATCTCCGCTCCGAGGAGCAAAAACAGGAAAAAAGCCTCCACGCCAGTCATCGAGTTTTCATCGCGCCACTCCTGGTCCCATTCCGGTGAACGCTCGCCCAAGCGATTGGTTTACTTCCGGTCAGGGGGGCGGAACAATATGGAGGAAATGCGTTATAGTTAGTAAGCCAACCAGCCGCCGGCGGGGGGGCAGTGGGGTTAACACTCGCTATCACCACGCTTTGCGTTCATCGGTCGAAACACCGTAGCGCTGTCAAACCAAAAAACCACAACATCAGTCAGATTTCCTTTCGCCCAAGGAGTTTTGGGAGCGGGAACCCCGTTTTGGTAGGGGGGCGGGAAGAAGCCATAACACAGCCAGCCATAACACGGCCAGTCGGGTTTTACACCAGCCGACGAGTTTTGAAAGCGGAAGCCAAGGTTTTGTTACCGGCTGTAGAGGTGAAACAAGCGCGATGATTCGATCCGGGCGCCACGAGAGAACGTCGACAGAGGCCATGCGCGGTCACGATAAGGGCGGGAGTCCGCCACCGAATTACTTTTCGCGCAATGTGCAAGTGAAGCTCTTAGGCATGGTGTTCCTGTTCATGGCGGTGCTGTGGTTGATGTTTGAAGCCCGAAAGCCCGAAAACTGGCGGTGGATGTGGCAGCTGGAAGGTCGTGCCGCTCCGCCGCCTGTCACCACTGCTGGTTCGGAGCCGCGCCGTTCAATCGAGCGGGACTCTGGTTCCGCGGCCGACGGGGCAACGATCGATACGCGGGGGCCCTTGGAACCGGCGGTGGACGAGGACCCAATCGGTCCCAAAGTGTCGGGAAGGGAACCTGTTTCCTGGTCGGCAAAACAAGAGCGTGAACAACCGGGGCGACTCGGCGTGAAGATGCAATTGGACGGCTGGAATTACGTGTTGCGCCGTCTGAGCAAGGATCAACGAGAACGGCTGCGAACAGGCCTCTGGCGGTGGCGTCGGCAGCGGCGTTTTTCGCAGAAGCAGCAAGCTGCCTGGTCGGTTTTGGTGCGACAGTTGGACGAAAACTGGATGGGCTATCACACGCGCGCACAAAGCTCGGTGGTTGCGGATCGGAACGTGTTGACTGACAAGCAGGTACGGACCAGGAACGCGGTGATCGCGGCGTCCAAGGATTTATGGAAGGCGAGGAAAGAGGCATTGAAAGCGATTGCATCGGATATGCCCGTCGCGCAAGAGCAGGCTGCCGCGTTGACGGACCTCCAGAATATCTTGGATCGGCACGCTTGGGCTCGGGTCGAAGACAATTGCGTGTTGCGATCCGCGGAGACGGCCGCGTGGTACCGGTGTTGGGAACAGCTGCAATCCGTGTCGTTACAACAATTGAATGAAGCTGTCGGCCCCCTGAACTTCGTGCAGCTGTACTCGCAGCCAAAGGAATTTCGCGGCCGGTTGGTCAAGGTGCGAGGAACGGCGCGTTGGGGATACCGGGTTGCTTCACGCAACGCGAGATTCGGGATCGAAGGCTACGTCGTATTGGGTTTGTTGCCGAGCGATGGCAGCAATTCGCCCGTTGTCATCTACTGCCGCGAATTACCAGACGGCTTTCCAGTCATTGGGCCAGCCAATCAGGCAGGCCAGGGGGCGATGCTGGACGAAGACGTCGAGATCACAGGGTATTACTTCAAACGGTGGTTGCATCGTTGCGAAGGGGGTATGAATCTTTCTCCGTTGATTTTGGGCAAGATCACTGATTGGCAACCGCGTGGCGACGTACAGCAGCGTTCGGGAGGACAACAGCTCTCCGGTGAAATTGTCTTGGCGGCGACATTTGCCATGGCCCTGTTATCCGTCCTGATCGCCATAGCGGTGTATCGCGGTAGTTGCTGGTCAAGGGTGCGATCGGCCAAGTCCGAGCCGCCGTCGGATACGCTGCCTTCATTTGATACGCATGACGTGCGAGGAAGCGTCTCTCACACGCTCCGGGAAGTCGCGGGCCAGCAGTCCGATGACCGGCGTTGAACGTGCGGCCGTGCCCGCTTCGGACGCTATTTCAGGCGGTTGGATTCTTCCGGGTGGAACGCTGCCCGGCGCAAGCCGTCCTCCCGTTGGTCGGACTCGCGGCGGAGAAAGTCATCCGCGACCGCTATCTTTCAGGCGGTTGGATTCTTCCGGGTGGAACGCTGTCCGGCGCAAGCCGTCCTCCCGTTGGTCGGACTCGCGGCGGAGAAAGTCATCCGCGACCGCTATAAAAGGCCGTAACAAAACCAGTCACCTTTCCTTTCACTTCGGGAGTTTTGTCACCTCGGGAGTGTTGGAAGCCGAAAACCTCGCCACCGGCCCCGTGACCATCATCAGCGGCGCGCCGGATGCCAAAATGACCCTACCGAGGGCAAGTCGGCCCCGCGAAGACGGGGTAATCAGGTGTTCCGCGTTCTCCCGCTGCTTCCCCGTTCCTCCCTTCAATCGCGTCCGTCTCGGTCCCTCACGTCGTCCGGTTTCGTCCCGTTGCGTGCTTACTTTCGTTCTTGGTTCAACGCACCCAGCGGGGCGCAAGGGGCCACGAAACCGAGCCCACTGACTTAGAGCTGATCCTTGCCCCTACCAGTCGTGGGGAGGGCCGGGAATTCAGCGTTCGCGCAAGACGTGGCAGCCGTTGGGCTTTGCGGAGAAGGCGTGACCCTATTGCACGTTGCAATTTCCCGCCACCGTTCCGTTGCGGTTAACTTAATTCGCGCGGGCCCCAAAATCGAGCATCTTCGCGCCGCGCGAATGAAGCAGACCACGAATGTGCTTGTTCGGACTTAGGCCAGCTGACTGGACGCCTGCGTATACTTCCCCCCGTATTCGCGGTCAACTGAATTCGCGCGGGCCCCAAAATCGAGCATCTTCGCGCCGCGCGAATGAAGCAGGCCACGAATGTGCTTGTTCGGACTTAGGCAGCTGACTGGACGCCTGCGTATACTTCCCCCCGTATTCGCGGTTAACTGAATTCGCGCGGGCCCCAAAATCGAGCATCTTCGCGCCGCGCGAATGAAGCAGACCACGAATGTGCTTGTTCGGACTTAGGCCAGCTGACTGGACGCCTGCGTATACTTCCCCCCGTATTCGCGGGCCTTGGTCATAACTTGGTCCGCGCGAGGCCAGGGGTGGGATGGGGAAAAACTTTAGGTCCTTGTGGCCCGTTTTGTTGCGCCTTGCGTCCTGGCCCGCGTCGAATCAAGGACCTCAGGGACTGAAAGGACCAAA
>JBNJEM010000732.1:0-3648 GCA_051745935.1 Planctomycetota bacterium
CAAATGCCACGGGCTTGTCCCGTGGTCCGTTACGTTCCACGCTACCGACGGCCAGGCGTGGTGTGTCTGGCCGGTTTGTAGCGGCGAGCGTGAACCACCACGGGACAAGCCCGTGGCATCCATGCGGGCCTTGCGTGTCCAGGCCCTGTAGGGGCACCCGTGAACGGCTACATTGATTCTAGTGGTAAAGGTTCCCTCAAGCCCTCACTCCACGCCCGGTCGACCCTCGCGATACGTCTCCGTTTCACCCGTCTTCATGTCGAAGAAACGTATCCGGGGACGGGGAGGCTCGATATCCAGCACAATCTTCATCCCCTCCGCGACCATCTCCGATGCGGCGCGGGCCGCGGTGAAGACAAGATTGCCATGTTTCTTTTCAGCCCCCGCCTGCTTTCCATCATAAAGCTTGCTTACCATATCAGCGCCCGGTGGACAGACGCCCACCTGTCCGTTCCATCCGCATATGGCTCCATGTATCAATACGACGGCCGCCGAATCGCACCGGGCCGCCAGTTCGTGACGTTCTGGAATGCTGTCCAGACAGTCGAAAACGACATCGGCGTCCCTGAAGACCGATTCATCGAGAGATTGAAAAGGTCCGTGGTGAGCGGTGAACGCGATGGAAGGATTGATCTCGGAAACCCTGTCCGCCGCCACCAGGGCTTTAGCTCGACCGATGACGCTTTTCCCCGAGAGGAGTTGGCGATTCAAGTTCCCTGCTTCGAAGGAATCATGGTCCGCGCCAACGATATGGCCCACGCCGATTCGCGCCAGCTGCTCAAGGACGAAACCGCCCAATCCCCCCAGCCCAATCACAACCGCCCGTGACTGGAGCAGCTTTTGCTGCCCCTCCTGACCGAACGAAAGGATGTTGGCCGAGTAACGGGAAGCGTCCATGTTATCCGCCTCCCACCGACGGGAAAACGGAGAGTACATCGCCGTCCTCGAGTTGGTCCTCCATGGACGAGTAGCGACCATTGATCAGGGGCAGGGAGATCTCTTCCCGCGGTATCCCGATGGCATCCATCACATCGCCCAGAGACGAACCGGAGGGGAGTTCCATTTCCCTGTCGCGAAAGCGCCCATTTCTGAGCACGGCGAAAAGCTTCACGCGGACCTTCATCCGCAGGTCTCCTACTTTAAGGCAAGCGCCGCCAGCTTTTCATCCGTCGGCCGACCTTCCGAATCCCATCCCCGCAGGGAATAGTACTCGGGAAGAAGTTGATCGAGCTGATGAACCTGACCCTTGGACGGCCCCGCGGGAATGGGTTCTTTCAGCAATCTTTTGGGCAGAGTGTCCTGTCCGGGATCAATACCCGCTTTCAGGTTGAAGATCCTCTCGATATTCCAGATTCGATCACCCGCCGCGAGCAGGTCGTCCGTCGACCACCGCACTCCTGTTACACAGTTGTACAGATCGCGGTAATCATCCGGGTTGTAGGCGAAGGATGTAAACAGGCAGAGCCCGAGAGAGTCTATCGAGGCGGTCAGATCCTGGAAAGTCTTGGCCCACTGCGCCTTTCCTTCCAGTGACAACGGATCAAGCTTTTCGGGTATCCCCAGGATTTCCGGTGAGATCAAATAGCCTCGAACATGACAACCACCGCGATTCGTCGTGGCGTATTGTACGCCCATTCCCTGAATTCCTCGCGGGTCGTACGCGGGCAGCTCCTGTTTCTTTACGCTCATGGACAACTCAGGGCGACCGTATGACTGCGCCAGACGATACGAACCCTTTGCAAGCCGCGCGCCAAGCCCCTCGCCGGCACCCGTCCTGCGCGTCCATTCCACGACCGCCTCGGCGGAACCGAATTTCAACGGCACGCCGTCGGTTTCAGCATCGGTGATCAGGCCCTCGTCGTAGAGCTCCATCGCGCACGCGAGGGTCGTCCCCGTGCTTATCGTGTCCAGTCCATACTCATTGCACCATTTGTTGGCGGCGATGGCGGCCGGGAGATCCGCCACGCCACAGTCGGCGGTAAATGCCCAGAGCGTCTCATATTCGGGACCGCCCCCTTCGATATCGCCGGCCTTGCAATAGCGGCCGCAGGCGATGGGACACCGGTAACAGACATCCTTGCCGGTCAGGTACTGCTCAGCCAGCGCCTCGCCCGAGACGGAATCCGCCTCTTCGAACACGGTCTTCCGGAAGTTCTCCGTGGGATAGACCCCACTCTCGTTAACGATGTTGACCAGAACCGCGGTCCCATAGGTCGGCAACCCCTCGCCAGTGACGCTGTTTTCCTTGATCTTCTTTCGCAACCCGCCGACCACTTCCTTTGTCGCGTCCGCGTCGGCGACGGGTGTCTTTCCGCTGCCGCGCACGACGATCGCTTTGACATTCTTCGAGCCCATGACGGCACCAACACCGCTACGGCCGGCGGCGCGGTAGCGGTCATTCATGATCGCCGCTATCAAGCTCTGCTTCTCGCCGGCCGGGCCAATGGCCAGTATCCTCGCTTTCGGATCTCCAAACTCCTCCAGCAGCGTGTCGGTGGTTTCGCTGACGAGCTTGCCCCAGTAGCTGGCCGCGTCCTTGATTTCCACGATGTCGTCGTTAATCGTGATGTAAACCGGTTTTTCCGAGACGCCCTCGAGGATAACCATGTCCCAGCCGGCGGACTTCAGCTCCGCGCCCCAGTATCCGCCGGAGTTACTGCTTGCCACCGTCCCGGTGAGCGGGCTCTTGGTAATCGCCATGTATCGTCCGGAAGCGGGAACCGGCGTCCCGGTCAGCGGGCCGGTAACCAGCAGAAGCTTGTTTTGGGCAGAAAGAGCATCCGTGCCCGGGTCCACTTCTTTCATGAGATAGTGTGTCCCAAGCCCCCGGCCGCCGATGTATTTCCGCGCGGCCTCCATGTCCAGAGGTTCCGCTGTGACGGAGCCGTGGGAAAGATCAACCCGGAGAACTTTTCCACGGTATCCGCCGAACGCATCTTTTTCAGACATGCCCTATCCCTCTCCCTCGGTATTGGCCCGTTGTTTACGATTACGGGTGATCTTAATCCGAGTGGCTCTGTAAAGTCAATGATATCCCGCGAATCTCCAGCTCACTGCCCGAGACTGTCATATCGTCCTCGAAAACCTCGTAAGGAATCCAGTCGCAATCCAACAAGGCGTCCTGCAGCGCCGTGGTCATCGCCGCCGGTGGCGTCGCGTCGCCGACGTGGTAGCTGTTCCCCAGGTACAATAGCGCCACGGGGCACACGTGCCGGCCGCCCTGAAGCAGCAGCCTGAGCCTCGAGGTATAGTCCGCGTATACCCGGTATAGCGGCCAGCGGGGAAATTGGGACACGCCGCGGGAGCGAGTTGGGCGGCCGGAAGTAGGAGCGTAGTTGTTCCCAGCCCCGGGCGGAAACGGACAGCCCCACGCGCCATGCCGCGACCAGCGCCGGAAAAACTGATCGATTTTCGTTTTTGCCCCTCATATTATGTTGTACAATACGCGCTAAGGACGGCTCAGGAATAACTGCGGCGTTTTTCGGAGGGTGGCCAGGTGTAGCCGTTCACGGGGGCCACGACACGGCCTGGACACAAGAGCGCGCATGGATGCCACGGGCTTGTCCCGTGGTGGTTCACGTTCGCCGCTACAAACTGGCCAGACACATCACTCCTGGCCGTTGGTAGCGTGGAACGTAACGGACCACG
>JBNJEM010000733.1:0-3642 GCA_051745935.1 Planctomycetota bacterium
GGTGTATCACGAAACATGGTGATCCCCTACAAAAAGTCGCCGGATTGTCCTGCCCGCTCGTTAAATGCCGTTTTTGCCTCTCTTTGTGACACCTGGCCTTCTGAGTAACAAAAGACATCACCCTCACATCGGAGGGGGCATTGATACTTGTGTCATTAGTTGCGTCCCTGCCGAACCGTTGCCCCAGCGTCTCCGCCACGCGTTGTTGGGTCATTCGCGGCCGAAGTAGTAGCTCCCGGCAGCAACACCGACGATGACGCGCCGCGGCAATCCGTCCATTTCCTCGCCCGCCACTGACCAGCCGCTCCAGTGTTCTCGCGGTGCGAGACAGAAGTGCGGGCTATCGTACATCATTTGAATGATGATCAGTTGACCCAACCAATAAGAGAACTGCGAGACGCCGCGATTAAAGAGCATCGCAATGGGGAAACTGCCGAGGAAAAATGGGGAGTGGTGGCCTTGATCGTAACATGGTCCACATACTCCTCTGAAGTGGCGGCACAAAAGAAGCGTGAGGGAAATCGCAGTACGGCGGTTTGCCGCCCTCATACGGCGTATTCGTCATTTCTCTCGGGGCGAACAACCGCCAACACGGATAGGGGGAAGGCCGACCAAGTTATGACCAAGGCCGGAGTGGTACATTTCCGCCGGTGGATTGGACAACCTGCGTAAGGTTTCTCGAACATGCCATTTCGGGATGACGTGTACACGACACCTGTGCAGCGCGCATGAACAAGTGGGTTCCCTCTCTTGCCCAGTCAGCCGCCAAAATTGTACCACTCCCCATTTCCATCCCAGTCAGACCGCTTTCCGGTCAGGAAATCCGACCGATGATGCGATCCAGGGAATCCGACGTCTGATAGATCAGGGCTTCGGGGTAGTGCGGGTACGGATGGAAATACTCGAACGTGAGATATCCGCGATAGCCGATCTTGTCCAGTTCGTCCATCACCGCCGGCCAGTTCGTGGTGCCGTCGAGCAGCGGGCGAAATGTCTGCAGCGAATAATCCGTGCTGTTTTTGGAAAACTCCTTGAAGTGCGTGTTGCGGATGCGCTGGCCCAGAAGCGGCACCCAGTGTTCGGGGTGTTGAAAGATGGAGATATTTCCAGTGTCGAAATGGATCTGTACGTATTCGTTCTCGAAGGAATCGACGAACTCGTTCATCTCCATCGGAGTCATCAGATAACCGCTGAAGAAGATGTTTTCGATATTCAGGAAAACCTTCAGTTTTTCGGCCTGCCGCGCCAGCTTCCCCACGGCCTCGCGGGCCCGCCGGTCGCAGAGGTCGTTGGGCACCGGTTCGTAATCGTCCCGCCAAGGGATATGCACGGCGCCCGGGACGAGCAGGACGTTCTCCACGCCGAGATCGTGGGCGGCCTGGGTAATCAAGCCGGCCAATTCCAGGCCCCTGGCGCGTTGGCCCGGATCGTTGCTGGTCAGGGAATAGGGCCAGAACAGAAAGGAACACAGTCCGCTGATCTCGATGCCGATCTTGTCGGCCAGCTGGCGAATCGCGCGGAGGTCGCCTGCGCCGGCCTTCGGCGACAGGTCGTTCTCCAGGTCGTAGTTCAATTCGACGGCCTCGAATCCGGCGTCCTTGGCCAACTGGAGACATTCCTTCAGGCTCATCCGCTCCGGATAGGGGAACGCCCACAGGTTAATGGATTTCTTCATGTCGTACCGCTTGGGCGAGCCCTTGCGGGGATCCGGCTTGGGGGTCCTCGTCCCGGCGTGAGCGGGACCGACCAGCGCCGCCGCGCCGGCCGAGGCCAGAACTGTTTTGATCGCGCTGCGTCGGGTCAGACAATTGTGTCCCGGCGGCAGAATCCCCGCCTCCACGTTCGTGGCTTGGTGATCCGTCCGCCCCGGTTCCGGAGAAATCGAATGGTTCATTAGGTGTCCTCCTTTCGACACGCTATCCTAAGGTTGCTCTTACGCCCTTGGCGATGCGATCGCCGATCTGCTTATCGATGTTGCGCCAGTATTCGAACGCACGCTCCAGGACCGGTTCGGATACGCCCTGCTTCAAGTGCCCCACCACGTTGGACACCAGCCGGTCGCGCTGGGCGTCATCCATCACTTCGCGCACCAAGGTGCCGGCCTGACCAAAGTCGTCATCGTCCTTGCGCTTCGTGTAGGCGGCGCGGACGAACTCACCGCTGGCACTCCAGATGGCGGCCTCCGGATACCGCTCGGGATCGGCCTTGGGGCCGCCCTTCGAGTTGGGCGCATAGACCGGATCGGAGACGTTCTCAACCCGCATCGCACCGCCCTTGCTGTAGCTGTGTACCGGGCTCTTCGGCCGGTTGACCGGAATCTGCTTGTAGTTGGGCCCCAGGCGTGCTCGGTGAGCATCCGCGTAGGAAATCAGGCGGGCGAGCAGCATTTTGTCCGGGCTCGGACCGATCCCGGGAACGAGATTGTTCGGCTCGAAAGCCGCCTGCTCGATCTCCGTGTGAAAATCGCTTGGATTGCGGTTCAGGGTCAATCGGCCCACTTCGTGCAGGGGGTAGTCGCCGTGGGGCCAGACCTTGGTCAGATCAAACGGGTTGAACCGGTAGGCCTCCGCCTCTTTAAACGGCATGATCTGCACCCTCAGCGTCCAACTGGGATAATCCCGGCGATTGAGGGCCTCAAATAGGTCGCGGCGGTGGTAGTCGGCATCTTCGCCAGCGATCCGGCCGGCCTCCTCCTCGGTGAGGAATTCGATGCCCTGGTCGGTCTTGAAGTGGTACTTGACCCAGTACCGCTCGCCTTCGGCATTGAGCCACATGAAGGTGTGGCTCGTATAACCGTTCATGTGCCGATAGCTCCTGGGGACGCCCCGATCGCTCATCAGGATCGTCACCTGATGGGCCGATTCGGGAGAGAGAGTCCAGAAGTCCCACTGCATGTCGTGGTCGCGGAGGCCGCTGTCCGCGCGTCGCTTCTGGGAATGGATGAAGTGCTGGAACTTCATGGGGTCACGGACGAAGAATACCGGCGTGTTGTTCCCTACCATGTCGTAGTTGCCTTCGGTGGTATAGAACTTGAGTGCGAAGCCGCGCACGTCCCGCCAGGTGTCGGGGCTACCGCTTTCGCCCGCCACCGTGGAGAACCGGGCCAGCACCTCGGTCTTCGCCCCCGGTTGGAACACCGCCGCCTTGGTGTAATCGCTGACGTCCTGGGTTACCTCGAAGTGTCCGAACGCCCCCGACCCCTTCGCATGGGGCTGGCGATCCGGAATCATTTCACGGTTGAAGTTGGCCATCTGATCGACCAGGTAGTGGTCCTGCAGCAGAATCGGGCCATCGGGTCCCACGGTAAGGGAAAACTCGTCGCTGGATATCGGGTTACCCGCATCGTTGGTCGTGGGCTTACGGTCGTTGTTTTTCATGATCATGCCTTTGTTTTTAAGGTTGAAACCCGGACATCAGCGGAGGACGTCGGGTACTCCCGCCGACGTTCAAGATGGATATTCATTGTAAACGAGTCGTGAGTTCGATCAAAGCTGCCCAACGGTAATTCGACCCACGGCACTGATTACGCGGGCGGCCCCCCCCTGCTGCAACCGCCATCTCGGACCGCGTGCATCCGATGGTTTATTGGCCGTTACGGCCACGGCAGCGAAAGGCCGAAAGCCCCGAAAGCAGCCCCGAAAG
>JBNJEM010000734.1:0-3617 GCA_051745935.1 Planctomycetota bacterium
TAGCGCCGCGTTCAGGGTTTTGTAAAGCGGCTGAAGGTGGTTGACGATGAACGGGAATTCTCAATTGCGGCTCAAGAGCGGTCAAAGGGGCAAGGCGCGGTGTCGCGGCGCGCCACATGTTGCTTCGCGCCGTGGTGTTTCCGGGCCCGACGAGGATAAGATGGTGGCAATGGCGAGTGCCGAGATCGAGCGGCGTTGGTCGATGGTTCCGGAAGTGGTCTTGGTGCTGGGAACTGGGATGGGGCCTCTTGCTGACCAGATCTCCGCTCACGTCACGATTCCATACTCCGAGTTGCCCGGGTTCGCGCCCACAACGGCCTTGGCTCATCGGGGATGCCTGGTCTGTGGCACGTTGTTGAACACGCCGCTCATGGTGTTGAATGGTCGTTGCCACTTTTATGAAGGCTATTCCTTCCGCGACATCGTCTTTCCGATCCAAGTGGCGCGGGCTCGTGGTGCCGCGACGCTGATTGTGACCAACGCCTGCGGCGGATTGAATTCCGGTTTTGTCCCGGGCACGATCATGGTTATCGAAGATCATATCAACTTGCTGGGACGAAAACAAATGGGAGGCCAATCGTATCCGCGTCAGCCGCGGACCGTCCCCACCCCGTACGATGTCGGCCTGACCGAGCGCGCTTTCAACATCGCTCGTCAACATCACTGCTCGATCCACCGCGGCGTGTATGCGGGAGTTGCCGGACCGAACTACGAAACGCGTGCGGAGTACTCGTTTCTGCGTCGTATTGGCGCGGACGCGGTCGGCATGTCGACGGTGGCCGAAGTCGAGCTCGCCTCGCGGTTGGGCATGCGAATCCTAGGGCTTTCCATCGTGACCAACGTCGCGCGGGCCTACAGCCCAAAAACCGTGGATGCCCGGCATGTGGTCGACGCGGCTCGAGAAGCCGAGCCCCGAGTGAGAGAAATCGTGTCGGGAGTCATCCAATCGCTGGCCACTTACCCGTAACGGGTGCAACGGGGCAAGCTTTTCGTCCCATCTTACCTGGAATTCAACTGGCAGTGCGGGCCCATGCCGGTGCTTGACGTGGCCGGGCCATCCATCGCGCGGATAAAGGAAAGCTGCCGGTAGCCGTTCACGGGTGCCGCTACACGGCTTGGACACGCAAGGCCCGCATGGATGCCACGGGCCTGTCCCGTGATGGTTCACGCTCGCCGCTACACACCGGCGGGACACACCACTGCTCCTCGTCGGTAGCGTGGAACGTAACGGACCACGGGACAAGCCCGTGGCATTTGCACCTTCAAAAGCCTTCCTTGAAGATGTGCGACGGAAGTGCGAACATGCGGGGATATCAGTCTCTTGCCCGTGAACGGTTACAGCTGCCGAGACACTCGAGCAATGCCCGGCTGGGGTGCCGGGGTTCCTTGCGGTGTGGCTACGGCCCAGCAGGGGGCAACCGGTGGCGTTTCGACACGTTGGGGGGCTCGTTCAGTGGCCTGGAACGACGGTGGGCGCGGGTGGGACGGGCGTGGCGGCGACGGGTGCTTGCACCAGCGGGATTGGAAACGTAGATTGCTGTTGGAGTGTGCGGTGAAGTTGGGAAGCCCGTGACATTTGCATTTTGAAACGCGTTCCTTCATGATGTGGGACGGAAGTGCGAACGTCCGCGGATATGAGCCCCGTGCCCGCGAACGGTTACCAATGACTCAAGAAGAATGGTTGTGAATAATGAGTTCCGATGCCTCCCAGGCGGAAACATCACCACGGCGCTGGCAGCCTCTGTCCGCGGTGCAGCGACGAGTGGTCGGCGTGCTGATCGAAAAGGCGAAGACCACGCCTGAATCATATCCGATGACACTGAACGCGCTAACCAACGGTTGCAACCAGAAATCAAACCGTTTGCCAAAGATGGATTTGTCCACCGATGACGTGGAGGAAGCACTGGAGGAACTACGCGAACTTGGCGCGGCGACTGAAGTCCAGGGGGCAGGGCGAGTGCCCAAGTACCGGCACTATATGTACGACTGGCTTGGGGTCGACAAGAGGGAACTGGCGGTCATGGCGGAGTTGTTGCTCCGGGGAGAACAAACAATCGGGGAACTTCGGGCGCGAGCCGCGCGCATGGAACTGATCGCCGATCTTCATGCCCTGGGTCCCGTCCTGGATTCCCTGCAGGCGAAGGATTTGATTGTGTGGCTGAGCCCCTCGGGACGCGGTCGGCTCGTGACCCACAATCTCTATTTGCCCAAACAGTTGGAACAGGTGAAGGAACACTATGCGTCGGGGCACGCTGCCGGAAGCACCGAAACGGAGGTCTCACCCGCCGTGCGGACGCAGGTTGGCGTTCAAGAGTTTCAGGAGCTGCAATCGGAGGTTTCCGCGCTGCGGGCGGAAGTGGCTCGGTTGCGTGACCAGGTGGCCGGGATTACCGGGGACGCGAAGGGTGAGTAAGCGAGGAACGAGGTATACTTCATGGGGTCGCGTTGGCCCGGGTGGATAGCGGCTCGACGCAAGCCCTCCTCCCGTTGGTCGGACTCGCGGCGGAGAAAGTCATCCGCGACCGGTATAATCGGTTAAGCGGCGATTGATCTTTTTGAGATGAGCGATTCATAAAGGGTATTGTAAAGGGTATTGACATGATGAAACTACGGACGATCGTCACGCTGTTCTGTCTCGTGGCCTGTGGGACCGCGTGGGCAAAAGGGCCCGTCCATACGGACCCGGAAAAGGCGGGGGGCGATTTCGAGATTCAGGGCGAGTATGCCGGTACCGCCCAGACGAAAGACGGCGCGAAACGCGTGGGGGTTCAGGTTATTGCTCGCGGCAAGGGAGAATTCGAGGCCGTGGCCTACCCCGGAGGCCTGCCCGGCGCCGGATACAATGGCGAGGAAACACGCTCCGCGGAAGGAAAGTTGGAGGATGGCACGGCGGTTTTCGGATGGGAGGATGTCACGGCTACCGTCTCCGATGGCGTGCTGAAGGTTCGCGGTGCCGAGGGTGAAACGGTCGCCGAGTTGAAGAAGGTGATGCGAGAGAGTCCGACGTTGGGCAAGAAACCGCCGCGGGGAGCTATCGTGCTCTTTGACGGAACGGATGCGGATGCGTTCCGGAATGGAAAGGTAACGGATGAGGGGCTCTTGAAGCAGGGCGTGACCAGCAAGCAAACATTCGGTGACCACTTGTTGCACATTGAATTTCGCCTGCCCTATCAACCCCAGGACCGGGGCCAAGGACGCGGCAACAGCGGCATCTATCTGCAAGGGCGGTACGAAATACAAATGCTCGACTCGTTTGGGCTGGAGGGAAAACACAACGAGTGCGGTGGGATCTACGAGCGGAAGGCGCCCGACGTCAATATGTGCTATCCGCCCCTCTCCTGGCAGACCTACGATGTTGATTTCACGGCCGCCAAGTACGACGATCAGGGAAATCTGTCGGCCGCCCCGAGATTGACGGTTCGCCATAACGGTGAAGTGATTCACGATGACGTCGAGCTGCCGAACGACCAGCCCACGCGCGCGGCTCCGGTTAAGGCGGGTCCCGCGCCAGGTCCCGTTTATTTGCAGGATCATGGCTGCCCCGTGCGCTACCGGAATATCTGGGTGGTTGAGAAATAGGGCTCGGCCGGTTCGTGACGCTTGGTGGTCAGGCACAC
>JBNJEM010000735.1:0-3610 GCA_051745935.1 Planctomycetota bacterium
GGATCCGAAGACCGGCATGATGATATAATTTCTTCCGCTGGGCGAGGGACGCTGGAAATATAGCGCTCGCGGATGACTTTCTCCGCAGCGAGTCCGACCAACGGGAGGACGGCTTGCGTCGGGCAGCTTTCCACCCGGAAAAATCCAACCGTCTGAAATATATCACGACCAGGACGGCCTGTGGGTGAATCAGTTCCTCGCCTCGCGGCTCACGTGACAGGGCGGACAACCGACTGGGCGCGCCAATAATCCATCAGCGTTTCCACCGACAACACGCCGCCCCCCATGCCGCTGCGATTGATCCCCGCGTAGGGCACGCCGTGCGGAAATATATTGTGCGCGTTGATCCAGCTATTGCCGGCAACCATTGATTCGCCCACCCGCGCCGCCCGGGCCATGTCCCGCGTCCATACGCTGTTGGCTAGCCCGTAGTCCGTCGCATTGGCCATCGCGACCGCTTGCTCTTCCTCTTCGAACGGGGCCAGGTAAGCGACCGGACCGAAGATTTCTTCCCGAGCCGCGACGTTCTCCAGCGAGCCGGCCAACAGCGCGGGCTTCACGTAGAAACCATCCCGCCCGGAGACTTCGGCCCGTCCGCCCTCCAAAACCGCCTCCGCCCCCTCTTGCTGCCCGCGCTCCAGGTATCCCACCACCCGGTCCAGCTGTTTCTGGTTGACCACCGGCCCCATTTGTGAATGGGGATCCATCTGGTACCCGATGACCACTTGTTTCAGGCGATCGCGGACGGCTTCGACAAACTGGTCGTAGATGGAGCGGTCGATCAGCCAGCGAGTGGCGTCACAGCAGACCTGCCCGGTATGGAACGTAATGGCTTGGGCCAAATTGTCAGCGGTCTCCTCCACGTCGACGTCGCCGAAAACAACGGCCGCGCCCTTGCCCCCCAGCTCCAGCTTCACCGGTGTCAGGTTGCGGCCACACGCCTCGCCAACCCGTCGCCCGACTTCCGGCGAGCCGGTAAAGGACATGCGTTTGAGCCCGGGGTGAGCGGCCAGCGCGGCGCCGGTCGGTTCGCCCAGACCGGGAATGACATTGATGACCCCGTCCGGAATGCCGGCTCGCTGTGCCAGGCGAGCCACATAGAGCGTGGACAGGGGGGTGTCCTCCGCCGGTTTGACAATGACCGTATTGCCGGCCGCCAGGGCGGGAGCAATCCCCCATCCAAGCAGTAGCAACGGAAAGTTCCACGGAAAAATGAACCCGCAGGGCCCCCACGGGTGACGCACCATCCAGGCCTCGTGCCGGGGCACCGCCAAGGTCGTGCGATACTGCACGTGCTGGGAAAGATCCGTGAAGTAACGCAGCGTGTCGACCAGATTCTTCACGTCGGCTTCCGCCTGCCAATGGATCTTGCCCGCGTCGATCGCTTCCAGTTGCGCGAGCACCGGGTTGTTCTGCTCAATCATGTCCGCCAAGCGGTGAAGCCGTGCCGCCCGCTCACGCGGCTCCATCGTGGACCACCCGGACTTGGCAAAGGCGTCAGCAGCCGCCCCCACCGCGCGGTCCACGTCCTCCGGTTGCATCCCATGGACCTCGGCCAGAAACTCCGTGCTGCCCGGATCACGCGTGATGAACGTCTCGCCGCTCGACGACGGCAGGTTCCTCCCTGCAACAAAACCGGTCAAGGGCGAGTTGGCCAAGAAGTCCGTCACTTCCGGCAACAGGTCAGGCTGATGAACGGTCGACATGATTCCCTCCTACAGCTTCGATTGACTGCCGAGCGGCCCGACGCCGCACACTCCACCATTCATCCTAAAAAAGAACGGAACGACCGCGATAGGGGGCGTCCCGTGGCCGGGACCATGGCCGACCGTGGGGATGTTAAACTCGTTAACGAGGGGCCCCGCCACGCCGCGGCGCAAGCTGAAAAGAAGACCGAGCCCCGCGGTAGCGAACTTCAGTGTTGGGCGTAGGGTGGCACTGGCTGAGCGAGCGGCAAGAAGCATTGCTTTCACGGAAAACGCGGATCGCGAGCGGAGCCAGTGTGGCGGATGACGTGGAGGCCCGTTGAATTTCGGAAGTTGTTTTTTTGAGTGACCCCTTGAAAGACGACCGAGCCCTGCGGTAGCGAACTTCAGTGTTGGGCGGTATCTTGAAGGCATTGATGGATTTGCCTATTGGCTCTATCGCCTTGGCGCCGGTGGCTCGAACCGGAACGGCCGCAGCGGGGAGCGCGATAGGACCCCACGACAAAACCACGCGAGTGCTCCATGATCTAAGGAGTTTTGGAGGATCCATGGGGTTTTGGAAGCGAACGTTCGGTTTTTTTCGGGCGGTGAGTAGTTGGACAGCGCTACTTTGAGGATATTGAAGTCCGTAAACCGTTTTATCGCAAAGTCTTGCCGCCACCGGGCGTGAATTCCCGAGAGAAATGCAATTTATGCCCTTTCATGGCCGCGAAGTGGCGCTGTCTAGATAGATACCTTTTTTCATCCATCGCGGCAAACTGATATGTGAGGAAATGCCGGATATGCACAAAAGAAAGATACGGGAAACCATTTATTGGCTGGGAGCCCTGGACTGGGAGAGGCGTCTGTTTGATTCGTTGATTCCGCTTCCAGACGCCACGAGCTACAACGCGTATCTGATCATGGGCAGCGAAAAGACGGCGCTGCTGGATACCGTCGATCCGCCCAAGGCCGACGAATTGCTGGCGCAATTGGAGGGAATCGAAAAGATCGACTTTGTCGTGTCTCACCACGCCGAACAAGACCATTCCGGGACCATCCCCGTGGTGTTGGAACGGTTTCCCGAGGCCAAGGTCGTGACATCGACGAAGGCGAAGGGCATGCTGCTCGATTTGCTGGAGATTCCCGAGGATCGATTCATTACCGTCTCCGACGGGGAAACGCTGTCACTGGGCGACAAAACACTGAAGTTCATTTACACGCCCTGGGTGCACTGGCCGGAGACCATGGTCACGTACTTGGAAGAGGACCATATCCTGTTTAGCTGTGACTTCTTTGGTTCGCATATCGCGACCACGGATCTGTTCGTAACCGAGCAGGCACGCGTCCATGAGGCGGCGAAACGTTATTTCGCGGAGATCATGATGCCGTTTCGGACGGTGATTGAAAAGAACCTGGAGAAGCTCAAGGCGTATGACATTCAAATGATCGCCCCGAGTCACGGACCGATTTACGACCGGCCCGCGTGGATCCTGGAAGCCTACCGGGAGTGGGTGTCGGGCGGGCCGCGGAATTTGGTCGTTTTGCCGTACGTTTCCATGCACGGGAGCACCCGGCAACTGGTCCAGCATCTGGTTTCCGCTTTGGTGCGACAGGGCACTCGAGTCGAACTCTTCAACCTGACGGACACGGATATCGGCAAACTGGCCATGACGCTCGTTGACGCGGGCACGGTGGTCGTGGGCGCCCCGACCGTGTTGGCCGGTCCCCATCCTCTGGCCGCTTACGGCGTCTTTTTGGTCAACGCCCTGCGGCCGAAAACCAAGTTCGTATCCGTCATCGGATCCTACGGCTGGAAAGGGAAAACCGTGGAAGTCCTCTCCGGCATGATTCCCAATCTGAAAGTCGAGGTGTTGGAGCCCGTGCTGTGCAAAGGCCTTCCCGTGGAGACCGATTTCGAAGCC
>JBNJEM010000736.1:0-3598 GCA_051745935.1 Planctomycetota bacterium
GTTGCTTCAGACGGCTGAAGTGTTACGGAAAATGGCTACTTCTTTTTCTTCTTGGGGGGCGGCTTTATCAGCCAGCGGAAGAATTGGCCGATGGCGAGGATCACCAGCACGGGCCAGAGGAACACAATGGCCTTGGGTCGCACCACAATGAGCAGCAGGATGGACCCTCCCAAGGCAAGGGCGAGTGGCGAGACGGTGTTTTCCTGCTCGAGTAGTTTGGGCAGCGCGAACCAGAGGCACCCGAGCACCAGGCCCATCCGCCAGCAGCAACTCCAGAAAAAGCTGGATTCCCCGCCGCCGAGTCCGTAGCGGGCGAATCCATACCCGGCAACGGCGAGAAAGCCCAATGCAATGATTCCAACGGCGGTGCGTCGCATGTCAAATCCGGTCCAGCGTGTCGAGCCAGCGGACCAATCTCGCCAACTCTTCGGACTTCAAATATCGCTCTGGACCCGGCATGGTCACCTCGACGACGGGAAAGGCCTTCTCCCGCAGCTTTTCCTCGCCAGCTTTGATCCGTTGCGCGAGGTCGGAGTCGGCTGAAGAGCAACTGTAAATGGCCAGCGGCTTGACCGGATCCGTCCGCGGGACGCCGAGCCGAGCGGGCAATGGGGCCCCAACCGGCGCGATCGCTCGGCAGATATCGCGGTTTTCAAAGGCCACGTGGTAAGCCATGGCGCCACCTGCTCGATGGCCATGGACGGCCACTCGCGCCGGGTCGATGGAATAACGCCTGGTGACATGGTCCATTGTTTTGCGGATGAAATCGACTTCCGTGGCGTTCCAGCGATCTTCAGCGGCCGACTGCGGCGCCAGCAGAATGAGGTCATTTTGCTCGCAAAGCGGTTTCCACGCGTTGATTAGCTTATCTTGATCAAACTTGCCCGGCGCGTGCAACCACACCACAAGCCCGTAGGGGACGGCCGGATTGTACGTTTGTGGCACATAGGCCACGCAGTCGTTTGACACTTCAGGGATTTCAACATCCACGACGCCCAGCGACGGCTGCTCATCGGCGACCGCCGGAGGATCCGGGTGTGCCGGTGGCAAGCTGTCAGGCACAAAGGGCGTGCGAGAGGCTAGTTCCACGGCCACGGAGTTGGAGGTGTCGTCCCGCGCGAATTTCACGGTTACCTCCGTGCCCGGCTCAAATTGAACCAAGGCGTCGCGGAGCGTTTGGGAATCGGGGATCTCGAGGTCGTTAAGCCCCACGATGCGGTCATTCCGCTGCAGTCCCGCCGTGGCTGCCGGGCCCTTGGGAATCAGACGACGGATGCCGACCCCTGGTCGTTCAGACGGGTTGCCGACCCGCCGCAGGGGCAGGATGCCGAGTTCGGGTCGCACGTAAGGTTCCAGTTCCGCCACCAACTCCACGGTCGCTTCAACGCGTTTCTTGTTCTTCCCGCGTTGCACCACCACGTTTATGGTTTCACCGGCCAGGCGGGTGCCGAGTGCATGGCGGAGGTGAGCTTGGCGTTTAATGGGGCGGCCGTCGATTTCCACGATGGTGTCATCCACTTTCAAACCAGCTTCACGAGCCGGGGATTTGGCCGGACAGGCGGCGATGGTGGCTGGCAGCGAATACATGTCGCTCCCTTTGAGGGAAACGCCAAGAATCCCCGGTTTCAGGTCCGTCCCCTGTTTCATCGTGTCGAGCCAGGGCATGATGTCGGCCAGGGGGACGGCGAAGCCGATGCCCGAATCGTACCACTGAGTGCCCGCCAGCTCGCTTCGCTGGTTCGGTGACAGCGGGACCAGAATCCCCATCACGTTTCCGCGGATATCGATGAGGGGGCCACCGTAATTGCTGGGAGAAACCTTGGCGTCCGTTTGCACCGCTTTGCCCCAGATCCGATCCTTCGCGCTGAGGATGCCCACCGACATATTGGGAAAGGAACTCGAATACGTGCGACCCACCGCGATGCTCCACTGTCCCACCTGGAGTTGATCACGTGGCACGATGGAGGGTACCGGAAGCGTTTCCTGGGCGTCAACCTTGAGAAGCACCAGCATCCGAGTGTGGTCCCGAGCGACGATCCGGGCCGCCGTTCGCTTTCCGGACGGAAGCGTGACCATGATCGAGGACGGTTTGCCGACGTAACCAAACGCACTGGACAAAATGTAGCCATCCTCCGAGACAATCACGCCGGTCGTCGGTCCGGTTCCCAGCAGTTGTCCCTGGTACTGTTCAACCCCTCCCAATGCCTCCACGCGAACCACGCACGGCGCGACCCGTTCGGTGGCGGCCCGCACCGCCTCTTCCTCCAACGCGGTAAGATCCTGCTGGCTCCACGAAACCGTCTCCAGGGAGATCGACAGTCCAATGGATAGACCCAAGATGGTTAGCCAACGCGATGCAAAGTTGCTCATGGGTTCTCTCTTCCTTCACGCGAGCAGGACCGAAGTTGTCTCCATGGTAACCGTTCACGGGCAAGAGACTTTGACTTCGCGGTTCAATCTTGCGGTTCGATCTCGATGTGCACCAGTTGTTGATCGCGTTGGACCGTTAGTCGCACGGGATCGATCCGATCAATCAAGGCGAGTTCACTGGCGAGTTCCTTGCACGAGGATATGGTGCGATCGTTTACAAACAGCACAAGGTCATCTGGTTTCAGTCCCGCTTGTTCGGCCGGCGCGCCGGGCAGCAGTTTATCGACGAACGCCGGAGTCTTGGCGAGGATGTCCGGGACTAAGATGATGCCGAGCGAACGCAGCGTGTGGGGATTGGCCGGGCGCTGGGCCTGTTCACTTTCGTGGCGTGGCGGGGCCTGGCCGGCGACCATGCTGTCGACGGAGTCGGCGAGTTCGGCGACGGGAATGGCGTAGTTCACCCATGTATTGTCCAGCGAATTCCGCAATTCCTTGCCTAGGAGGCCGGCCAGGCGGCCATTTCGGTCGGTAAGAGCGCCGCCGGCGGCGCCCGGATTGTTGGTCATCGCGTCCAGGAAGTAGACGGGGCCGGAGTAGATGGTTTTGAACGCGCCTCGCCGTGCCGTGAGCTGGTCGATCGCGGCCACGTGTCCGTGTTGCACGCTGGCCGGTTCCCCCCCAGCGGCAATGCCAAACAGATTACTGAACGCCAGCACCCGCGCTCCCGGTTGCAACTCAACGGCCTCTTCCAAGTCGAAATGGGGCAGTTCCGTGGCGTCGATTTTGAGGATTGCAATTTCCAGTCTCGGGTCATGATTGACAATGGTGCCAGGGTGGCGGGAGCCGTCGTCGAGCACGACGTTGATGTACTCTTCGGCGTCCAACACGTAGCTCCACACCGTCAACACATGCCCCTCGCTCGAGATGAGAAACCCACTTTGGTAAGCTTCCAATCCTTTGAGGCCGCCCGAGCCGTAAATCTTTACCACTTGCGGCAACGTGCCGGAAATGGTTTCGGCAAAGGAGCCGTCCTGACCGGCCGCTCGCGCCGGACACGCGGCCACCCCCGCGAGTAGCACCAGAGCGAGGATGCCGGTGACGGACCATTGCCAGACGGACCGCCAGCGGAACGAGCGGAGCTTCCGCATGTTCTTTCGGAGGGTGGCACTGGCTGAGCGAGCGGCGCGCCCCGTTGCTTCCACGGAAAACGCGGATCGCGAGCGGAGCC
>JBNJEM010000737.1:0-3579 GCA_051745935.1 Planctomycetota bacterium
GGGCTCGCCGAAGCGGCGCGGCAGGGCCGGATTCGATCACTGGAGGGCCTGGGGGCGAAAACGGAACAAAAGATACTCGAGGCACTGCGGCAGTGGAGTGACGAGCCACGGCGTCCGCGGCGGGCGGAGGTGGAGGAGGTGGCCGAGGGGCTCGTCGATTACCTGCGTGGCGTCCCCGGCGTCAAGCAGGTGGTGATCGCGGGCAGCTACCGGCGTCGCAGGGAGACGGTGGGCGATCTGGACATCCTCGTCACCTGCAAACAGAACTCGCCGGTCATGGACCGGTTCGTGGCGTACGAGGACGTTGAAGAAGTGGTATCTCATGGGGGCACAAGGTCGACGGTCCGGCTGCGTTCAAAGTTGCAGGTGGACCTTCGGGTGGTGGCCGAGGTGTCCTACGGGGCGGCGCTGCATTACTTTACCGGCTCGAAACCGCATAACATCGCGGTGCGCAAGATCGGCGTGGGCAAGCAGCTTAAAATCAACGAATACGGGGTCTTCCGTGGCGAGGAGCGGATTGCCGGTCGGACCGAGAAGGAGGTCTATGCCGCCGTTGGGCTGCCGTATATTGAGCCGGAGCTTCGGGAGGACCGAGGCGAGATCGAGGCGGGCAGGCGGGGCGGCTCGCACTTGCCGAAGCTGATTGGCCAACAGGACCTTCGTGGTGATCTGCACGGCCACACGAAAGCCAGCGACGGGAAGTACACGGTGCGAGAGATGGCGGAGGCCGCTCGGCAGCGCGGCTACGATTATCTGGCCATCACCGAGCACTCCAAACGCCTCACCGTGACCCACGGGTTGGACGAAACACGGTTGCGCCGGCAAATGACGGAGATCGACAAGCTCAACGAGCGCTTCGACGGCTTTCGACTGCTGAAAGGGATCGAGGTTGACATTCTCGAGGATGGTTCGCTGGATCTGGACGACACGGTCCTTTCCGAGCTCGATTTGGTGGTCTGTTCGATCCACTCCAAGTTCGATCTATCTCCTGAAAAGCAAACCGAGCGGGTGATCCGCGCGATGGACAATCCCTATTTCAACATCCTGGCGCACCCAAGCGGCCGGATGCTGGGCCAGCGAGCTCCACACGGCCTGGATATCGGGAAAGCCATGGAGGCCGCGTTGGAGCGCGGCTGTTTCCTCGAGCTGAATTCGCAGCCGGATCGACTTGATCTGACGGACAGTCATTGCAAGTTGGCCAAGGACATGGGCTTGAAGCTGGCCATTTCCACCGATGCGCACAGCACCGCCGGGTTGGACGTCATCCGGTACGGTATCGACCAGGCGCGGCGGGGTTGGCTGGAGGCGGACGATGTGATCAATACGCGCCGCTGGAGCGACTTGAAGAAACTGCTTATCCGAAACTGACAGGCACCATGAACCGAGACTTCAAGAAGAATCCCGACACGCGTTTCAGACGGATCGAACGTCTCACGAAAGAGCAGGCGGAGCGGGAGGCGGCGGCGCTCCGCGAGGGGATCGAGTACCATGATCACCGGTACTACGTCGAGAACAATCCGGAAATCTCCGACGCCACGTACGACAAGCTGTTTCGCCGCCTGCAGGAGCTCGAGGAGGCGTTTCCGGACCTTCGCGTCGCGAACTCACCCACTCAACGCGTCGGGGCCGAGCCGCTGGAGGAACTCGCCCGGGTGGAGCATGCCGCGCCGATGCTGAGCCTCCAGGCCGTGTTCGAGGAAAACGAACTGAAGTCCTTTCTCGACACGATCCGGCGGCATGCCCGGGACAACGAGCCCCAGCTGGTTGTCGAACCGAAGTTCGACGGCGTGTCGGTTGAGGTGATCTATGAACACGGGCAGTACGCCCGTGGCGCCACCCGCGGCGACGGCCGGACCGGCGAGGACATTACGGTCAATCTCCGCACCGTGCGCTCATTGCCACTGCGGTTGCGCGCCGACCAATCGCCTCCCACCAAGGTCGCGATACGGGGCGAAGTCATGTTGCCGAAGCAGGCGTTCCAGGCGCTAAACCGCGCCCGGGTGGAAGAAGGTAGAGCCCCGTTCGCCAACCCGCGGAACGCCGTGGCCGGCACGGTCCGAAGACTCGACCCGCGCGAGGTGGCCAAACTGCCGCTGGACCTTGTGTTCTACGATATCTTGTGGCTGGAAGGGGAGCCGATCAACAGTCACTGGGAGGAGCGAAAGCAGTTGGCTCGCTGGGGCCTCAAGACCGATCAGGTCAGCCGCCGCTGTGGGTCGCTGGAAGCGGTTCGCGCGTTCCACGAGCGCATGGCCCGGCGGCGAGATGAGTTTGCGCATGAGCTCGATGGAATCGTGATCAAGGCGGACGATCGCAATCTGTGGGCACGCCTCGGCACGCGGCATCGCAGCCCCCGCTGGGCTCTGGCTTGGAAGTTCGCGCCCCGCCAAGAAGTAACCCGGCTCCATGAGATCGTGGTGCAGGTGGGAATGACCGGAATGCTCACGCCGGTCGGGCTGCTCGAGCCGGTGGACGTTGGCGGCGTGACGGTCAGCCGGGCCACCTTGCACAACGAAGACGAGGTGCATCGCAAAGACATCCGAAAAGGGGACAAGGTTCGGGTTGTCCGAGCGGGTGACGTGATCCCCGAAGTGATCGAGCGAGTGAAGGAGCCGGGGCGCCGCCGAGCGGCGATGTTTGCCATGCCAGCGGCGTGTCCCGTGTGCGGCCATGAGGTGGTGCGAGAAGGGGCTTACTATTTCTGCCCCGCTGGATTCACCTGCCCACCCCAACTGGTCGGCCACCTGAAGCACTTTGCTTCGCAGGAAGCCATGGACATCGAAGGGCTCGGCGAGGAAACCGCCCAGGAACTCGTCGACCGAGGCATGATCCGGGATCTGGCGGATCTGTATGAATTGCGGACCGATGATCTGCTGAAGTTGGAAACCTTCGCGGAGAAGAAAGCCAGAAACCTGCACAAAGCGATTCAAGGTTCCAAGCGGCCGCGACTCGATCGCTTCCTGTACGCCCTGGGAATTCGTCACGTGGGCCGGCGAATGGCCCAGGTGCTGGCGACCCACTTCGGCAGCCTCCAAAAGATCCGTCAGGCTGATCGGGAGCGCCTTCAGCGAATTCCCGAGGTGGGGCCGGAGATCGCCAACAGCGTGTCCGAGTTCTTTGGCCACCCGGCCACGAAAAAGGAACTGGAACACTTCGACCAGGTCGGTATGCATGTACAGGACATGCCGACCGCCGCGGCGGCCCGCCCACTGGCCGGCAACACGTTCGTCCTGACCGGGTCCCTCCAGGATTTCACGCGCGATCAGGCCACGGAGCGAATCGAAACGCTCGGGGGACGGGTTACTTCCAGCGTTAGCAGCGAGACCGATTATCTGGTCGTCGGCGAGAATCCCGGTGGCAAGCTTCAGCAAGCCCGACGCCACGGCGTCCAGATCCTCGATGAAGAACAATTCAAGAAACTGCTCGCCACGGAAAAGGCCTCGTAGCCAGCACCGTGGGTGAACCAGATGGCCAGCTACCGTCCCCGCGTCAATCCCTCCGGGACCCCCACGAGTTCATCTCGTGGGTGAATCAGGCTCGTGAGCTAAGAGGCGGTAGGGCACGCGGCCAGACCCCCAC
>JBNJEM010000738.1:0-3578 GCA_051745935.1 Planctomycetota bacterium
ACCAATCGGAACTTACCATCTCCCAACGCGATGACCTGAGCCCCCCAGCGACTCGTCGGCTCCTCGCCGTCGATTTCCCCTAAATACTCGCCCTGGATTTCATAGGCCGGCCCCGCCTTCTCGGGATCGAGATAGGTCTTCGAGTCGTCGGCGCACGCCGTCAACGGAAACACAACGGCGGCCAACAGAACAAACGCGTGGGTTTTCATGGCAGCAACTCCCTCAGTCGGACAGTGAAACTCAATCACTCTTTTGCAAACAACGCCAACCTGGTCGAAACGGTTGCAATTCGGCCTTATGTTCCGCCCCCCTTCATGACCATACCACGGCGCGACCCGAAATCGACACCATCTTCAACGGCCATCGTCCCGCAACCCGCTCGACAGAATCCATCTTTGTTATTCTCCCTGGTGTCCCGCCCGGTCGCAACCACCGCAATCCGTTTTCCCCCAAACCCTGGCCCCGAACGTAACGGGCCCCAGAAGGGGCGGCTGGGGCAGTTCCGGGCTGGCATGAGGAAAAACGCCAAGTCCGCGTGAACCAGTTTGTCGCGTCTGGCATCCGATGTTCCCGTGGAATCTGATAAGAGAATGGCCCTTAAGTGGTTTCATGTCAAGCGGTTCCGCGTTGTCCCGCGAGCTTCTTTCTCGTGGACACTTGGACGCCTCGGTCGACAATCGACTTGGGTGGGGTCACGCCGGCGGCGCCCAGGAGACGCTGAACACTTGGCCGTGGTTTTGGGATGTCCCGCCGCACGGGACGGATCGCTGATCATTCAACGTGGCGGAGGCCGACGATCGTATTGGATACCGTGTTCCGCCCCTCAGGCAAGTCCGAAACGGACTGGACGGCACCGACACGCGTGCCGAGCTCGACAGCGGCGAGTGGAACGTCATGAGGGCACCAATGCGTTTCTGGACCGTGATCGGCGCCAAATCCTGCTGCTGGGCTGTGATTACTTCAGCGTTTATCGCAAATACATGTCTGATTTCAAGTAGCCGTTCACGGGTGCCACTACACGGCCTGGACACAGCAGCTCGCATGGATGCCACGGGCTTGTCCCGTGGTCCGTTACGTTCCACGCTACGGACGGCCAGGAGTCGTGCTTCTGACAGGTTGTAGCGGCGAACGTGAACCATCACGGGACAAGCTCGTGGCATTTGCATCCGGCAAAGCCCTTTTTTAAGGTGTGCAACGGAAGTGCGAACCTTCGCGGTTGAAGCAGAGCCCGCCGTTGCATGACACACGGGCGGCAGAGCCCGTTCAACGTTGCCCGTCGAAGCGCGTGTGACGCTATGAAATGCGACACTTGGGAGAATTGTGTTCTCTGATTCATGCAATGCTGGGCTTAACGCACCCGCTTCAGTAGGCGCGAGCCGCAATCTTCTCCACATTGTCCGTGCCAAACATATGCAGCAGCAGGGCGATGCGGACGAACTTGCCGCGATTAACCGCCTCCCAGTAGAGTGCCCGTGGATCACGATCAATCTCCAGGGGCAACTCCGCTCGGCGCGGGAGCGGGTGGAGAATACCGGCTTTCGGTTTCATTTTCGCGACGCGACCGGTGGTGAGACAATACCCGGCATACTTGCGCCGCAACCCCTCGCTGGTCGTGCCGTACTCGTCCTGCATCCGCATCATGTAGACGGCGTCCATTTCGGGAAGCACGGCGTCAAGGTCGTCCGTTCGCGCATGTTCGATATTGTTTTCATCCAAATACTTGATCAACCCCTCGCCCATCTGCAGCTCGTCGGGCGCCACGAAGTACTGCTTGATACGCGGATAGAGTGCCAACAGATACGAGAGGCTGTGCGCGGTACGGGACCGCTTCAAGTCCCCCACGATCGCCACTGAAAACGATCCTCCGTCGACGCTGCGCAGTTCGAAATGTGAGACCAGCGTATAAAGGTCCAACAAAGCCTGCGTCGGGTGTTGTTCGGAACCGCTGCCGCCGTTGACCACGCGCGTCGCATAACCGCGGTTCATCACTTCAAAGGCGAACCGCTCGATAAACGAATGGTCGCCCTGGCGAATGACGATCGCGTCGGCTAACTCCGCAAGCGTCAGCAGCGTATCGATCTCGGATTCTCCCTTGTACAGCGAGGAGAGCTCTGGGTCACGAATTTCCTCGGTAATCATGCCGACCGTCTGGGCGGCCAGCGAAAACGAGGTGAAGGTTCGAGTCGACGGTTGCGTGAAGTATAACGCACAAGATTTCGTGTTCAGTAGCGTCCTCACATAGGCCCGAACTTGCTCGTTATACTTCGACGACCGCACCAGGTCCGCCAGCGAAAACAGATGGTCAAGCAAAGCCCGATCAAACTGCTGCGAGTAGACAACCACCTGCAAGTTGCCCTCCGGAGTTCGCAAATACTGAGCTTTTTCACGGGGCGAGAGGGACTTGAATTGGGACCACCCCAGGGATTTCATGCTTTTGCTCGACATGCTGCCTCCCGCCAGCATTTTATTGGTCATCGGAATGGCTAAACGCGTACTGAGCATACCCGATACTGGGAAAAACGCAAGCAGAAATCACCCGGCGTTGCCTGATCGCCCCGCGGCCAGGGTGACTGAAAACGTAACTGGCCACGATACCAGCCCCGATTTGTCCCATAATTGCTTCCAATTGTCCAACTGGTGGTTTCGGTACCCCAGGGGCGCGATTATGCCGGGAAATCGGCACAGCAGAGGCGGGTTGCTGGACGCCTTGCCACCCAATCGCCTACAATACGGTAGCGCTGGTTTTACTGTCGGCACCAAAACGTGGGGCCCATTTTCAATGTGATTTGGATGGGGGGAAACCGCAGGGGTTCGGGCAGAGGCTTGCTACATCGGCTGTCGAGGTCGCAGAACGTTCGCGTGTTGGATGAATGGAGCAGCCCACGGCAGCGGAGCAACCGCAACCGAGCGCTAGTTCGAACTGGCCTGGCGGCCCGCCACTTTATCTGGGAGGTAAACCGATGAACCTGCAGACCATTGTGCTCGTCGTGCAACTCGCATTAGCCGCGGGGCCGGGAGTCGAGCGGGGCAAGGCGGTTCAGGAGGAGGCGTTAAGGGCTGATCCAGATCAATTGGTACTGCGGCTCGGCGCCCGAAGCTTCGCCGTTCGGCGCCATGCCACGGCGCAGCTGATTGATCTCGGCCTGGAGGCCATGGAGGCGTTGGATCGAGGCGTGGAGTCGGACGATCGGGAAATTCGGTTTCGCAGCCGCTACGTGTTGGAGATCGTCCGTGAGCAGAATTTTCAACGTCGTTTGCGCGCGTTCGCAGCCGGAGTGGACGCCCCCGAAACCTACAACTTGCCCAGTTGGTCCCGTTTTGCGGAGGCGGTGGGGACTGGACCGGGAAGTCGGGCTCTATTCGTGGAAATGCAACGGGCGGAACCCGAACTCCTCGCCACGCTCGAAGAGAATCCGAGCCAGGTGGGGGACATCTTGAACCAACGCGTCACCGAGCTGCAAAGCAGCAGGGTCCTGGAAGGAAAACGCAAGTACCCATCTTTGGGTACGACCACTTCCATTCTTTTCGTGTTGAACAGTCAGGATGTAAACCTTCCAATGATGATGACCCAGAGTATC
>JBNJEM010000739.1:0-3574 GCA_051745935.1 Planctomycetota bacterium
GTGAGCGATATATTCCTGAAACGGGATGAAAGAATGAAAGGGTGTGAGACATCAGTCACGTATTAACTGCCTTGAGATTGAGCAAACGGAGCCAGTGTGGGTTGAGGGCCTGTACACAGTAACCGAGTCATGGCACAACGCGAGCGAAGTGGAAACCGTGCACTCTCCGCTCGCGTTTAGCGCTGTCAGAAATGGAAGCCTGTCCCGCGCTCGCTCAGCCAGTGCCACCCGACTCGCCCGCCCGGCGCCCACTCAGCTCAACACCGGAGACCCTCATGGATGTTTTTAAACGCCCCGAAACATCACACGGAAGACGTCTCGCCGCATGGATAGGGAAAAGCGCAAAACTGACCGCGTTCCGTCACCCGTTTCGGCCATTATCCTCTCACGTCGCCTGGATCCCGTCCCGGCCCGCCGCTCTGGCCCACATCCCCCCGCTTGGACCCCGTACACGGGGATCGGAGGCTCGTTTACTTTTTCCCTTTAAGTAATGAGTCACCCCGATCCGGACGTTCTCCCCTGCTCCCTGACGCTGCTTCCACGCGCGCCGTCACCGTCATACGGGGCCGTTATTCTGCTATTCCGGAAAGCAAGTAGTTACCACTTTTCGTGGGGCCAAGGTCGACGGAAAAGTCGGAGCCATCAAGAGCATCATAGGTGTAGATCGCAGGCATATCCAAAGCGGACTCGTTGTCCATCCACGGACGGGCTATCGGAACCCCCTTCCGCAAGACGGAAACTTTAAAGTGTGGCCCGCGCACCTTATCGACGTGAGTCTCAGTGCCGAGACCATCAGACCAAACACCAATGTAACGATCTTCCCATGCCATCATGATCGGCCGAATGAGTGCAGTATGGTTCACCCCAATAAATCACAAGTCTCGCGATGACGAATGTCTGTTTAAGCTTGACGGTCGAAGTACATCAAAGCCATTCAATTCAGTTGGTACGTCAATTACGAATCGCTCAAGCTTCATCCACGTTATTCCAAACGAACTGCTGACCGCAAGTTCCAGCCGACCATTGACAAAAGCTTTCGGATCCAGCAGCCAACGCGTGAAACGCGATGCCAGGATTCTGTTGGCACGTATGTCGATAATCACGAGCCGTTGGCGCAGGAACAAGGCGAAGCGGCGAATCCATTGTGGCACGGCCAAATAGCGAGAATCGTCTGACCAAATGAACGCGGGGCTGCATCGAGGAATCTCATGGCCATTCGAGGTTTTCAAGGTGCCGATCGTCGGGTTGCCCATTGAGTGTTCCCGAGCGTCCACGATTTCAGCCGTCACCGCACCATCTGGGGATGTCGCGCGATGTGATCTTCGCCAAGGCGGCGTGTTGTACGGTGATGGCTCTTTTTGTCGCGACACTTCAATTTGTCCGACGAACGTTATCGCTCAGCCGCCGGGGCCGCGCGCGTTTCGGTGGAACTTCCAGAAACCGATACCGCGGCCTCGGCCGGTTGCAGCGACTGGTTCGGCGTTTGCCTAGATCGTCCCTGCAGCTCTGCTCTATGACGATACAAGATTGCGAGCAGTTCATCGTCCTCGATGTCCCCCAGCCCCTTTCCGACGTGCGATTCGCCAAGGAAACCAAGGTGGGCGAGCAACTGGCCGAGCCGAACGTCTGGTGACAAGGAGCACAACTCGGCCAGTACTCTTAACGCTTCGCTTCGCGTCTGTGACATCATGGCAACAGGTCTCCTATTCTTGGTAGCGACGCGTAGGCTTGGGGCAGCGTGCCAATCACCTCCACTTGGATGAGGATCCCAGGTTCCAGCTTCGCAACTCGCGTCGCGCGCGTCACTCCATTATACAGCACCAGAGCCCCGTCCGCACCCTCGTAGACCCAGGGCACGGGCATCCCCTCCGTTGACCGCCCGAACAAGTAGATCTGCCGCGAGAGCTTCTCCGGATCGGCTCCTTGAGCGCGCGACGGTGGAACTCGCAACTCAGCAGGATCGACCTCACGGAAATCAGTCATCGCAGTGGTCCATGTGATCGCTCGGTTTGGCGCCTGGCGGCCTCACCCAAATTGTAGTGCGGCGCTCCAATTCTGGCCCGAACCGCTCGACGATTGCCCACATGTCGGGAAGCACGAATTCCAGGCTTTGCGCTACGTCGAGGGATACTTCGTGCAGCATCTGCTCTCCATTCCCAATCACCAGCGTGTGTCTCGCAAGCAATTAAATGCATTTCCGCGATCCCGAACTGCGTGTATGTCTTAGGCATCAGGTTCGTGTCCGAGAAGTTCTCGTGCGATTGCAAAGGATTGGGTTGCAAACACCCGAATATACCATGGCCAAAATACGCAAATACAAAAACGTCCGGGGAACGGAGCTGTGCCGCCATAAGTGCTACGCTCGTGGGGGCATTATAATCTACCAGGAGACCTGCCTTTTCCAGTCTTGATTTTAACCCGTCTTCATACCCCTTGAGTGCCCACCTTATCGGCCCCACCTGCCACTTCCCGACATGAAGGTATGCTGTATTGGGCACCGAAAATTTGCGAGACTCCGTCATCTCTGTCTCTGCCGTTTCGGGTAACCCTTTTCCGTCTTCGTCTTTCAGCCATTTGCGAAACTCGGAGGGCCATAGATCGAGTTTTTTCGCTAAGTCTTCCACCCGGTCACAGCGTTCACACGTCGCGATAGCACGCGGTTCCCCCTTACGGTCCACTTGCCATTCCAGACCCAGCGGATCGACCCGCACTGGTGGATTGTTGCTGGAATACCGATACAGGTTCGCATCTTTCCCTTCGGACCCGATCGGATCCTCGCTCAACCACCGTCCGGTGTGGGCGTCGTACCAACGGGCGCTATCCTACCGTCTGGTGAGGTTGCGGACTCCTGTGCGCGTAAGGGCTGGATGGCCAGGGGCTTGCGCCGAGGCTGGGGCGGCCTAGAGCCGGGGTCGTGTATCCGCGCGCGGGCGCGCGAGGGCCCGTTAATATGTCAAAGAACTCAGCGTTGATTATAGCGAAAGAGACCGTCGAGAGCAAAAAGAGGCCGTCCCGCCGCGGATCGCGCAGCCCGGAATGGGCCGGCGACCGGCCGCGGAAACGGCTAGAGAAGGAAGGAGGGCTCGGGACCCGCGGCAATGGCGCGACGAGTAATCCGCGGGGCCTGGAACACGCCATAGAGAAGGCATGCGTCAGCATCTGGCTCGAAGAGAGCTCGCCCGCGGCCACCGCTCGGCCTGTCGCTACACGGGCGCGGGCCTCGCGTTCTCAGGCGGGCGGTCGGCCATCCGCCTCGCGATCGTCGTCCGGTTCAGACGGCCGGGGCGACGCCTCCGATGATGGACCGTCCGCTCGACGATAAAGTCGCCAGGCCGGATGCGTTTGGGCATGGACCCGGCGCAACTGCGGGATGGAGACGTGCGTATAGATTTGCGTGGTTTTCAGGCTCTCGTGCCCGAGCAAGGCCTGAATGAACCGCACGTCCGCTCCGGCTTCCAACATCAACGTGGCGGTGGTATGCCGGAAAAGATGACACGCGCCCGCCTGAATCACCCCGGCTCGCTGGGTTAAACCAACACACCCAGGCTTCCCCCATGATAACCTGCCTTCGCAT